>DATAVE010000001.1:0-46352 GCA_036267875.1 Mycobacteriales bacterium
GCGGGTTGCCGTGATCTCGCCGAACTCCGCGCGGATGCTCGAGCTCTACTACGCGGTGCCGAGCTCAGGGCGCGTCCTGGTCCCGATCAACTTCCGGCTCAGCTCGGCGGAGGTCGAGTACATCGTCGAGCACTCCGGCGCCAGCGTCCTGCTCGCGGATCCTGAGACAGACGAGGGCATCCCGACAGTGACGGCGAAGCATCGCTTCCTGCTCGGCAGGCACAGCGACGAGGCGCTGCTCCGGTACGACGCGGAGCCCGAGCCCTGGACCGAGGCCAGCGAGGACGCGACAGCGACGATCAACTACACGAGCGGCACCACGGCGCGCCCGAAGGGCGTGCAGATCACGCATCGCAACATCTGGACCAACTCGGTCACGTTCGGTCTGCACGCCGGGGTCAGCGACTGGGACACCTATCTCCACACGCTGCCGATGTTCCACGCCAACGGCTGGGGGATGCTCTTCACCGCTGCCGGGCTTGGCGTGCCCCAGGTGGTGCTGCGCAAGGTCGACGGCACGGACATCCTCACCCGGGTGCGCGATCGCGCGGTGACCTTCATGTGCGCCGCCCCTGCTGTGGTGAATGCCGTGCTCGACGCCGCACCGTCGTGGGATGGACCGATCCCGGGCGGCGATCGGGCGACGCGGGTGATCTGTGCCGGCGCGCCGCCGCCGTCGAAGACGATCGAGCGGATCGAGGACGATCTCGGCTGGGAGTTCTGCCAGATCTACGGCCTCACCGAGACGTCGCCCTTGCTGACGGTCAACCGTCGGCGCAGCGAACAGGCCGGCAAGCCGATCACCGAGGTGTCCAAAGAGCTCGGCCGGGCTGGGGCTCCGGCTCTCGGCGTGACGCTGAAGATCAGCGAGGCGGGCGAAGTCCTAGCCCGGTCCAACGTTGTTCTCGAGGGCTATTGGCAGCAGCCGGAAGCCACCGCAGCCGCGCTTGAAGGCGACTGGTTCCATACCGGTGACGGCGGCGATATCGACGACGAGGGGTACCTCACGATCTCGGACCGCAAGAAGGACGTGATCATCACGGGTGGCGAGAACGTGTCGTCGATCGAGGTCGAGGACTGCTTGTTCTCGGCAGCGGGCGTTGCAGAGTGCGCGGTGATCGGCGTACCTCACGACAAGTGGGGTGAGACCATCAAGGCGATCGTGGTCCGAGCTCCAGGCGCCGAGTGCACCGAGGCCGATCTGATCGGACACTGCAAGTCGCGGATCGCTGGGTACAAGGCGCCGACCTCGATCGATTTCGTCGACGCGATCCCGCGTACTGCGACCGGCAAGGTGCAGAAGTTCAAGCTGCGCGAGCCGTACTGGACTGGCCGGGAGCGCCAGGTCAACTGAACGACCGTCTCAGGTCGGCCTCAATATGCTGACCGACGTGCCGCCGTCAGTGAGCTACCCGTTCAGCACCCGCACCCTGGACAACGGGCTGAAGGTGATCGTCAGCGAGGACCGGCTCGCCCCAGTCGTTGCCGTGAACATCTGGTACGACGTGGGCTCGCGGCACGAGACGGCGGGTCACACCGGCTTCGCCCATCTCTTCGAGCACCTGATGTTCCAGGGATCGGCGAACGTCGCTCGCGGCGAGCACTTCGCCTCGGTCAATGCTGCCGGCGGGACGTTGAACGGCACGACCTGGTGTGACCGGACGAACTACTACGAAACCGTCCCGTCGCACCATCTGGCGACCATGCTCTGGCTCGAGGCCGACCGGATGGGTGGGCTGCTCGAGGCGCTCGACCAGGACAACCTCGACAACCAGCGCGATGTCGTCAAGAACGAGAAGCGGCAGACCCGCGACAACCAGCCATACGGCTCCTGGCTCGACCGCCTCCACGACCTGAGCTACCCCGATGGTCATCCCTACCACCACTCGACGATCGGCTCGATGGCCGACCTGGATGCGGCGTCGCTCGAGGACGCCCGCAGCTTTTACGCGACCTGGTACGGCCCGGACAACGCCGTGTTGTCGATCGTCGGCGACGTCGACCCCGACGAGGCCTTCCACCTCGCCGAGACCTACTTCGGTGGGATCCCCGCGAAGGGCAGCTACCCGACGCCGCCAGCGACGGACATCCCGCCGCGGATCACCGAGGAGGTGCGTGTGACGGTCACCGACCGGGTCCCGGTTGCGCGTGCCTTCGTTGCGTATCGAACCGCGCCCTTCGGGACGCCCGAGTACGACGCGATGCAGGTGGCTGCAACCGTGCTGGGCGGCGGCCGCGGCAGTCGTCTCTACAAGTCGCTGGTTCTCGACCAGCAGCTCCTACAGCCAAGCGACGGCGTCGTCGACTCATGGCCGTTCATCGGTGGTGCGACCCTCACGATCGCCGACCTGCCGGTTCGGGAGGGCGTCGCGATCGAGCAGCTCGAGGAGGCCTACCACGCTGAGGTGGCACGCCTGTCGGATGGCATCACCGACGAAGAGCTCATGCGAGCCAAGGCCCTGATCACCAGTCAGTGGTTGCACCACATGGCGTCGGTCGACGGGCGTGCCGATACCTTCAACGAGTACGCCACGCTGCTCGGCGACCCAGGTCGTGTCAACGAGGCTCTGCCGGCACTGTTGCGCGTCACGGCAGACGACGTGACGAGAGTCGTGGCCGAGGTGATGACGCCTTCGAACCGAGTCGTCCTGACGTTCCTTCCCGCCGCCGACGACGAGGAAGTCGCGGCATGACGCACTCGGCACCGCGCCCCGAACCGGGCGCGCCTCGGGACTGGCACTTTCCGACGTTCGAGCGGCGGACGGTTGCGGGTGGCCGAGTCATGTCCGCACACCTGCCCGGCCGACCGCTTGCGGTCGCCTCGCTGGTCGTCGATGCCGGCGCTGCGCTCGAGCCGCGTGGTCATGAGGGCATCGCCGAGATCGTTGCCCGCGCCCTGTCAGAAGGCGCGGCTGGTCGCGACGCGTACGAGTTCGGCGTGGCCGGCGAGCAGCTCGGCGCCGGATGGCGGGCATCGACGGACTGGGACTCGTTGCGGGCCGGCTTCGAGGTGCCGGTCAGCGAGCTTCCGGCAGCAACCCAGCTCCTCGCCGACGCCGTCCGGGCGGCGACGTTCTCCGATGACGCCTTGGACCGGGTTCTCGACGAGCGGATCGACGAGATCAGCATCGAGCGGAGCCAGCCGGCCGTGCTGGCTTCAGAGGCGCTCGGCGCCGCGCTGTTCGCACCGACGAGTCGGTACGCCGCTCCTGACGGTGGGACCCAGTCCAGTCTTGATGCCCTCGGTCGAGAGGACATCCGCCGTTACCGGGACGGGCGGCTCCGCAAGGAGACGTCGACCCTAGTCGTCGTCGGCGACCTGGCAGGCGTCGACATCGACGCGCTCGGCGGCCTGGTCTTCGATGGCTGGGAGGGCAACGCGACGGGCGGTATGCCGCCGGATGTAGTCCCGCAGGCTGCTGGTCGCCGTGTTGTCGTCGTCGACCGGCCGGGATCGGTCCAGTCGGTCGTCATGGTCGGGCACGACGGGCCGTCGCGTCAGATCGATGACTACGTCGCGATGACGACGATGGCGCTTGTCCTCGGTGGGATGTTCTCCTCCCGGCTGAATATGAAGATCCGCGAGGAGAAGGGCTACGCGTACGGCGCCTTCGGCGGCTTCGACACCAGGAAGCATGGCGGTGTGTTTGCCGCCCGTGCGTCGGTGCAGAGCGAGGTCACGATCCCAGCTCTCGCCGACATGGTTGCCGAGATCGAGCGGGTGCACACCGACGGTCTGGGGGTCGACGAGGTCGAGCAGGCACGGGCCTACCGCGCTGGGGTGTTCCCGGTGAACTTCGCAGGTGTGTCCCCGGTCGCGTCAGGACTCGGCGACATTGCGACACACGGCTTCGCCGACGACCACTTCGACCAGCTTCGTGCTCGCATCCTCGACGTCAGTCTCGACGAGATCAATGCGACTGCGAAGTCCCGGATCCGCCCCGACGACTTCGTCACCGTGATCGTCGGAGATGCATCGGGATTCGTCGACGACCTGCCGGCACTCGGACTCGGACCCGTCGAAATCATTCCTGACGGTCAGTGAGGGCCCGTCGGGCAGCGCTGCTGCTGGTCGCAGTCTTCGCGCTGCTCGCGGGGCTTCCGCTTGCCGGTGCGTCGGCCGCACCGGCACCGAAGCCGGTCGTGGTGTTCGTCGCGATCCCGGGACTGCGCTGGTCCGACGTCGTCGCCATGCCGACACTGACGCACCTCGCTGGGCAGGGCTCAGTCGGGGAGCTGAGTGTGAAGACCGGGGGCACGGTCACACGCTGCGCGGCGGGAATCCTTGCCGTCACGGCGGGGAACCGCACAGAGGACGCCGATGGCAAGTGCCCGATCCTCGCGACAGGCTGGCCGAGGCTTCGTGATTCGAATGCAACTAGCGAGTACAAGACGACCATCGGACTGCTCGGCACGAGTCTGGACCAGGCTGGAGTCGCAACGATTGCCGTCGGCCCGCTTGCCGCGCCGATGCTTACTGACGAGGACGGCACGCTCCCCACCCAGGTGCCGACAGTCGCCGCCGCTGTCGCTGTCGCGGATCACGCGAGTGCGGGCGCAGTGATCGCCACCCTCGACCCGGTCATGTACGACGTGCTGCCGGATGCTGACCGTGCCCCGGAGGCGCGGGTGGCCGACATGCACCTCGCGGCCACTGTGTCGGGGCTGCCGTCGGGAGCCACTGTCATCGTGGCCGGGATCAGCGATGCGTCATCCGGCAGTGCACATCTGCATGTGCTGGCAATCTCGGGTCCCGGTTGGAGCCACACCGAGCTTCGCTCGTCAGCCGCGGGCCGGGCGCCGTATGTCCAGCTGATCGACATCGCGCCGACGATCATGTCGATCGAGGGCGTCAAGGCACCGTCGACCGTGGTCGGTCTCGCGATGCAGCAAAGCGGTGCGAGCGTGCCTTCGGTCGCGAGCTTCGTAGACGACGATCGGCATGCCGTCGACCAGCGCACACTCGGTCAGCGGACGTTCCTGGTGCTCGGCATAGCGACGATCCTGCTGATCGTGCTGACCTTCTTGCCATCGGCCGGGGCCCGAGTCGGTGCACGCTGGCTCGCGCGACTCCTCGCACCCGCACCGGTGCTGGTCTTCGTCGGTAATGCGTTTCCATGGTGGCGTTGGGGACAGCCGGTCTACGCCGTGATCGTCGTCGGCGGGGCCGTGGCGATCGCCGCGGCTGCAACCTTGGTTGCGTCGCGCAAGGGTGCGGTGTGGGCTGCGATCGTGCCGCTGGCGGCGACTCTGGTCGCATTGGTCTGCGACCAGCTGACAGGGGCACATCTGCAGCTGTCGGCGCCGCTCGGCGACGACCCGCTTGTCGCCGGGCGCTTCTCGGGTGTCGGCAACCTCGACTTCTCCGCGATCGCAACGTCAGGCTTGGTGCTTGCTGGGCTCGCCGGCGCACTGATCGGCGGACGGCGGGGTGTGATCACCGGTGCGGCGATCGCCGGGGTGGCCGTCGTGGTCGACGGCGCACCGCAGCTCGGCGACGACATCGGGGGAGTGTTCGCCCTGCTTCCTGGAGCGATCGTGCTGGTCGCACTGCTGCTTCAGCTGCGGATCACCTGGCGGCGCGCTGTCGTCACTGTCGTGGCGACTGCGGTGGTCGCGATCGGGGTTGCGCTCGCTGACTACTCGCGCCCGGCGGCCTCGCAGACCCACGTTGGTCGGTTCGTCGGGCAGGTGCTGCATGGCGGTGCCGGGACGGAGATCGATCGCAAGCTCCACTCCGCGCTGGCGACGTTCGGCCTTACGGTCGGGACGTTCGTTGCAGTCGTAACAGTCGTCGCGATCGTCGCGGGACGTCGACGGATCGCGGCGGCGCTTGGCTCGAACCAGGGTCTCCGGGCCGGAGCGATTGCGGCTTCAGTGACCGCAGTCCTCGGGGTCTGCCTCAATGACTCCGGGATCACGATCGCGGCAATGGCAGTGATGGTCGGCTTCAGCGCGGCGTACGGCGCGTACGGCGCGTACGGTGCGGGCGCTACCGATCCCGTGCCGGCGGTCTCCACTGGCGACGACTCAGCCGTCCCGGCGAGGTAACCGAGTGGATCCGTTCACGCCGTAGCTCCGCTGCCTCCGTGTCGTCGACCGGCTGCAATCGCCCGACTGTCTTACTGAGCAGGAAGTCAGCAAGTGCCGGGTTGCGGGCGAGCGCTGGTCCGTGAAGGTACGTCGCGATGACGTTGCCTTGAATGGCTCCGTCGATCGACCGAGCGCCATTTCCGATGCCCACCCGCACCGACCCGAGCGGCGCCGCCGCAGGCCCGAGGGTGGTGCGTCCGCCGTGGTTCTCGTAGCCGGTCAGCA
Organism: Mycobacteriales bacterium; assembly: GCA_036267875.1. Taxonomy (GTDB): domain Bacteria; phylum Actinomycetota; class Actinomycetes; order JAFAQI01; family JAFAQI01; genus DASZTV01. The sequence goes on from DATAVE010000001.1 coordinate 6,319, forward strand.
GGCCGAGCTCGGCAGCGGTCGGCTCGACCAACAGCTCGCCGACGGCTCGCGAGCCGTCGAGGCGATCAGTCCGGCAGTCGATCAGGCCAAGACCCGGGTATGCCTCGCCGGCGCCATCGAGGAAGGTCTCGCCGAGTATCTGAAAGCCGGCGCAGACGGCGAACACTGTGGCGCCGCGGTCAACCACGCGACGCAGACTGCCGTCGGCAAGTCGTGTGGCGGCAAGGGTCTGGGCGCTGTCCTCGCCACCGCCGAGCACATAGATATCTGCCTCGTTCGGCAGGGTCTGATCGATGTCGACCGGGATGACCTCGGCCGAAATGCCACGCCAGCGGAGCCGCTCGGCCAGTACGACTGCGTTACCGCCATCACCGTAGGTCCCCAGCACGGCCGGATAGAGCAGCGCGATACGAACCGGGTCAGTCATCCCTGACCACCCGGCGGAACGTCTGGAACGCCGTGTAGTTGGCCAGCACTTCGACCGCGCCGCCCGTTGCGGCGGCCGTCAGCGCGGCCGCCGGATCGTCGACTCGCACACAGTCGACACCGGCATAGCGAAGCCGAAGCGCGACGTCGCGTGACCGCTCCCCGGTTGCTACGGCGTGGCGGCCAGCGAGCTGCTCGAACGGGACGTCCCAAAGCCACGAGGGGTCTCGCCCGTCGGCCGCCCGGGCGTTGACCGCGATGACGACCTGGGTGCATTCGGCAGGCACCATCGTGAGCGCCTCGGTCCACCCCGCTGGGTTCTTCGCGAGCAGCAGCCGAACCGGTGCCGCGTCGTACGTCGTGGATAGATAGCGACCTTCAACAGTGGCGATCGCACTCATCGCTTCGAACGATCGGTCGGGGGGCACTGCCCAGATGGCTGCCGTCGCCGCAGCAAGTGCCGCGTTTCCGACATTGACGGCGCCGGGGACGCTCAGCCGGACGTCGTGACGAGCGCCGTCGCCGTCGACGACAGTCGTGCCTTCAGCACGCCACTCGGGCTCCGGTCGTCGCAGGCCGCACTCGCTCCACCAGTCGTCTGCTGATCGAGACAGCACGCCGCCACACTCAGGACAGACCGATGTGTCGTCATGCCAGCGCTGCCCGGCGGCTACCCAGACGACGGAGTGGGCCGAGGTGGCGGCCCAGGTCACCAGTGGGTCGTCACAGTTGGCGACGACGGTGGGGCCAGCGGGATCCCGCAGCGCGTCTCGCCAGATGCTTGCCAGGCGGCGAACCTCGGCATAGCGATCGAGCTGGTCGCGGCTGAGGTTCAGCAGCGTGACCGCGCGCGGTCGGACCGAGTCGATGACCCGAGGCAGGAATGGCTCGTCGACCTCGAGCACTCCGCGCGGCGAGCGCCGGTCACGGGTCAGGGCTGCCGTCAGGCCGGTGGGGAGGTTAGCGCCGCCGGCGTTGCTTGCCACCGGCCCGAGTGTCGCGAGAGCCGCGACCAGAAACGAGCGAGTGGTGGTCTTGCCGTTGGTGCCAGTGATGAGCGCCAGCTCGCGACCCGCGGCAGCTTCACTAAGCGCCTTCGGCGCGATGGCGAGGGTGAGCCGGCCACCGATCGTGGTGCCGTCGCCGCGGCCGGTAATGCGGGAAAGAGTTGCGGCGGTCGATCCGGCCGCTCGTCCGAGCGCGTAGCGCGCGCTCGTCACCCCTTGACGTTGTAGCGCGCGACGTAGACGAACGCGGCGAACATCGCACCTGTCAGCGCTGCGGCGACCGGCCACATGGTCCGCATGACCTTCGGCGGCGCGGTTGACAGCACCTTTGCGACGAGTGTGCCGACCGCGAGCAGCAGCACGCAGAAGACGCCCAGTGCAATGGCGAACTTGTCCTCGGTTGTCACGGGGGAGAGCCTATCGACCCTGCTCGTCGCGGTGATGACGCGGCTCGCGGCGCGACACCCGACCAGTCTTGGCGCCGGTCTTCGACAGTGCTCGAGCGGTGTTGACCAGCGGCACGTGGCTGAACGCTTGTGGCGTGTTGCCGAGCTGTCGCTTCGCCTTCGGGTCCCACTCCTCAGACAGCAGCCCGACATCGTTGCGGAGCGCGAGCACCCGCTCGAAGGTCTCCCTAGCCCGTGCCTCCTGGCCGATCAGATGCAGGTCGTCGGCCAACCACAGCGTGCACGCCAGGAACGCGCCCTCGGTCCCGCGGAGCCCATCGCCGGCTTGCGAGGTCTCGTAGCGGAGCACGAAGCCGTCGTGGGTGAGCTCGCGAGCAATCGTCTCGACGGTCCCGATGACTCGCTCGTCGGTGGGCGGCAGGAATCCGACCTGCGGGATCAGCAGCGTCGAGGCGTCAAGACCTTCAGATCCGTACGACTGTGTGAAGGTCCCTCGATCTGAGTCGTACCCCTTCGCGCAGACCTCGGCGTGGATCTCGTCACGGATTGCACTCCATCGCGCGACCGGTCCGTCCAGGCCGAACTTCTCGACGGCGAGTACGGCGCGGTCCATGCCGACCCAGGCCATGACCTTCGAGTGGACGAAGTGCCGTGGCTCGCCGCGCATCTCCCAGAGCGACTGGTCGGCGCCGGCCCAGCGGCCCTCGAGCTCGTCGAGGATCAGCTTCTGCAGGTCCCAGGAGTCGTCGTGCGGTGTCAGCCCGGACTCACGGTCGAGGTGCAGTGCGTCGAGCAGCTCGCCGTACACATCGAGCTGGAACTGCCCCGACGCTTCGTTGCCGACCCGGACGGGCGTCGAGCCTTCGTACCCCGACAACCAAGGAAGGGTGAACTCGGTCAGCCGGCGCTCGCCGGAAATGCCATACATGATCTGCATGTCCTTGGCGTCTCCTGCGACAGCGCGCAGCAGCCACTCCCGCCAAGCCTTCGCCTCGTCGGTGCAGCCGGCGTAGAGCAAGGCCTGCAAGGTCATGGTCGCGTCGCGCAGCCAGCAATAGCGGTAGTCCCAGTTGCGCTCCCCGCCGATCGCCTCGGGCAGTGAGGTCGTTGCGGCCGCGACGATTCCGCCGGTCGGCCGGTAGGTGAGCGCCTTGAGGGTCGCCAGCGAGCGGATGACAGCGTCGCGCCACTCACCGTCGTAATGGCAATGGGCGACCCATTCGGTCCACTCGGTCTCGGTGTCGCGGAGCGCCTGCTCAGGATCGATCGCGCGAGGCGGGTGGCGGTGGGAGGCCTGCCACGTCAACACGAACGGGATGCGGTCGCCCGCGTTGACCCGGAAGCGCGCGACGTGGCTGTTGTCCTCAGCCTCCAGGCTGATCGGTGTTCGGACGCACAGCGAATCTGGACCGGCGATCATCCGCAGCCCGCCGCCCATCCGGCGTACCCAGGGCAGGATCGATCCGTAGTCGAACCGCACCCGGATTGTCGTCTCCATGTCGACGCTGCCGGAGATGCCCTCGACGATGCGTACGACGTCAGGTGCCTCACCGCGGGGGGGCATGAAGTCGATAACGCGAACCGCGCCGCCGGCGGTCTCCCACTCCGTCTCGAGGATCAGTGTGTCGCCGCGGTAGCGACGTCGGGTGCACTCGGGTCCGCCGGCGGGTGAGAGCTGCCACGAGCCGTTCTCGTCATCTCCGAGCAAGGCGGCAAAACACGCGCCTGAGTCGAAGCGTGGGAACGCCAGCCAGTCGATCGCGCCGCGCCGGCTGACCAAGGCCGCGGTGTGCAGGTCGCCGAGAAGTGCGTAGCTCTCGATCGGCTCGTTTGTCCCTGGGGTCATGCTCGTAGGCTGACAGACGCCGGGGAGTGTTGCATCAGGAGGATTTCCAATGGTCGTTCGCCGGCTCGCGCTCGCTGCACTCGCGGCAGGGGTCGCCTTGCTTCTGGCGGGCTGCAACACCTCGGCGCTGACCAAGCGAGAGCTGGTCTTCTACTTCTCGCCGAACGCGACCCAGGCACAACATCAGGCTGCGCTGGATGCCTGTAAAGACGTCACTCCCGAGGCCGTTCCGGAGCCGTTCGACACCACTGGACCGACCGCGGACCTGGTCGGCGATGTTCGCTTCCGGATCGATCACGCCGACGACAAGGCGATCGCGGAGGTCGAGGACTGCATGAACAAGCAGCCGGGCATCGCAGGCGTCGACATCCCGGACCTTACCGACTGAAAGAGCGCTACGCCGCGCCTCTGATAGCAGAGTCCTCGAGGAGGCCGAGCGCGCTGAGCAGCTCGCGAGCCTCAGCCACGGTTTCCGAGCCCTGACACACCGTGAGAGCGGCGCGACGCTTCTCTTCTGGAGACAGTGGCGCCAGGGTGAAGTCGGTCAACAGGGTCTCGCGGCGCGGCTCCCCACCGCGCTGCGCTTCATGGCGCGGCTCTCCGCCACGCTGTGCTCGCGTCGTCTGTGTGGTCATGGCCTGACCTTGCTCCGCCCACCTGAGTCGTACCTGAAGACGCGGGCTGGTCGTCCCATCCGTCACATTCGCGACCTGTGTTACGGCGCTCGGCGTGCCGTGATGACACGTGATCCTGTGGACTCACGCGTGGCCTAACATCCCGACCACCACGACCGGGAGGGCTGTGCGCAGATGACCACGGTGCAGGAAGAGACAGGGCTCGCGGAAAACACCGAGATCCGCGAGGGCGATTACGGCCAGAAGGTCGTGACGATTGAACCTGGCGGTGCGGAGTTCATTCCGCTGAACGAGCGGCACGGCAAGCCGCTCAACCTGTTCTGGACCTGGATGTCGCCGAACTTCGAGTTCGCGACGGTGTTCGTTGGCTTTATCTGCATCGAGTTCTTCGGTCTGAGCTTCGCTCAGTCGGTCGGCGCAATCGTGCTCGGCACGGTGCTCGGCTCGATCACGCATGGCGCGCTCTCCGCGCAGGGACCGCAGTACGGCGTTCCCCAGATGGTGCTGTCGCGAATCTCGTTCGGCTACTGGGGAAACATCCTTCCTGCCGGAATCAACGCGCTGATCGCGGGTGTCGGCTGGTTCGCGGTCAACAGCGTGTCCGGCGCGCTCGCGCTGAACACGCTGCTGCACTGGAACAGGGTGCTGTGTCTGCTGATCATCGTCGTTGCACAGATCGCCATCGCGCTCTATGGGCACAACCTCGTTCACTTGTACGAAAAGCTCGTATTTCCAGTTCTTCTCGTGGCGTTCGTCCTCGCTGGCATCTACACGTTCTCGAAGGGCCACTACGGCGGTCACGGTGGCGGTGGCTACGGCACCTACGGCGGCTTCACCCTCGCGGTCGCGGCTACCTTCGGCTACGCCTGTGGCTGGAACCCGTACGCGAGCGACTACACCCGGTACTTCGAGCCGAAGACCTCTAAGGCAGCGACGGCTTGGTGGAGTGGCTTCGGGGTCGCCCTGTCGTGCATCGCGCTCGAGGTCATCGGCGCGGCGTCGGCCACGATTGCTGCGAAGGGCGATTCACCGACCAGCCAGTTCACCAATCCGCTGCCGACTGGCATTGCCGACTTCACCCTTGTGGCGATTGCGTTGGGCGCGGTGGCTGCGAACGCGATCAACATCTACTCGGGTTCGATCTCGTTCAACACTCTCGGATTCAAGATCCCACTCAAGCTCCGCCGGGCACTCATCGCCGGCGTCTTCGGCGTTGCAGGCTTCATCGTCGCGTGGACCGGCCTTCACGACGCCGCCGAGAAGTACAACAACTTCCTATTGGTGATCGCGTACTGGATCGCGCCGTGGCTTGCGGTCGTCTTCGTGGACCAGTTGCTGCGCAGGGGCAATCATGCCGACCTGCTCTACGACCACAAGCACACGAGCTGGGCCGGCCCCATCGCCATGGCCGTTGGTGGCGTGGTGTCGATCCTGTTGTTCTCGAACCAGACCGAGTTCTTGGGCTACATCGTCCGCAACCACGCAACTCTTGGCGATCTGACGCCTGAAGTGGGCTTCGTGCTGGCCGCTGTCGTCTACTACGTTCTCTACAAGGCGGGGATGGGGCCGAAGAAGAAGGCGGCCGCTGCCTGACATGCCCCTCACCGAGGACGACCGGCGCTGGCTCGATGCGGCCATCGCTGAGGCTCGCGCCGGTCGTGACGAGGGCGGGATTCCGATCGGCGGCGCGCTCGTCGCCGACGGCGCGCTTGTCGCGGGCGGGCACAACCGCCGCGTGCAGCACGGGAGCGCGATCCACCACGGCGAGACCAACGCTCTCGAGAACGCCGGGCGGCAGCCCGCAAGCGTCTACCGCCGCTCGACGATGTACACGACGCTCTCGCCCTGCGACATGTGCAGCGGTGCGATCCTGCTCTACGGCATTCCGCGGGTCGTGATCGGCGAGAACGCCACCTTCATGGGGGCAGAAGATCACCTACGGTCTCGCGGCGTCGAGGTGATCGTGGCCGACGACGAGGAGTGCAAGACCCTGATGCGCGAGTTCATCGCCACGAACCCTGAGCTGTGGAACGAGGACATCGGCGAGGAGGACTGACGGTGGTTGGCTCCTCATGAAGGTGACAGTCGTCGACCATCCGGTGGTCGCGGCAAAGCTGAGCGAGCTACGGGATCAGTCGACTCGTACGCCGTTGTTCCGGCGCCTCGTCGACGATCTCGTCACCCTGCTTGCCTATGAAGCGACGCGTTCGGTATCGGTCGAGCCGGTCGCGATCACGACGCCCGTAGCGATCACGACGGGGGTGCGGCTCACCTCGCCGCCACCGCTGGTCGTGCCCGTGCTGCGTGCGGGAGTGGGGATGCTCGACGGGCTGATCCGGCTGCTTCCGGACGCGGAAGTCGGCTTTGCGGGCCTGGCGCGAGACGAGCGAACCGCGCTTCCCTCCTGGTACGCCGACCGGCTACCTGAGGATGCCGCCGGACGCGACGTCTTTGTGCTCGATCCGATGCTTGCAACCGGCGGCACCTTGGTCGCCGTCGTCGAGGTGCTGCTCGCTCGCGGCGCGGAAGCTGTGACGTGCGTCTGCATCCTGGCCGCGCCGGAAGGCATCGCCAGAGTTAGCGCGGCGTTCCCGGACGACAACGTGTCGTTGGTCGTCGCGGCGGTCGACGAACGGCTCGACGACCGGGCCTACATCATCCCAGGCCTCGGAGATGCCGGTGATCGACTCTTCGGTAGCGCGCCAGCCTGACACGATGGTCTGGTGCGCTACCCGCTGTTCATCGACCTGGCCGACCGGCGCGTAGTTGTCGTCGGCGCTGGTCGGGTCGCCACGCGGCGGGTCATCGACCTTGTCCAGGCCAATGCGGACGTGGTCGTAATCGCCCCGTCGGTCGCCGAGGAGATCTCCACGCTCGACGTCGAGGTGCGCGAACGCGCCTACGCCGATGGGGATATCGACGGCTCATGGCTTGTGCTCGCCTGTACCGACGATGCCGGCATCAACGCGCAGGTTGCCGCCGCGGCGGAGGCGCAGCGAGTTTGGTGCGTGCGGGCAGACGACTCTGTCAGCTCGGCGGCGTGGCGGCCGGCGGCAGCGGTGGTCGACGACATGACCGTGGCCGTATCGGCTAGTGGCGATCCCGCACGCGCGGCCGACCTTCGCGACCTGATCGGCAACGCGCTGCGCAGCGGTGCCCTCTCGCCACGTCGCCGCCGGCCGACTACTGGCCGAGTGACCTTGGTCGGTGGCGGTCCGGGTGACCCTGATCTCCTGACCGTCAAAGGCCTCCGTGCCCTGCAGGACGCCGATGTGATCGTCACCGATCGACTCGGTCCGACCGGGTTACTCGACTCACTGGACGCACAGACCGAGGTCGTCGACGTCGGCAAGACGCCAGGCGGTCATGCTGCCGAACAAGCGGATATCAACGCGCTGTTGGTGCAGCGAGCACAGGCTGGGCAGCGCGTCGTACGGCTCAAGGGCGGTGACGCGTTCGTGCTTGGCCGGGGAAGTGAGGAGGTCGATGCCTGCCGTGATGCCGGCGTCGAGGTCGAGGTCGTTCCCGGGATTACGAGTGCGACCGCGGCCGCGGCGCTCGCCGGGATCGCCCTGACTGAGCGGGGTACGACCCAGCAGTTCGTGGTGGCAAGCGGCCATGTCCCTCCCGGCGACGCACGATCGACAGTCGACTGGTCGATGCTCGCCTCCACCAATGCGACGCTGGTCCTGCTGATGGCCGTCGGCAATCTGGCGGCGATCTCGACCGCGCTGGTCGCGGGGGGCCGGTCGCCCGACTGTGGAGTTGCGGTTGTGGAGAATGCGTCCCTGCCTAGCCAGCGGGTGGTGCGAGCCACGCTCGCAGCGATTGCCCGGATGGCCGACGAAGAGGGGGTCAGACCACCGGCAGTCGTCATCGTCGGCGACGTTGTCCGGCTGACCTAGCGCGGAGGGCGACGGGTTGCACGTCGTCGCGCAGGCTTCCGTCATCGTCAAGCGCGAGTCGCGCGGCGGTGGTCAGCGTGCGCTTCACGTGATCGAGGCTCCCGGCTCGTTGGGCGAACTCGCGCTGCTCGACAACCACCCACGGTCGGCATCGATCGAGGCGCTCGAGACTTGCGAGGCCGACGACGGGGTTGCTCGACCTGCCGACCCGCGTGGCGAAGACCCTGCTGCGTCTCGTCGACTGCCAGGGCGCAATGAGCCGACTGTCGTCGGTGGTGGTCGGCGCCATAGATACCGTCGGTGCGATCGCAACTCGGGTGTTGTCTAGGGAAAGGAAGCGCCGTGGCTGACCAGACGTACGGCATCAGCGAGATCGTCGGTACGAGCCCGGAGAGCCTCGAGGCGGCCATCCGCAACGGAGTCGCCAAGGCATCGCAGACCGTCCGCAACCTCGACTGGGTTGAGGTCGAGTCGATTCGCGGTCAGCTCAAGGACGGCGCGGTCGCACACTTCCAGGTTCAGATGAAGGTCGGCTTCCGCATCGAGTAACCGCGTGGGAGGCCTGCGAGCTACAGGGCCTGGCTGACCGAACTCATGTTGAAGTCGTCGATCCGCAGAGCAGGCATTCGCGTCCGGGTGAAGTAGTCACCGAACTCTCGCGCGAGGGCCTCCTCGGTCCGCCCAACCTCTGCGACCCGACGCAACATTGCGACCGGGCTCTCGTTGAACCGGAAGTTGTTGACGGCGCCGGCGACCTCGCCGCCCTCGACGAGGAACACGCCATCCCGAGTCAGGCCAGTGAGCAGGAGGGTCTGCGGGTCGACCTCGCGGATGTACCAAAGGCAGGTCAGCAGCAGGCCGCGATCTGTCGAGGCGATCAGGTCGTCGACCGATGCCGATGACTCCGGCGCGGTCATCTCCAGGTTGTCGACTGCCGGAGTGAACGGCAGGCCAGTCACCGATGCCGAGTGCCTGGTCTGGATGAGTGCCTGCAGCTCGCCTTCGCGGATCCAGTCCGTCGCTGAGATTGGTGCCCCGTTGTCGAAGACCGACGACATTCGGCTCGAAGCGCCGGCGACGACGAAGGGCCAGCACTGCTGTCCCGGCATCTCGGGGTCGCTGCGCAAGGTGATCGGGAGGTCGCACAGCCGCTCGCCGACCTTGGTCCCGCCGCCGGGCTTGGAGAAGACGGACTGCCCTTCGTGGGCATCGAGCGCGCCCGCACTCCAGAACGCGTAGACCATCAGATCCGCGACTGCCGACGGCGGCAAAATCGTCGGGTATCTCCCGGCGTCGAGTGAGATCTGGCGGTCGCCCCACGCGAGCCGCTTGGCAACGTCTGCCTCGATGTGTGTCAGATCGATCGCCGAGATCTGGGCGGCGCCTTGTCCGCTCCAGGCCGATCGCTTCCCGTCGGAGGTCCGCCCGGTCAGCTCGAGTCGCACGGCAGGCTGGGCATAGCGCTGCCGAAGTCCGGTCGACGATCCAAGGTACGTCGTGACGATCGAGTGCTCTGCGTAGCCGTAGCGGCCCTGATCCGCGGCGCGTGCGCTCTGGAAGATCTGCCCCAGCCATTCGGCGATGCCGCCGAGTGCGGCAACCGGCGCTTCAACGGCTTCGCGGTCCCAGTCGGACGAGGTGCCTCCTTCGATAAAGGGCGCGGCATCGTCGGCTATCGAAGAGCTACGGGCGGCACTGTCCGCCTCGAGCACCAGCGCCTCGACATCCTGCGCCGACGTCGCGTTGCGACTGACCGAGGCCGCGCGGATGCCGTCCGATCCCTCGACCGTCGACACGACTGTCACCGCCAGCGACTGGGTGACGCCGTTCGTCGTCAGGGTGTTGTTGGCCCACCGCAGATTCGTCGACGCGTCGTGGTTTGCCATCACGATGCAGCCGTCGGCACCGGACGCTGCCAGCCCCCGCTCGACGGCCTCCTGCGGAGTCAGCTCTGCCATCACTTGCCGGCCTCCGCAGTCGTGTTGAGGATCCGGACCTGGCGGAACAACGCCGCCGGGCAGCCGTGACTGACCGCGGCGACCTGGCCGGGCTGGCCCTTGCCGCAGTTGAAGGCGCCACCAAGCACGTACGTCTGTGGCCCGCCGACGGCGGCCATCGAGCCCCAGAAGTCGGTCGTCATCGACTGGTACGCCGCGTCACGTACCTGCCCGACGATCGCGCCGTTCTTGATCCGGTGGAAGCGCTGTCCGGTGAACTGGAAGTTGTAGCGCTGCATGTCGATCGACCACGACTTGTCGCCGACGATGTACAGACCGTCCTCGATGCCGGCGATCAACTCGTCGGTCGAAGGCCCACCGGCAACCGGCTGCAGCGAGACGTTGGCCATGCGCTGAATCGGGACGTGCTGAGGAGAGTCGGCGAACGCGCAGCCGTTCGATCGGTCGTAGCCGGAGAGTGCGGCCGTGCGTCGATCCAGCTGGTACCCGACAAGCGTCCCGTCCTTGACCAGATCCCACGTCTGGCCCGAGACGCCTTCGTCGTCGAAGCCGATCGTCGAAAGGCCGTGCTCAGCCTGGCGGTCGCCGGTGACATGCATCAGGTCGCTGCCGTAGCGGAGGATGCCGAGCTTGTCCGGCGTCGCGAACGACGTGCCGGCGTAGTTGGCCTCGTAACCAAGCGCCCGGTCCAGTTCTGTCGCGTGGCCGATCGACTCGTGGATGGTCAGCCAAAGATTGCTCGGGTCGATGACGAGGTCGTATCGACCCGCTTCCACCGACGGCGACTTCGACTTCTCGGCGAGCCATTCCGGCAGCTGGGCGAGCTCGGCATCCCAGGCGTAGCCGCCGGTCATCCACTCCCACCCTCGTCCGACCGGCGGCGCGATCGTGCGCATCGACTCGAAGCGACCTGTCGCCTCATCGACCCACAGTGCGGTGAGCTGGCATTGCATCCGCACCCGCTGTTGCGTCGTGACGGTGCCGGCCAGATCAGCGAAGTACTTGTTTTCCCGGACCTGCTTCAACGTGGCGTCGGCGTGGCTGACGACCTCGGCTGCGAGCAGGCGCGAAGACCAGTCGGCGAGCAGCGCGATCCGGTCGGACTCGCTGACGGAGAAAGGGTCGACATCGTAGGACGAGACCCAGGTCTGCTCACCGTGGCTGGGTTCGGGCGCCAGCTCGATTCGTTCGCCAGTGACGGGCTTGGACACCGTTGCGACCTCGACCGCGCGATCCACGAGCGCCCGTGCCGCAGCCGGTGTGATGACGGCGCCGCCGGCAAAGCCCCACGTGCCGTCGTGTACGACTCGAACCGCGACACCGCGCTCGTCGGAATCGTGGCTCGTCTCCAGTCGCGCGTCGTGCAGCCCAAGGTCGGCGGTACGGATCCGCTCGACCCGGACGTCGGCGTGCTCGAGTTTCAGGTCGCGGGCTCGCTCGAGCACAGCGTCGGCGATGGCCCGCAGCGGCTGGGCGGTGAACTCGGGATCGATGTCGTGGGACATGCCGGGATTCGTACCTCTTATCCGGTTACTTGGTCGGGTCGAGCACGAGCTTTCCGGTTGAGCGACGTGACCTCAGGTCCTCGTGGGCGAGCTTCGCGTCGGCGAGGGCATAGGTCTCGCCGACGATCGGCCTGAGGTCGCCCGCCGCCACGAGCTCGAGCATCTCGGCCATGGGTTCGTGGACCATTCCTGGCCGGCCGATGCAGTTCGTCAGCCAGAAGCCGACCACCGTGCGGCTGTCGATCATCAGCACGCGCGGCTCGATCGGCTGCGGCGGAACCCGTCCCGCCATGCCGAAGGTAGCCAGCCGGCCGAATGGCGCGAGTGCTGCCAGGCTGGCGTCGAAGGCGTTGCCCCCGGTCATCTCGAGGACGATGTCTACGCCCTTCCCGCCGTTTGCCTCGCGCAGCACGCCCGCGAGGTCGTCGGTGGCGCCGTCGACTGTGGCGTCCGCCCCGAGCTCCTCGGCAAGTGCACGCTTATCCGCAGAGGACGCGATCCCGATGACTCGACCCGCGCCCCAGTGCTTCGCAAGCTGGATCGCCAGTGTCCCGACCCCGCCGGCGGCGGCGTGAACGACGACCGACTCGCCCTCGACGAGGTGGGTCGAGGTTCGCAACAGGTGCCAAGCGGTCAACCCTTGGACCATGAGTGCCAGTGCCTGGCCGTCGCTGACCTGGTCGGGTACGTCGAAACTGAGGAACGACGGGGCCAGTGCCCACTCGGCGTACCCGCCCACTCCGACCAGCGACGCGATCCGGCGCCCGTCGGGAAGGGTTCCTACAACCTCGCTGCCGGGCACGATCGGCAGCTTCGTCGCAGAGATATAAGTGTTCTCGGTCTGATGCGTGTCGGCGTAGTTGACGCCAGCGCCGCTCACCTTGACCAGGCCAAAGCCCTCAGACGGTGTCGGCTCCGCAAGCTCGGCAACCGTCAGCACCTCTGGACCGCCGAACTCCGTGATCTGGATCGCTCTCATGGTCGCCGACCCTAGCCCCGGCGGCGTGCCGCGTTGCGCTCAGTGGAGCTGCCGGTAGGGCTGCGGAGGTGGTCGTAGTTCTGCACGAGGACACGTTGCGAGAGTGAGACCGCCGTAGGCCAGGGCTTCGTCGCAGAGTGAGGTCACGCTGTACCCGAGCTGACGACCGGCCAGGGTGATCGTTGCGCGGAAGAGCGTGATCTCGTACCTCGTCGGCATGCCGTGAATGATCTGCAACGTGCCGAGGAGCTCTGCCGTTCCAGGGCCTCGATCCGCTCCATTCCACGGTCGGTCGAAGCGCTTCCAGGCCGAGGGTTCTGCCCACCAGAGCCCACCCATGCGCACATCACGGAAAGCCAGATAAGCAAGGATCTCGCGGCCCGCGTCCTCGGGGATGATCGCGGCCGGGCGGATCACCTCGGTGACCGCGCCGTCATCGCACGCCTCGCTGACGAGCTGTTCGAGTGCGTTCACGACGCCTCCTTCCACGGTCGAATGCCTACCCCTCAGTTGTCGGGTATCCGACCTGCCGCGCGCCATGGCACGTTGTGACGGTTCCGGTTGGCGAATGGCGTACTGCACCCACCGATTGGCGTACTTCAGCCTGCTATCGCCGGATTACGCTCATGACGTGACCGAGGTAGACACCGACGTTCGGATCGTCGAGCGCCCCGACGTCATGCCGACGCACGATGGTGACCACGAGCGGTTCGCTCACTACGCCGATCGGGACAAGATTACCGAGGCGATGGTCACCGGTACGCCTGTCGTCGCGCTGTGCGGCAAGGTTTGGGTCCCGACGCGGGACCCCAAGAAGTACCCGATCTGTCCGGAGTGCGAGCGACTGTTCAAGCTCGGTCCGGACGGTCGGATGCGTGAGTGGCGCAAGCAGAATCCCGACTCCTGACTCCTGACAATCCCGCCTAGTTGGAGAGATAATCGGCTCATGGCTGAGAAGTGGTTTCCGACGATGCCGAAGTTCGACTCGCTCGAGGACGAGCGCCAGCACCGCAAGGAGCGGCTCGCCGCCGGCTTCCGGCTCTTCGCGAAGTTTGGCTTCGAGGAAGGTGTCGCGGGTCACATCACCGCTCGTGACCCGATCGAGACCAATACGTTCTGGGTGAACCCGTTTGCGGTGCCGTTCGCGCACGTCTCCGTCAGCAAGCTGATCCGGGTCAACGACACCGGCCAGGTCGTCGAAGGCGACTATTACGTCAACGAAGCGGCGTTCTGCATCCACTCCCGCGTGCACGAGGCACGCCCCGACGTGGTCGCGGCTGCGCACAGCCACTCGACGTACGGCCGTGCGCTTTCGACGCTCGGTGAGCTGCTCGAGCCGATCACCCAGGATGTCTGCGCGTTCTACGACGACCACTCGCTCTTCGACGACTACACCGGCGTCGTGACCGATCTCGAAGAGGGCAAGCGGATCGCGCACGCGCTCGGTGAGAACAAGGCCGTCATCCTGCGCAACCACGGCCTGCTGACCGCAGGCACCACGGTCGACTCCGCCGTCTGGTGGTTCATCTCCATGGAGCGCTCCTGCCAGGTCCAGCTGCTCGCGAAGGCGGCGGGCAAGGTGGTCCACATCGACCCCGACCAGGCGAAGAAGACCCACGACTACGTCGGGTCGGAGCTCGCCGGCTGGTTCTCCTTCCAGCCGCTCTACGAGAAGATCGTCCGCGAGCAGCCCGACCTGCTCGACTGACCTTCGTGCCCCAAATCGTCGAGGTCGACGACCCCGACGATCCGAGGCTGGCTGACTACCGCTCGCTGACCGACGTTGCACTTCGTACGTCGTTCGAGCCGCCCCACGGGCTATTCATCGCCGAGGGCGCCTTGGTGATCGAGCGTGCGCTCGACGCCGGCTACGAGTTGCGTTCGGCATTGATGACGCCCAAATGGCTCGCCGATTCTGCTCGTTGGCTGCGCGGTTCGTCCGCGCCCGTGTTTGTCGGCAGCGATGCCGTCCTTAAGTCGCTGACCGGCTTCCATGTGCACCGCGGTGCCCTCGCATCGGCGCGTCGCAAAGCGCTGCCCTCACTCGAGGAGGTGCTGGCTCGCGCACGCCGGATTGCGGTGATCGAGGACATCGTCAACCACACGAACCTCGGTGCGATCTTCCGTACGGCGGCGGCCCTCGGCTTGGACGGAGTAGTGATCTCGCCGCGGGCGGCCGATCCGCTCTATCGGCGGTCGGTACGGGTGTCGATGGGTGCTGTGTTCACCGTGCCGTACGCCCGAGCGTCATCGTGGCCGGGCGGGATCGGCGAGCTGCGAACGGCTGGCTTCCGGACGTTCGCGCTGACCCCTGAACCGGGTGCCCTGTCGCTCGGCGGGGTCGAGATCGGCGCGGCCGACCGGATCGCCGTCGTGGTGGGCACCGAAGGTGACGGACTCTCACGCGAGGTGATCGACGCGTGTGATGCCGCGGTACAGATCCCGATGTCGGCCGGCATCGACTCGCTCAACGTCGCGACGGCCGCGGGCATCGCGTTCTGGGAGCTGCGGCCTCGCTGACGGGAATGATTCGCCCGCACGGGTGAGTTGCGCCGATATGACCCTCGCAGCAGCTCCGGTCCATTCCTCGGGGACCTTCTCGATCGGCGGCGATCTGGAGGTCCATCGACTCGGCTTCGGCGCGATGCAAATCACCGGCCAGGGGATCTGGGGTGAGCCGAAGGATCGCGACGAGTGCATTCGGGTGCTGCGTCGCGCGGTCGAGCTCGGAGTCGACCTGATCGACACCGCCGACGCCTACGGCCCGTTCATATCCGAAGACCTGATTCGCGAGGCCCTCCACCCGTATCCCGAAGGTCTGGTCATCGCTACCAAGGGTGGTCTGACGCGCAGTGGGCCCGCTGCCTGGAGCCCGGTCGCGCGGCCGGCGTACCTCAGGCAATGTCTGGAGATGTCGCTGAGGCGGTTGGGTGTCGAACGCATCGACCTCTACCAGCTGCACCGGGTCGACCCGGCGACGCCGGTCGAGGAGTCGCTCGGCGAGCTGAAGGCGCTGCAGGACGAGGGCAAGATCCGGCACATCGGCGTGTCCGAGGTCGACGTCGAGATGCTCGAGGTCATGCGCCAGGTTGTCGACGTCGTGTCCGTCCAGAACCTCTACAACCTCACGGACCGTCATCACGAGGACGTCGTCGACTACTGCGATCGGGAGGGTCTCGGCTTCATCCCCTGGTATCCGCTGGCGACCGGCAAGCTCGCCGCTGACGGCGGACCGCTGGCAAAGATCGCTGCGAACCACCACGCATCCGCGTCGCAGCTCGCGTTGGCGTGGCTGTTGAAGCGCTCGTCCGTCATGCTGCCGATCCCTGGAACATCGTCGGTCGCGCATCTGGAGGACAACTGCGGCGCAGCATCGGTCGAGCTGAGCGACGCGGAGTACGACGAGCTCACGGCACTGTGACCGGGCGATAGATAGAGTCCGGCCTCGTGCCGGTCCTGCCAGATCGCGTCGATCGTGACGCACCGGAGTTCGCGTCGCGGCGCGAGTCGTTGCTCGAGCTCCTGGCCGAGCACGATCGTCAGCTCGCACTTGCCAACGCGGGTGGCGGCGAGCGCAACGTTGATCGTCACCACCAGCGCGGCAAGCTCCTCCCGCGTGAGCGCATCGAGCTGCTGCTCGATCCCGACTCGCCGTTCCTCGAGCTTTCGCCGTTGTGCGCCTGGGGGACCAGCTTTGCTGTCGGCGGCAGCGTCGTCACCGGGATCGGCATAGTCGAGGGCACAGAGGTCCTGGTCCAGGCACACGACCCGACGGTCCGTGGTGGCGCGGTCAACCCGTTCGGGGCGAAGAAGCAAGGCCGGGCGTCCCAGATCGCCAGTGAGAACCGCCTTCCGGTCCTCAACCTGGTCGAGTCCGGTGGCGCGGACCTGCCGACGCAGAGCGAGATCTTCATTCCCGGTGGCGCGGGCTTCCGTGACCTGACACGCAAGTCGGCTGCCGCCATCCCGACGGTCGCACTCGTCTTCGGCAACTCGACGGCTGGCGGCGCGTACGTGCCGGGGATGTCGGACTACATCGTGATGGTCGAGGGTCGCGCGAAGGTCTTCCTCGGCGGGCCGCCGCTGGTCAAGATGGCGACCGGCGAGGTCTCCGATGAAGAGGAGCTAGGCGGCGCCGAGATGCACGCCCGAGTGAGCGGGCTCGCCGACTACCTCGCGGTCGACGAGCTCGACGCGATTCGGCTCGGTCGCCAGATCGTGCGCCGGCTCAATCGCGAGAAGCTGGGTCGGCAACCGGCCTCGTCCTACCCCGAGCCGCTCTACGACATCGACGACCTGGTCGGGATGGTCCCGACGGATCTGCGTGAGCCGTTCGACCCGCGTGACGTGCTCGCGCGCATCCTCGACGGCAGCGAGTTCGACGAGTTCAAGCCGTTGTACGGGTCGTCGCTGGTGACCGGGTTCGGGCAGCTCCACGGCTATCCGATCGGTGTGCTGGCCAACGCGCGTGGCGTTCTCTTCGCCGAGGAGAGCGAGAAGGCGACGCAGTTCATCCAGCTGGCCAACTCCTCCGACACTCCGCTGTTGTTCATGCAGAACACCACCGGCTACATGGTGGGCAAGGAGTACGAACAGCGCGGCATCATCAAGGCCGGCGCACAGATGATCAACGCGGTGAGCAATAGCGACGTGCCGCATTTCACGGTCAACATGGGTGCGTCGTATGGCGCCGGCAACTACGGCATGTGCGGGCGCGCCTACGACCCACGATTCCTCTTCACCTGGCCCAATGCGAAGTCGGCGGTCATGGGACCTGCGCAGCTGGCCGGCGTGCTCTCGATCGTTGCGCGGGCCTCAGCGGAGGCGAAAGGGCAGCCGTACGACGACGCGGCTGACGCGGCGATGCGCGAGATGGTCGAGAACCAGATCGAGGCCGAGAGCAAGGCGCTGTTCCTCACCGCCCGGCTTTACGACGATGGCATCATCGACCCGCGCGACACCCGCACCGTGCTTGGCATGGCGCTGTCGGTCGCCCACAACAATCCCGTCCAGGGACGCCGCGGTTTCGGCGTCTTCCGGATGTAGCCGCCATGCCGCCGATCCACAGCATCCTGGTCGCAAACCGCGGGGAGATCGCCCGCCGGGTCTTTCGCACTGCGCGTGAGATGGGCATCGCAACGGTTGCCGTCTACAGCGACGCCGACGCCGAGATGCCGTTCGTCGGTGAGGCCGACACCGCAGTCCGGTTGCCGGGTAACACGCCAGCCGAGACCTACCTCCGCGGCGAGCTGATCGTCGCTGCTGCGAAGGCCGCGGGTGCGGATGCGATCCATCCCGGGTACGGCTTTCTGTCGGAGAACGCCGAGTTCGCACGACAGGTTGTCGCCGCCGGGCTGACCTGGATCGGTCCGCCGGCCGCGGCGATAGAGGCGATGGGGTCGAAGCTCGGCGCGAAGCGCATGATGCGCGACGCCGGCGTACCGACCCTGCCCTGGTCGGAGACGGTCGAGGGCGCTGCCGACGTGGGGTTCCCCCTGCTGGTCAAGGCTTCCGCGGGTGGCGGTGGTCGCGGCATGCGAATCGTGCGCGCGGCGTCCGAGCTCGCCGACGCCGTCGAGGCAGCAAGCCGTGAGGCTGCGGGCGCATTCGGCGACGCGACCGTCTTCTGCGAGCGCTACCTCGAAGCACCACGTCACATCGAGGTTCAGGTCTTCGCCGACAGTCACGGCAATGTCATATCCCTGTTCGAGCGGGAGTGCTCGATCCAGCGGAGACACCAGAAGATCGTCGAGGAGGCGCCGTCTCCGGCCGTGACGCCGGAGCTGCGAGAGCGTCTCGGCGAGGCCGCGGTTGCCGCCGCTAGGGCAGTTGGATACGTCGGCGCCGGGACCGTCGAGTTCGTCATGGCAGCCGACTCGTCGTACTCATTCCTCGAGATGAACACCCGGCTGCAGGTCGAGCACCCGGTGACCGAGCTTGTCACCGGCCTCGATCTGGTGCGGCTCCAGATCCTCGTCGCATCCGGCGAGCCGTTGCCGCCCGAGGCGTTGCAGGCGTCGATCAACGGCCACGCGATCGAGGTACGCCTCTACGCCGAGGACGCACCGAACGGCTTCCTGCCTGTTACCGGGACGCTGCGCCAGTTCGAGGTGGCGGACGGCGTACGGTGCGACTCCGGTGTCGAGTCGGGCAGCGTCGTGTCGCCGTACTACGACGCGATGATCGCGAAGGTGATCGCGCATGCTCCGATGCGGAGCGAGGCAGCGGCGCGGCTTGCGGCCGCGCTCGCTGCATCCAGGCTTCACGGTGTTACCACCAACCGTGACCTACTGGTGCGGATCCTTCGCGAGGAGGAGTTTCTCGCCGGGTCGACAGACACCGCGTACCTCGACCGTCACGACCCGGCGGTGCTCGGTGCGCCGCTCCTCGGCTCCGAGACTGCTCGCCGGGAGCACGTCGCCGTGGCAGCTCTCGCGTTGCAGATCGTCAACCGGGCCAGCGCGCCAACCTGGGCGCGACTGCCGAGCGGCTGGCGCAACAACCCGTCGACGACCCAGGTCGTCACGCTGGCCGACGGCGCGGATGAGTACGTCGTCCGCTACGCGATCGGCCGCGGGCAAGCCGTGAGCCTGTCCGTCGATGGTGTGGCGGTTGAAGTCGAGCTGCACTCGGCGGAACATCACGTCGTCGACGCAACGTTCGATGGCGTACGTCGCCGGTCGTTCGTCGTGGTGTGGGCTGATCGCCAAACCATCGATGTCGACTCGCCTCTCGGCTCCTCGTCGTACACCGTGGTGCCGCGGTTCGCCGATCCGTCGGAGTCGGTCGCCGCGGGCTCGCTCGTCGCGCCGATGCCCGGGGCGGTGGTGAGGGTCCTCGTCGAGCCCGGCGCCTCAGTCGCCAAGGGAGATCCGCTGGTGGTTCTCGAGGCGATGAAGATGGAGCACACGGTCGTGAGTCCGACCGGGGGAGTCGTCGGCGAGGTGCGGGTGACAGCAGGTCAGCAGGTCGACGCCGGCGCCATACTCGTCGTCGTAGACGCGGGCGACTAGCCCGGAACCGTTGTCGTCGCCGAGGCGTCCAACCACCAACTAGAGGTTGGGGAGGCGTCATGTCCGTAGGCCGGTTGCTTCGTCTGGATGGTCGCGCGCGGGTCGCGCTGATGGGCACTCTCGCGTTGTTCGTCGCGCTGGTCGCCACGGCGTTCGCGATAGGTGGCTCGGGCTCGAGCAGCTCGAAGACCGCGCTACTCGAGCCTGCGGGGATTCCGATTGCGAGCGTGCCCGGGGGTTACGGCGCCACCGCGGACTCCGGCGTCACGTCGTCGGCGCCCTCCTTGGCCCTACGACATGGGTCGGTCGAGCAGTTCTCTGCCACCGGCAGTGGTTCGGCTACGAGTGGGTCGTCCGCGGGCGGCGGCGCGGCGCCGACGCCCCAGACCGCTCCGGATTCCCCGACCGCGACAGACGCCAGCTCATCGGTAGAAGCAACCAAGATCGTGAAGACCGGCGAGCTCACGGTGCGCGTCGGCAAGTCTCAGGTGCAGTCCGTGGTCGGGCAGCTGTCGACTCTTGCCACCGCCCAAGGCGGCTATGTCGCGAGCAGCAACACCAACACCGGTGGTGGCGAGCCGTCGGGCGAGGTCGTGCTGCGCATTCCGGTCGACCACTTCGATGACGCGATCAACGCCGCCGAGAAGATCGGCGGCGGCCATGTGCTGTCGCTGACGACGTCTGCCGATGACGTCACCGGCCACTACGTCGACCTGTCCGCGAAGCTGCACGCCCTGCAGCAGACCCGCTCGACGTACCTCACGATCCTCGGCCGGGCAACAACCATCGGGGCCACGCTCGCGGTCCAGGAGCGCATCCAAGAAGTACAGGAGCAGATCGACCAGCTCACCGGTCAGCTCAAGGTGCTCGGAAATCAGACGTCGTACTCAACGCTGACTGTTGACGTCACGCCGGATGCGCTGGTTGCCGCTGTGCCGCATCACCGCCACGGACTGTCGAAGGCCTGGCACACGTCGTGGAGCCGCTTCGGCCGGGGCATCGACGCGATCGTCGGAGCGATCGGCCCACTCGTGCTTGCCATCCTGATCTTGGGCGTCGTGGCAGTCGTGCTGGCCATCGGGTACCGGGGTGTCCGCAAGGCGACGACCTGAGGGCGGGTCCGTCTCACCCGACTCAGAACCGAACCGTATTCTGCGGACATGCAGAAGGACCTCTACACCGCTGACCACGAGGCGTTCCGCGACACCGCCCGCGGGTTCGTCGAGCGCTACATCACGCCGCACCACGACGAGTGGGAGTCCGAAGGCCTCGTCGATCGCGGCGTCTGGGTCGAGGCCGGCAAGCACGGTCTGCTCGGCTTCGAGATCAGCGAGCAGTACGGCGGTGGCGGAGTACTCGATTTCCGTTACAACGCGGTGCTCCTCGAGGAGCTGATCCGAGCCGGGGCCAGCGGTATCGGCTTCGGGCTGCACAACGACGTCTGTGCGCCGTACTTCGAGCGGCTCGCGACTGACGAGCAGAAAGCGCGCTGGATGCCAGGCTTCTGCAGCGGTGAGCTGATCTCGGCGATCGCGATGACCGAGCCGGCAGCCGGCTCCGATCTGCAGGGCATCAAGACCACGGCAGTCCGCGACGGCGACGACTGGATCGTCAACGGTCAGAAGACGTTCATCACGAACGGGATCAACTCGGATCTCGTCATCGTGGTGGTTCGCACCGACACCGAGGCGAAGGCTGCGCGCGGCACGTCGTTGCTCGTCGTCGAGCGGGGCATGGCGGGCTTCGAGCGCGGTCGCAACCTGCACAAGGTCGGGATGAAGGCACAGGACACCGCCGAGCTGTTCTTCACCAACGTTCGGGTGCCCGCTAACAACGTGCTCGGCGAGCTCAATGGTGGCTTCATCCACTTGATGGAGAACCTGCCGCAGGAGCGGCTGTCTATCGCCGTCGGCGCGGTCGCGTCTGCCGAGACGGTGCTCGCGAGCACCATCGAGTACTGCAAGACGCGCACCGCTTTCGGCAAGCCGATTGGCTCCTTCCAGAACTCACGCTTCGTGCTCGCTGAGCTGGCGACCGAGGTGGAGATCGCGCGGGTGTACCTCGACAGGGCGATCAGTGAGCACAACGAAGGCCGATTCTCAGCCGTCGATGCCGCAATGGCGAAGTGGTGGACCACTGAGCTGCAGAAGCGGGTGATCGACTCCTGCCTTCAGCTGCATGGCGGCTACGGCTACATGCTCGAATACCCCGTCGCGAAGGCGTACATCGATACGAGAGTTCAGACGATCTACGGAGGCACGACCGAGATCATGAAGGAGATCGTCGGCCGGTCTCTGGGAGTCTGATCGCCATGCCGCAGCGTTACGGGATCACGTTCCCCTTCGACGACATTGCCCTCCTCGATCAGCAGTCGATCGTCGAATCGCTTCCCGATCTCGGATACACCGACTTGTGGTCGGCGGAGTCGAACGGCTACGACGGCTTCACTCCGCTGACCTTGGCGAGCGTGTGGGCGCCGGCGCTGCGGCTCGGCGTGGCGATCATCCCGGTCTACACGCGCGGTCCGGCGACTCTCGCGATGTGCGCGGGCTCCCTTGCAGCGGCGGCTCCCGGCCGCTTCGTGCTGGGAGTCGGCACCTCGTCGAACGTCATCGTGGAGAAGTGGAACAGCACGTCGTTCGACAAGCCCTACGCGAAGACTCGCGACACCCTCGACTTCCTCACGAAGGCGATGACAGGGGAGAAGGTCAGCGAGACCTACGAGACCTTCAAGATCGAGGGCTTCCGGATGGGCTTCGTGCCACCCGAGCCACCGACAGTCCTGCTTGCCGCGCTGCGGGCCGGCATGCTGCGCCTAGCCGGACGTGAGGCGGATGGCGCGATTACGAACTGGCTGGCACCGAAGGACGTGCCGGCCGTTGCCGGTGCACTTGCGGAAGGTGGCTCCGGGAAAGAGCTGGCCGCGCGGATCTTTGTCGCGCCGACCGAGGACGTGGACATGGCGCGCGCGGTTGGGCGGTTCGCGATCGCGGCGTACCTCACCGTTCCCGTCTACCGCGCGTTTCACGAATGGCTGGGTCGCGGTGAGCTGATGGCACCGATGCAGCAAGCGTGGGCGGCGGGCGACCGCAAGGGCGCGTTGGCGGCGATCCCGGACGAGCTGGTCGACGACCTCGTCGTTCACGGAGCTCCGGCGGCTTGTCGCGAGCGGATCGGTGAGTACGTCGCTAACGGCATCACGACGCCGGTGCTCGCGGTGCTTCCGGTCGGCGTCGATGCGGCGACCGCGGTACGAGAGCTGGCACCCCGATGAGCGAGGTCGTCACCTACGCCGTCGAGGACGGAATCGCCACCATCACGCTGAACCGGCCTGAGGCGCTCAACGCCTGGACCTTCGACATGGGTGTCGCGTATCTGCGCCATCTCGATGCCGCTGCTGCGGATCCGGCAGTAAAGATCGTCATCGTGACCGGCGCAGGCCGCGGCTTCTGCGCAGGTGCCGACATGGGAATGCTCGAGCAGCTGGTCTCGGGCGAGATGCCACCGACCGAGGGCATCCGCGCGGACTTCGCCACGGAGCCCGCCGTGCCGAAGCCGGTCATCGCCGCGATCAACGGGCCGTGCGTCGGCTTGGGCCTGACCCGCGCGCTCTACTGCGACGTGCGGTTCCTGCAGCGTGGCACGAAGCTATCGACCGCGTTTGCGCGTCGCGGCCTGCCCGCCGAGGACGGCCTCGCCTGGCTGATCCCGCGGATCGTCGGCTGGTCACGTGGGCTCGACCTGCTGCTTTCGGCGCGGGCGATCACCGATGAAGAAGCTCTCTCGCTTGGCCTGGTCACCGAGGTCGTAGGCGACGCGCTCGGTGCTGCGCAGGCCTACGCGCACGAGATCGTGGCCAACTGCTCGCCGCTTTCACTCCGCTGGATGAAGGCGCAGGTCTGGGCTGGCTCAGC
Organism: Mycobacteriales bacterium; assembly: GCA_036267875.1. Taxonomy (GTDB): domain Bacteria; phylum Actinomycetota; class Actinomycetes; order JAFAQI01; family JAFAQI01; genus DASZTV01. Next base: position 29,914 of record DATAVE010000001.1, read on the forward strand.
CGCGACCATCCAGGAGGCCAACGACACGGCCGACGAGCTTCTGCTTCAGGCCTTCAAGCTCCCCGATCTACCCGAATCGGTAGCGGCGTTCCTCGAGAAGCGCCCACCTAACTTCCCACCCCTCGTCCCGCCTGGCTAGGCGGCGAGTGCTGCCCTGACCGCGCCATCGGTCTCGGTAGACCGCCCGGGGAAGAGCGAGCACTTCGGCTCCATCGGCCTCGCCTGTCAGTGGTCGCGAGCTCGTCGCGCACCGGGTACTGAAGTTGTTGGGGCGGCAGACGCCGTTCGGAACGGCAACCTCGATGGTGGTCTCGTGTGCGGTCCATGCGCGAGAAGAGCCGCTCGCCACCAAGGCTTCGCCACAAGTCGGTGATCATGGCGGAAAACGCGAGGGGGTTTCGAACCACCGGCGCGGGTTGTCGACGAGCAGCATGTCGAGCTGCTCCTCGGTGAGGCCCTTCGCGCGTAGCGCCGGCAGCACGTCCTTGCTGATGTGCAGGAAGTTCCAGTTAGGAGCCATCGCGAGAACGCTCGGCTCCACCCAGTCGAAGTAGCACGACGCGTCGTGCGCCAGCATCAGCTTGTCGCCGAACCCCCGTCTGATCAGCTCGACAACCATTTCGACCCGCTGCTCGAACGGCAGATACACGTCGACGCCGAAGCGGTCCATACCGAGGTGATAGCCGAGCTCCGCGAGCGAGCTGAGGTGGTCGGCGTCACCGGAGTCACCGCTGTGGGCGAGCTGAACGTTCGACGGCGAGACACCCTCCTCACTGAGGACTCGGTGCACCTCAAGACCGCGGTGTGTCCCGGGATGGGTGTGCACCATGATCGGAGCGCCCGTACGCAGGTGGGCGTGAGCGACAGATCGCAGCACGCGCTCGACGCCGTCGGTCATGCCCTGTTCGTCGATCGCACACTTGAGAAATGCCGCCCGTACGCCGGTGTCGCCGATCCCTTCGGTGAGGTCAATGACGAACATGTCGGCCATCGGGTCGGTAGGTCCGAGCCCGAACAGGCCGCGCATCGTGAAGTAGCGAGGCAGATCGTTGTAGGTGTAGACGCCCGTAGCGCAGATGATGTTGAGGTCGACCTGCTTCGCGATGTCGACGATGCGCGGGATGTAGCGGCCAAGCCCGATCACCGTCGGATCGGCAATCGTGTCTATTCCCGCAGCCTTGAGCGCCGTCAGCTTGGCGGTTGCGTCGGCGACGTTTCGTTCCTCATCCCAGTCGGTCTGGAAGTTCGCCTGAACCTCGGTCGTCATCACGAATACGTGCTCGTGGATCAAAGTACGGCCAAGGGCCCCGCTATCGACGGGGCCCTTGGCCGTTGGAATGTCAACCAATCGTCACCGCGCGAGCGGGATGGTCGGAAGGATCGAGCGGTTGAAGGTCGAGTTCGTGACTCCCGCAAACGATGCGTACCAGGCGGCCGCCGCCGTCGCGACGCCGAGCCAGCCGCCGATATGCGTGATGTGCGCGCTGGCATGGAAGGCGCCGATCGTGAGGAACACGAACGTGATCGTAAGCAGTGTGAAGACGAGCAGGACAGCTCCGCTCACCCGCATGGCCGCAATCGTCATGTATGCCGTGAAGATCGTCCAGCCAAGGAAGAAGGTTCCGAACAGAGCCTCGGTGCCCGGCGCGCCGGGGGCGATCTTGCCGACCTGCACGATGAAGAACACTGCGATCCAAAACCCGCCGAACGATGAGAATGCCGTCGCCCCGAAGGTGTTGCCTCGCTTGAACTCCCACATTCCTGCGAGCAGCTGCACGCTGCCGCCGTAGGCAATCGCCGTGTAGACCGCGGCGGCCGCAGCGGAGGGGTAGACGTTTGCGTTGGCCAGGCTCAGGATGAACGTGGTCAGTGCGAAGGCAGCGAGACCTAACGGCGCCGGATCGGCGACATCTGGGGCAGGCGCCGGGACAGGACGGTCGGATGTCGTCGATGACATTCCTATTCCTCTTTCTCTGGACCCCCAGACATGTGTTCGCGGATCGCATCTGTGACGGTCGGATCGAGCAGCGTCGTCACATCCCCCAACTCGCGATGTTCCGCGATGTCCCGCAGCAGCCGTCTCATGATCTTGCCGCTGCGAGTCTTAGGAAGCTCCGGGGTGACCAGCACCTGCCGGGGCTTCGCAATCGGGCCAATCTGCTTTGCGACGTGCTCGCGCAGCGACTGCACGAACTCATCGCCCGAGGACTCGTCCTCGGCGACGCTTCCGCGGGGCGTCACGAACGCGACGATTGCCTGACCGGTCGTCGCGTCGCTCGCGCCGACGACCGCCGCCTCGGCCACCGACGGATGGCTGACGAGGGCGTGCTCGACCTCGGTGGTCGAGATTCGGTGACCGGACACGTTCATCACGTCGTCGACCCGCCCGAGCAGCCACAGATCGCCGTCGTCGTCCTTCTTGGCGCCGTCGCCGGCGAAGTAGAAGCCGTCGAAACGAGACCAGTACGTCTCCTTGTAGCGCTCGTCGTCGCCCCAGATCCCTCGGAGCATTCCGGGCCACGGCTCGGTGAGGACAAGGAAGCCCCCACCGCCATTGCCGACAGGCTTGCCGTCGTTGTCGACGACGTCTGCACTGACCCCGGGGAACGCCGTCATCGCCGCACCCGGCTTGGTCGCCGTGACACCGGGCAGCGGCGTGATCATGATGCCGCCGGTCTCGGTCTGCCACCACGTATCGACCACCGGGGTGCGTCCGCCGCCGACGTGCTCGCGGTACCAGATCCAGGCTTCGGGGTTGATCGGCTCGCCGACCGACCCGAGCAGGCGCAGTGAGGTCAGGTCGTAGGGTTCGAGCTCCTCGGCGCCCCACTTCATCAGTGTCCTGATCGTGGTGGGCGCGGTGTAGAGGATCGAGACCTTGTGGTCCTGGATCAGCTTCCACCAGCGCGCCTTGTCGCCGGGGTGGGGCGTTCCTTCGTACATCACCGAGGTCGCCTGGTTGATCAACGGCCCGTAGACGATGTAGCTGTGTCCGGTGATCCAGCCGATGTCGGCCGCACACCAGTAGACGTCGCTGTCCGGCTTGAGATCGAAGACGAGCCGGTGCGTCGTCGACACGTGGGTGAGGTAGCCGCCCGTCGTGTGGAGGATGCCCTTGGGCTTCGCGGTCGTCCCGGACGTGTACATCATGAACAGCGGGTGCTCGGAGTCGAACGCCTCAGCCTCGTGCTCCTCCGATGCGGACTCGACGACGTCGTGCCACCACACGTCACGGTCGTCTGTCCAGGAGACCTCGTCGCCGGTACGGCGAACCACAAGCACGGTGTGTACGTCGGGACAGCCCTCGAGGGCCTCGTCCACTGCGGGCTTCACCGGTGTCGGAGCGCCGCGACGGAACTGGCCGTCGGTGGTGACCACGGCGTGCGAGTCCGAGTCGAGGATCCGGCCGCGTAGCGAATCTGATGAGAATCCGCAGAAGACCACGTTGTGTGGTGCACCGATCCGCGCGCAGGCGAGCATCGTGACGACAGTCTCGGGGATCATCGGCATGTAGATCGTTACGCGATCGCCGGCATTCACGCCCAACGCCGTCAGCGCATTGGCAGCCTTGCAGACCTCGCGCTTGAGGTCGGCATAGGTGACGTCGCGGCGTTCGCGCTCGCCGTCGCCGACCCAGTGGAACGCAACCTTCGCTCCCGCGCCGGAGTCCACGTGCCGGTCGACGGCATTGACGCACGCGTTGAGCTTTCCGCCGATGAACCACTTGGAGAACGGCAGCTGCCACTCGAGTACCTGATCCCAGGGCGCAGCCCAGTCCAACGTCTTGGCCTGCTCCTCCCACCAGGCGAGTCGGTCCTCGGCTGCATCGGCGTATGTCTCAGCCGTCGCGTTCGCGTCGCGGGCGAGGTCCGCGGGGGGCTCGAAGCGGCGGGTCTCGTGAAGTAGCGCGTCGAGCTCCGGTTCTGACATGTCTGCCGCCTTTCCCGCTTTCGTCATGGCCTTGCCCCAAATGTGATCAGACCACACACCTCCGTGAGTCATTTGCGTCATGCTGTCCGCCATGGCGCTGCTGTCGCTGCAGGACCAGGCGTTCCTGCTGCCCGAAACCCGAGAACAGCCCATGCACGTCGGTGGGCTTCAGCTGTTCAAGACTCCGGACGGGGCGGATCGCGACTATCTCAAGGACGTGTACGCCGACATGCTCGCGGTGGAGGAGATCACTACGCTGTTCCGGCGTCGGATCCATCGCTCGGTGGGCACGCTCGGCCAATGGGCCTGGCAGGACGACAAAGAGCTGGACCTCGAGCACCACGTTCGTCACTCGGCCCTGCCGCGCCCGGGCCGGATCCGCGAGCTGCTCGCACTCGTGTCGCGGTTGCACGGCACACTGCTGGACCGACAGCGCCCGCTCTGGGAGCTGCACCTCATCGAGGGCCTCGACGACGGCCGATTCGCGGTCTACTCGAAGCTGCATCACGCCGTGATGGACGGCGTCTCGGCGATGCGCACCATGCAGCAGTCACTGACCACGGACCCCGATGATCGCCAGCTGCGCGCGCCGTACATCCCACGGGAGAGCGGCAGTGAGCACGAGAGCAGCGGCGGCGGGTTCTCGCCGGCCAACCTCGCCGGCATGGCCCGAGAGGCAGTCAGCGAGACCGTCGCCCTCGGTCCGCTCGTCTACCGCGCCGCAGAACGGCTGATCCGCGAGCAAGCAGCGGCGCTGCCCAGCTCGGCCCCCCGCACGATCCTCAACGGCCCGATCACGGGGTCACGGCGTTTCGCCGCCCAGTCGTGGCCGTTGGAGCGGCTCCACGCGATTCGGAAGAACGCCGGCGTGACACTCAACGATGTCGTCCTCGCGTTGTGCTCCGGGGCACTGCGGGTCTATCTCGACGAGCAGGACGAGCTGCCGGAGGACTCGCTGGTCGCGATGGTCCCGGTGCATCTGAGCAGCATCGGCAAGGGCACCAGCGCGGGCAACAACGTCGGCGCAATCCTGACCAGTCTCGGCACTGACCAGAAGGACCCGGCGCGTCGGCTCGAGACAATCGTTGCCTCGATGCAGCAGGGCAAGGAGCTGCTCGGCAGTCTCAGCCGGATGCAAGCGGTGGCAATGTCAGCGGTGTCGATGGCGCCGCTCGCGATGAGCTCGTTCTTCGGCATCAATCGGTTGCTCCCGCCGCCGTTCAATCTGGTGATCTCCAATGTCCCCGGCCCACGAGAGCCGTTGTGGATGCAGGGCGCAAGGCTGGACGCGTTCTATCCGCTGTCGATTCCGACCATCGGCCAGGCGCTGAACATCACCGTGACGAGCTACGTCGCCAACATGGAGTTCGGGCTCACGGGCTGCCGCCGCCACGTGCCGCACCTGCAGCGGCTGCTGACGCACATCGACACGTCACTGGACGAGCTCGAGGCCGCAACCGCCTGAACCGCCGCGGCCACCACAGCGTAACAAGCATTGTGGGGCAGGAGATGTTGCCGTGGTGGTCATGATGGTTGCCGTGGACCCGGCGGACGAGACGGCACTGCGCGACCTGTACGACGCGCACGCCGGAGCACTGCTCGCCTACGCGACCCGGCTGACCGGCGGTGACCGGGGGCGGGCAGAGGACGTCGTGCAGGAGACGCTGCTGCGCGCCTGGAAGCACCGTGACGCGCTCGACGAGTCCCGCGGCCCGATCCGGCCTTGGCTGTTCACAGTGGCGCAGCGGGTCGCGATCGACGCCTATCGGGCACGCTCGGCTCGCCCGCCCGAGGTCGGCGACGCCGTGCTTGAGGTCATCCCGACCGCGGATGACGTCGACGCGCGGCTCGACCGCCTGCTGATCAGCGACGCCCTCACTGCGCTGTCGGCTGAGCACCGAACCGTTCTGATCGAGACCTACTACCGCGGCCGCTCTGTCGCCGAAGCTGCCGAGGTGCTCGGCGTACCGGCCGGCACGGTGAAGTCGCGGACCTTCTATGCCTTGCGCGCGCTCAAGCTCGCCCTCGCCGAGCGGGGGGTGACGACGTGAGCTGCGACGTGACCCGGATCGCGCTTGGCGCCTATGTCCTGGACGCGCTTGACTCGGGTGAGCGCGCCGAGGTCGACGCTCATCTGCGGACCTGTGCCGAGTGCCGGGTGGAGGTCGCGGAGCTCGCGACGTTGCCGCCGCTGCTGTCCCGGCTGAGCCTGCAGGATCTGGGCGAGTCAGTGCCGACCGTCGCCGCCCCGGATGCCCTTTTCGACAAGGTCGTTGCGTCCGTGCGCGACGAATCCGAGGACAGCCGTGTGACCCGGCTTCGCCGGCGGCCTGCGCGAGCTCTGCTTGCCGCGGCCGCAGCGGTCGTTCTGCTCGTCGGCGGGATCGTGACGACAGTCGAGCTGACCGGTTCGTCTGGATCCACGGCCACGGTCCAGAGCGCCACCGGAGTCCAGGGCGACGTCCGGATGCGGGTGACCCTCGCGTCGCAGGCCACTGGAACCGCGCTTCGGGTAGACGTATCGGGGCTCCCCGAGGACGAGCACTGCTGGCTGGTCGCGGTCGCTGACGACGGCACCCGCGACTCGGTTGGCCGCTGGGTCGCGACGTACGCCGGTGAAGCCCAGGTCACTGGATCCACTTCGATCCCGGCCTCCCACCTGAGCCGGCTGATCCTGCTCGGCGGCGACGACAAGCAGCTCGTGAGCGTCCCGGTCTAGCCGCCGGTCGGCGCAGAACTCTGAACGGCCACTCGCCGTAATCGTCCGTGCCATTCGGCTGAGTCATTCGGCGGGTTCATTAGCCACACAAACCGGGCACCATCCTTATTGTGACGTGCGCGACTCGTGAGGTGCTGACCCTGACTCGGTCGCGCCTGGCTCCAGCCAAGGCCCGTCAGGCCGTCCACGATTTCGCGACAGCGGTGCATCCCGCTTCGGCCTGGACGGCTGAGCTGCTTGCCTCGGAGCTGGTCACGAATGCGGTGACGCATGGCCGAGGTGCCGTCCGCCTAGTCATGGAGTACGACGTCGACGGACTCGCCGTCACGGTCTCCGACGACGAACCGGCCACTCCGGTCATGTCCGAGGCGAGTCCTTCCGGCACCGGCGGGCGTGGCCTGCGGTTGGTTGACGTGCTTGCCAGCAAGTGGGGTGTGACGCCGGCCCGGCCCGGCAAGGAAGTCTGGTTCCGGCTCGGGTAAAGCCCGGCTGATCGTTGCGAGGGCAGGTTAGGCTCACCTAACACCTGCCGATCGGCGCCGGATGCGAGGCCATGCTTCCCACGTTCGTCATCGGGCTCCGCGAGGGGCTCGAAGCCGCGCTCATCGTCGGCATCATCGCGGCGTTCCTTCGCAAGCAAGGCAGGCTCGACCTGCTGCGCTGGGTCTACGTCGGCGTCGCCACGGCGATTGCGCTCTGCGTTGCCGTTGGCGTCGCGCTTCGAGTCCTGTCGCACGACCTGCCGCAGCGTCAGCAAGAGGGCCTCGAGACCGTCGTCGGCGTACTCGCCGTCGGCATGGTCACGTACATGGTCGTCTGGATGCGCCGGCACTCTCGTGACCTCAGAGGCGCCCTCGAGGGAGCGACTGCCGAGGCGCTGAGCGGTGGCTCCGATCGGGCCGGGCGAGCCCTCGTCGTGATGGCGTTTCTCGCCGTCTTGCGCGAGGGCTTCGAGACCGTGGTCTTCCTGCTCGCTGCATTCAACGAGACGGGCAGTGGGGCTTCGCCGGTCGCGGGGGCGATCCTCGGGATTCTCGTTGCGATCGGGCTCGGCTGGGGGATCTATCGCGGCGGCGTGCGGCTGAACCTGTCCAAGTTCTTCCGCGGCACAGGTCTGGTCCTCGTCGTAGTCGCCGCGGGTCTGGTGATGACGGCGCTTCACACCGCGCACGAGGCCGGCTGGCTCGACCTCGGACAGCGACACACGCTCGATCTGTCGTGGCTGGTACGGCCGGGATCTGTTCGTGCATCACTGCTCACAGGGATCCTCGGCCTGCAGTCGCAGCCCGTCGTGGTCGAGCTCGTCGGCTGGCTCGCCTACCTCGTACCCGTTGCGATGTACGTCGGCTGGCCGCAGGAACGCCAGGTATCGCCTCGGCGGCTCGCCATCGCTGCGACCGCGTCCTCATCTGTTGCGGCGATCGCGGCAGGTGTTCTGCTTCTCGCCTGCCCGGCCAAGCCAGCCGGCCACCCGATCACATCAGTCGGCAAGAGCTCGTTCCGGGTTGTCTCGCAGGGCACCGGCGCGATCACGATCCGGATGCCAACCGAGTCGCTAGGCGCGCCGGTCGCCAATATTGTGCTGACTCGGCTCCAGGGCGCGCCGATCGTCCGCGACGGGCTGTCGGTTGACCGTTACGTGCTGCCGTCGGTGCTCATGCCGCCGTTGCCGAGCCGGATGCTGTCGGCATCGGCGGTCGCGCAACTCAACGGTGGCCGGCTCCCGCTCGGCCTGATGGCATCTCGGGACAAGATCGGGGTCGAATATCGCGGGGAGCGAAGCGTGAGCGTCGATATCGCCGCTGGCCCGAGTGCCCGTGTGGTCGCCGCGACGTGGATGCGGCAGACAACGGCGACCGCGCAGGCATCGTTCGGCGAGGTCCAGCTGTCGCGGCCGGTGTCCTCGAGCAGCGCGTCGTTGCCTGCTACCGCGGTGACGGCTGCCGTTGCTGCTGCACGGCACGACCAGTCGGCGGTTGACCGACGTCGGAGTTTTCGTGAGACCGCCGTGTGGCTCGCCGCCATGGCCGTCGCGTTGCTGGCCGGTGCGGGTTGCTCTGCCGCGGTCGGCCGGCGCGGCTTGACCCACCCGCTTGCCTTTGGGTTAGACGGCGACAAAGACTCCCTGCTAGAAAGACAGGTAAGCCTTACCTAACTGGGGGAGCGGTGCTTCGCACACCATCTTCGACCACCCGCGCCGCAGGTCTTGCGGGCGTGATGATCGTCGCCTCACTTGTCCTCACGGCGTGTGGCAGCAGCGGCTCGAGAGGTGATGGCGGCGCGATGCAGGCAGACGACAGCCATACCGCGACGGTCACGATCACGGCCGCGAATGGCTGCCAGATCCCGACGACTTCGTACCCGGCCGGTGCGCTGACCTTCAAGATCGCCAACCAGGATGCCACTGCGGTCAGCGAGGTCGAGCTGATCAGCGGCGAGCGAATCGTCGGTGAGAAGGAAAACCTGCCGCCTGGCTTCTCCGGCACCTTCTCGGTCGATGTCGAGGGCGGGACGTATTCGCTCTACTGCCCGGGCGCTAAGCAGGAGAACACTGCGATTACGGTGACCGGCTCGGCTCCTTCGTTGACCGGCGGGAGCGTTGCGGCGCTGCTGAAGTCGGGTACCGACGACTACGCGAAGTACGTCACGCTCCAGGCGGGCTATCTCCTAAGCAGCGCGAAGGCGCTGCGGTCGGCGATTGCGAGTGGCGACCTCGCGTCGGCGCAGGCGGCGTACGAGAAGGCGCGTCCCTTCTACGAGAAGATCGAGCCGGTGGCGGAGTCCTTCACCATCGGCAAGAACAACCTCGATTCCGACATCGACGCCCGGGCCGGTGACGTCCCGGCCGCTCGCTGGGAGGGCTTCCACCCGATCGAGAAGGCGCTGTTTCAGGACAAGAGCCTCGAGGGACTGGCTCGGCTCGCGGCGGGCCTGGTAGTCAACGTCGAGAAGCTGCAGAAGCTGACGAACGGGCTGACCTACCAGGCATACGAGCTGGCGAACGGTGCGCAGGATCTGCTCGACGAGGTCGCCACCTCGAAGATCACCGGTGAGGAGGAGCGGTACTCCCACATCGACTTGCTCGACTTCCAGGCCAACGACGAGGGTGCCGAGCAGGCGTTCGCCGAGCTGCAGTCCGCGCTGACGACGATCGACCCACAGCTGACCGCGACGATCGCATCGCGCTTCACCTCGCTCGACGCACTGGTCGACACCTACCGGACCGGATCGAACCCGTCGGGCTTCGACTACTACGGCGTACTGACCCAGATCGACAAGCGCAAGCTTGCGGCGGCGGTCAAGGCCGTTCAGGAGCCGTTGTCGCAGGTGGCAAGCAAGGTGGCCAAGGCCTAGTGCCCGACCGCGAGCGGATCCCACTGCAGCCGAGCCGCCGACAGTTTGTCGGCGGCTCGCTCGGCGCGGCCGGGGCACTCGTCGCTGGTGGGGCAAGCGGGGTAGCGATCGGCCGTGCCACGGACGGCCCGAAGGCATCGGCTGCGGCCAAGCAGATTCCGTTCTACGGCGAACACCAGGCCGGTATTGCGACACCCGCGCAAGACCGGCTGGCGTTCGCGGCGTTCGACTTGACGACGACCGACCGGACCGCCGTCGAGGTGCTGCTCGGCACGTGGGCGGCGGCCGCGGCTCGGATGACCGCCGGTGAGCTGATCGGTCCCATCGACACCGCTCCGCAGGCGCCACCGATCGACACCGGCGAGGCGCTCGGACTCGGACCGGCCGCGCTGACCGTCACGGTCGGCTTCGGGTCGTCGATGTTCGACGACCGCTTCGGTCTGGGCAAGCGGCGGCCGACCGCACTTGGCGATATACCCCCGTTGCCGCGCGATGCGCTACGGCCCGAGATCAGCAACGGCGACATCGGCGTGCAGGCCTGCTCGAACGATCCGCAGGTCGCCTTTCACGTGATCCGCAACTTCGCGCGACTGGCGAGAGGGACCGCCATCATTCGCTGGTCGCAGCTCGGCTTCGGGCGTACGTCCTCGACCTCGACCGACCAGCAGACGCCACGCAATCTGATGGGCTTCAAGGACGGCACCAACGACATCAAGGTCCAGGACACCGCAGACCTCGACGACTATGTCTGGGTTGCGGGCGAGACCGATCAGCCGTGGATGCGTGGCGGCAGCTACCTGGTGTCGCGGCGGATCCGGATGTTCATCGAGTCCTGGGACACCGATTTCTTGAGTGACCAGGAGCGGGTGTTCGGCCGCTTCAAGACCAGTGGCGCACCGCTGACCGGCAAGCACGAGTTCGACCCGGTCGAGCTCGGGGCTAAGAAGCCGGACGGTACGCCGGTGATCTCGCTGAACGCCCACATTCGGCTGGCCGGGCCGGCTAGCCACGGGGGACAGAAGATCCTCAGGCGGGGCTACTCGTTTACCGATGGCATCGACCCCAATACCGGGTTGCTCGACGCGGGTCTGTTCTTCATCGCCTACCAGAAGGATCCCCGCAAGCAGTTCGTGCCGATCCAGCAGTTGCTCGGAAGTCGCGACAACCTCAACGAATACATCCAGCACACCTCGAGTGCGCTGTTTGCGGTGCCTCGCGGTCTGTCAGGCGCCGGTGACTGGTGGGGGAAGGACCTGCTCCGCTGAGGTTGTGAAGCCTCCACCGTGTTTCCAGCACGGCTACGGCCCCACGGACCCGGTGGCGGAGCTCTCCGTCACCTGAGGAGTGCGGCAGGCCTGCGGGGCGCCGTCGCAGCAAGGCTCGTAGTACAGGCACGACGGGCACCGGTTGTGTGCCTGCTCGGGATACATCTGCGTGCCGCAGTTGGGGCAGGGCAGGTCGAGGGCCATCCGGTCATGATGAGGGTGAAATAGGGCGCCGCCCCGCATTGACATGATTCGAACATACGTTCGATGATGTCGACGTGTTCGACATGGCCGCTCGCAACCCGGTTCGGGAGTGGCCAGCCGCCCCGATAGCCGCGGCAGCGCTTGCCTCGCGGTCTCCTTCTTTGCCGGTACATCCGGCACTGCACCAGTTACTGCCGGACGGGTTGCGACGGGGGAGCACGGTCAGCGTCACCGGCTCGTTGTCGCTACTGCTGGCGCTGATCGCCGACGCGTCTGCCGAGGGGGCGTGGTGCGTGCTGGTCGATCTGCCGAACGGGTCCGCGACTCGCCTGGGCGCGGAAGCGGCTCGCGACTTCGGGATCGATCTGGCCCGGCTACCGGTGGTGCCGGCCACAAGGGAGAGCTGGACCAACGTCGTCGGCGCCCTGCTCGATGCGTTCGACATCGTCGCAGCGCGGGCTCCGGCTCGGCTCGCCGATGGCGAGCTGCGCCGCCTGGGCGCCCGGGCCAGATCCCGGCAGTCGGTGCTGGTGCCCTTTCTCGCGGGCGGGCGCTGGCCGATGGCGGACCTTCGGCTGACCGCGCAGCCAGGGGAGTGGGCCGGGATCGGGGACGGCCACGGCCGGCTGGCTCGCCGCCGGATGCAGGTCGGCGTCGAGGGGCGGGGCCAGGCGGTCCGGTCCCGAGAGGTCACGTTGTGGCTGCCGGGAGAGCAGGGCCGGGTCGAGCTCGACGAGCCGGCAGCTTCGGTGGTCGAGCTCTCCGACGTACGGCGGACCGGCTAGTGGTCACGGGGACCCTTCCTCGAATCGCGACGGTGTGGTGCCCTGACTGGCCGGTGGTCGCCGTGAGCGGTGTCACCGATGCCGAGTTACCCGATGCGTCGGTGGCCCTCGACCTCCCGATCGCGGTGCTCGCCGCCGGGCAGATCGTGGCGTGCTCGCGCGGCGCTCGTGGCGTCGGCGTACGGCGCGGGATGCGCAAGCGCGAGGCGCAGGCTCGATGTCCGGACCTGGTGGTGATGTCTCGTGACGAGGCGGTCGAGGCGCGCTGCTTCGAACCGGCGATCCGGGCGGTGGAGGAGGTGGTCTCGGGGGTCGAGGTGATTCGGCCGGGGCTGCTCCTGGTTGCCGCGCGAGGTCCGGCGCGGCACCTCGGCGGAGAGGCGGCGCTGGCGGCCGCGCTTCGAGCTGCCGTTCATCGCTCGGTGCCCGAGGTGTCGGTCGGGATCGCCGACGGTGCGTTTGCTGCAGAGCAGGCGGCCCGCCGCGATGCCGTGGTGCCGGCGGGCTCGTCAGGGCCGTTTCTCGCCGACCTTCCGATCGGGACGCTCGACTGCTTCGGCGACTCGGCGCTGGTGGATGTGTTGCGGCGACTGGGGATCTGGACACTGGGAGGCTTCGCGGCACTACCGGCGCGCGACGTCGCAGCCAGGTTCGGCCTGGCGGGTGCCTGGGCGCACCGGCAGGCGGGTGGTCGTGACTCCCGTCCGGTGGTGGTGCGGGACCCGCCGGTCGACTGCTCGGTGACGGTGGAGCTCGAGCCGCCGGTGGACCGGGTCGACGTCATCGCCTTCTCCGCGCGAAGCGCGGTCGAGACGTTCATCGCCAACCTGTCGGCTCGTGCTCTGGCCTGTGCCTGCGTCGAGCTCGAGGTGACCTCCGAGCGGGGGGAGCGCGCGTCGCGGCGGTGGCGGGCGTCCGGCGTGCTGTCGGCAAGCGATGTCATCGACCGGATTCGCTGGCAGATCGAAGGCTGGTTACACGGCAGTAGCGATGTTTCGCGGGTAACTGCCGCGATTAGCCGGCTGCGGATCGTGCCGATCGAGACGGTGCCGAGCGGCACGCATCAGCAGGCGTTGTGGGGTGGAGACGGCGAGGCGGGGGAGCGAGCGCGCCGGGCGCTGGCTCGGGTGCAGACGATGCTCGGCTTCGACGGAGTGCTGGCGCCGGCGGTGGTCGGTGGGCGAGATCCGGCGCAGCGCACGCAGCTGTTGCCCTGGGGGGAAGAACGCACTCAGTCCCGGCGGGCGGATGAGCCCTGGCCGGGACGGCTGCCGGCTCCGGCGCCGAGTGTGGTGCTCGATCCGCCGGCACCGATCGACCTGCTCGATGCCGGCGAGCGACCGGTAGTGGTCGGCGAGCGCGGGGCGGTACTGCGTCCGCCGTGCCGTCTCGACCTGCGACGGGACTCGCCGGTGGCGGTGATGTCATGGGCCGGGCCGTGGCCCGCGGATGAGCGCTGGTGGGACCCGAGAAGTGCGGTGCGAGTCGTCCGCATGCAGGTGGTAGACGAAAGAGGCCGCGCCTATCTCGTAGCGGGCACGATGGGCGTCGGCGGAGCCGACGCCCAGTGGTGCCTCGAAGGCATCTATGACTAACGCCGAGCCCTACGAAAGTGGTGTATTTCAGGGCTTTTTAGGCCACTTACGTAGGGCTCGGCGGTAGGGGTGGGGTGGGACAACCCGCCGATTCCCTGGCGGGAGCTGGAGGCTCGGTTATCGGGCAAGGTGCCCGATGCGCCTCGTGCCCACTCGATGGTGGGAGACGGTGGCGATGCCGTCGGATGGTCGCGGCATCGCCCGACGTATGAGTCACCAACGCTGCAACGTCCGGTCGACGTGGTGCCTTATGCGGAGCTGCACGCGCACTCCTCGTTCAGTCATCTCGATGGCGCGAGCCTGCCGGAGGAGCTGGTCGAGGAAGCAATCCGGCTGGGGCTGACTGGACTCGCGCTGACCGACCACAACGGGATGTACGGCGTACCTCGCTTCGCCGAGGCGGCCAAGGAACACGGGCTAGCGACGATCTACGGCGCGGAGCTGTCGCTGGACCTCCCCGTTCCGCGTACGTCCTCGCAGCGCGCGACCGGGGCCAGGTCAGGGATGCCGGATCCGGGCGGCCGTCACCTGCTGGTGCTGGCACGCGGCCCCGAGGGGTATGCCCGGCTGTGTCGCGCGATGAGTGCGGCACATCGTCGCGGCGGCGCCAAGGGGCATCCGGTCTATGACCTCGATGAGCTCACCGAGACCGCGGGCGGGCATTGGCTGGTGCTGACCGGCTGCCGCAAGGGCCCGGTCCGGTCGGCGCTGGAGTTGGCTTCCTCTGGAAGCTTCGGGCTCGTCCCGGCTCGCCAGGCTCTCGATGAGCTGGTCGCGAGGTTCGGTCGGGACAACGTCGTAGTCGAGCTGTCCTATGCCCGTGACCCGCTCGCCGACGAAAGGTACGACGCGCTGTCGATGCTGGCTCGCGAAGCTCGGCTGCGGACGGTCGCAACTACCGCCGCGCACTACCACGGTCCGCCGCGTCGCCCGCTTGCCACTGCGATGGCGGCGGTGCGGGCCCGGCGAAGTCTCGATGAGATCGACGGCTGGCTGCCGGCCTGGGCGGATGCGCACCTGCGAAGTGGCGAGGAGATGGCGCAGCGATTCGCCCGTCACGCGGGAGTGGTCGCCGAGGTGGCGCGGATCGGAGCGGAGCTGGCGTTCCCGATCGAGCTGATCGCGCCGCAGCTGCCACCCTTCCCGGCGCCCGAGGGACACACCGCGATTAGCTATCTGAAGGAGCTGACGTGGCAGGGCGCGCACAAGCGGTACGGCCCGAGGGACACCGATGAGCTGAGCAAAAAGGCGTACGACCGGATCGAGCACGAGCTGCGGGTCATCGAGGAGCTGAAGTTCCCCGGCTACTTCCTCGTGGTCTGGGAGATCGTGAAGTTCGCGCGCGACCAGGGCATCCTCTGCCAGGGTCGCGGCTCCGCCGCATCCTCCGCGGTTTGCTACGCGCTGGAGATCACGTCGATCGACCCCGTCTACTACAACCTCGTCTTCGAGCGGTTTCTCGCCGCCGAGCGAAATGAGCCGCCGGACATCGATGTCGACTTCGAGTCGGGCCGTCGTGAGGAGGTCATCCAGCACGTCTATTCCACCTACGGCCGCGACCACACCGCGCAGGTTGCCAACGTCATCAGCTACCGGCCGCGCTCAGCGATCCGCGACGTGGCCAAGGCGTTCGGCCATCCGACCGGGACGCAGGACGCCTGGAGCAAGCAGATCGGTCACGGGTTCATCCTCGACCCGGCAGAGGTGGAGGGCGTCCCGCCGCACATCGTCGAGCTGGCGAACGAGCTGGGTCGCCATCCCCGGCATCTCGGGATCCACTCCGGCGGGATGGTGATCTGCGACCGGCCGATCGTCGAGGTCTGCCCGGTCGAGTGGGGCCGGATGCCTGGACGCACCGTGCTGCAGTGGGACAAGGACGACTGCGCGCAGATCAACCTGGTGAAGTTCGACCTGCTGGGCTTGGGGATGCTCTCGGCGATCCGCTACAGCTTCGAGCTGATCGAGGCCTGGCACGGCGCGCGCTACGAGCTCTCGACGATCCCGCGGGAGATGACGTGCGTCTACGACATGGTCTGCAAGGCCGACACGGTCGGGGTGTTCCAGATCGAGTCGCGGGCCCAGATGGCGACGCTGCCACGGCTGCGCCCGAGAAACTTCTACGACCTGGTGATCGAGGTGGCGCTGATCCGTCCTGGGCCGATCCAAGGCGACTCGGTTCACCCCTACATCCGGCGGCGTCACGGTCGGGAGGAGGTCACCTATCTGCACGAGAAGATGAAGCCGGCACTGGAGCGGACGCTGGGCGTACCGCTGTTCCAGGAACAGATGATGCAGCTCGCGGTCGCGGTCGCGGACTTCACCCCGAACGAGGCCGACCAGCTGCGCCGGGCGATGGGCTCCAAGCGCTCCGAGGCGAAGATCGATGCGCTGCGGCAGCGGCTGTACGACGGGATGGCCGTGAACGGCATCATCGGAGGCGAGGCCGACGTCATCGTCGAGAAGATTCGCGCCTTCGCATCGTTCGGGTTCGCGGAGAGCCACGCGATCTCCTTCGCCCTGTTGGTCTATGCCTCGTCGTGGCTGAAGCTGCACTACCCGGCGGCGTTCTGTGCAGCGCTGATCAACG
>DATAVE010000002.1:0-5057 GCA_036267875.1 Mycobacteriales bacterium
CTTGCCGGGGATGGCGATCTCGTCAGGCGAGGTCACCGCGTCGAGCAGCGCTGGACCGGGATGCGCCAGCAGGGCCGCGACCGCCTCGTCGACAGCGTCCGGCCGCTCGACGCGCACCGCGTGCAGGCCGATCGCGCGAGCGACCTCGGCGAAGTCCGGGTTGTGCAGCACGGTGCCGAACTCCGGCAGCCCGACCTGCTCCTGCTCGAGCTTCACCATGCCGAGCCGACCGTTGTTGAACACGATGAGCTTCACCGGCAGGTCGTGCGCGACCGCCGTGATGAGGTCGCCGAGGAGCATCGAGAGTCCACCGTCACCGCAGAAGCCGACGATCTGCCGCGAGCGGTCGATTGCCTGCGCGCCGAGCGCCTGCGGCATGGCGTTCGCCATCGAGCCGAGGTTGAACGAGCCGATCAACTGCCGGTCGCCCGTCATCTCGACGAAGCGCGACAGCCAAACCGTCGACATGCCGGTGTCGGTCGTGAACACCGCGTCGGCTGAGGCGTGGGTGTTGACGCACTGAGCGACGAGCTCGGGTCGGATCCGGTGGTCGTGGTTGGTGGCGGCACCAAGCAGCTTGCCGACGATCCCGCGGTCGTGATCTGGATCGGTGAGCGACTGCTGCCGGTGGTGCCAAGCCAGGTAGATGTCGCGCGACGACTTCAGATGGCTAGCGTCAGACTTAGCGGCAAGATGCGGAAGCAGCGCATCGAGGGTCGCACCCACGTCGCCGACCAGGCCCAGGTCGACGTGGACCCGACGGCCGATGTGCTCCGGCCGGCGGTCGAGCTGAATGACCGTCTTGCCCTTCGGATACCAGTCCCGGTATGGGAAATCCGTGCCGACCAGGAACAGCACATCGCAGTGTTCGAAGGCATGACTCGTGGCCGGGTTGCCGATCAGTCCGCTCTGCCCGACCTGGAAGTCGTTGTCCTTCTCCAGCGCCTCCTTAGCCTTGAGGCTCAGGACCATCGGCGACTCGAGCTGCTCGGCCAGCGCCAGCACTCGTCCGCGGTACGGCTTGGCGCCAGCCCCGACCAAAAGCGTCACTTTGCCGGCGTCGTTGAGCAGCTGTGCCGCCTCCGCCACCGCCACCGAATCCGCACGCACCGGCGGGGCCGAGGCCACAAAGTGAGGCGGCTTGGCATCCTTCGGTACGTCGAGGCCACCGACGTCGCCGGGCAGGGTCAGCACGGCAACCCCGCGACCGTTCACCGCCGCCTGCACCGCCTGCTCGACGAGAGTCGTCGCCTGCGACGCCGCGGTGATCGTCCTGGTGAACAGCGCGACGTCGGCGAAGAGCCGGTCGTTGTCGACCTCCTGGAAGAAATCCGAGCCGAGCTCCTCGAGCGGAACCTGGCCACAGATCGCGAGGATCGGCGCGTGGGACTTCTTCGCGTCGTAGAGACCGTTGAGCAGATGGATCGAGCCCGGACCGACGGTGCCCATACAGACTCCGAGCGTCCCGGTCAGCTGGGCCTGCGCGCCGGCGGCGAAGGCCGCGACCTCCTCGTGCCGTACGCCGATCCACTCGACGCGGTGCTCACGCCGGATCGCATCAGTGACGGGGTTGAGCGCATCGCCGACGACGCCCCACATCGTGCGCACGCCGAGATCGGCAAGCGAGGTGACAAGCATCTCCGCGATCGTGGGCACTGCCGTCTCCTCAGACTCGGTTGAACGTGTCGGCGCTGGCGGCGCGCCAGTCGCTGCCCCAACCCGCAGGTGGCCCAGCGAGCAGCTGACCGGGCTCGAGCCACTCGTAGAGCTCGGCGTAGGTCTTGCTCTGCGCGTGATCGATTCGGCGCATGATCATCGCCGGATGCAGGTCACTCGGCCCAGCCAATCCGAGCGAGGCGATCATCTGCTCGGCCTGCGCGACGGTGGCCTGCTGGTAGCGGTAGACCCGCTCGGTCTTGTCGGCGACATCGAGCGCGCGGGAACGTCGCGGGTCCTGCGTTGCAACCCCAACCGGGCATTCATTGGTGTGGCACATCTGCGCCTGGATGCAGCCGACCGCCATCATCATCGCCCGCGCGGAGTTCGTGTAGTCCGCGCCTTGCGCGAGCCGCTTGACGATGTCCGTGCCGGTAGCGACCTTGCCGCTCGCCCCGATCTTGATGCGGTCGCGCAGCCCGCTTCCCACGAGCGCGTTGTGCAACATGATCAGGCCGTCAGTGAGCGGAGTGCCGACGTGGTCCTCGTACTCCAGCGGCGCCGCGCCGGTTCCGCCCTCTGAGCCGTCCACGACGATGAAGTCAGGCGTGATGCCCTCATCGACCATCGCCTTGCAGATTGCCAGCAGCTCATGGCGGTAGCCGACACACAGCTTGAAGCCGGTCGGCTTCCCGCTGGCAAGCCGACGCATCTCTGCGATGAACAGCACGAGCTCGCGCGGAGTGTGGAAGACCTTGTGGGCCGCCGGGCTGACGCACTTCTCGCCCTTCGGCACGTCACGTGCCGCTGCTATCTCCGCAGTGACTTTCGACGCCGGGAGCACCCCGCCGATGCCCGGCTTGGCTCCCTGACTGAGCTTCAGCGATACGCACTTCACGTGGTCGTGAGCAGCCTTGTCGGCGAACATCCTCGGGTCGAAGTTGCCGTCCTTCGTACGCGCCCCGAAGTAGCCGCTGCCGATCTCCCAGATCAGATCGCCGCCACCCTCGAGGTGATACTCGGTCAGCCCGCCTTCGCCGGTGTCGTGCGCAAAGCCGCCCCTGGCCGCACCGGCGTTGAGGGCGCG
This sequence comes from Mycobacteriales bacterium, assembly GCA_036267875.1. Classification (GTDB taxonomy): domain Bacteria; phylum Actinomycetota; class Actinomycetes; order JAFAQI01; family JAFAQI01; genus DASZTV01. Next base: position 2,744 of record DATAVE010000002.1, read on the forward strand.
GATCGCGTTGGCCGACAGCGCCCCGAAGCTCATCGCTGAGACGTTGAGCAGCGCCATGTCGTAGGGCTGGGTGCAGTCAGGACCCCCGATTCGTACTCGCGGCTGCTTGGTCTCCTGCGGCGGGCTCTGGTCTACCGGCTCGCGCGGCGCGGTCGAGTGCAGCAGCCACTCGTAGCCGACCTCGTTGACCTCGCGCTCGGTGCCGAAGGCAAGCTCGCCGTGAATCCCCTTCGCCCGCTCGTAGATGACGCTTCGGGTATCACGGTCGAACGGGCGACCGTCGGTGTTGCGCTCGATGAAGTACTGCTGGATCTCCGGGCGGATCGACTCGAGCAGAAAGCGCATGTGCCCGATGACCGGGTAGTTGCGCAGGATCGAGTGCTTGCGCTGCAGCACGTCGTACGACGCGAGCGCTGCGATCAGCAGCAGCGGGACCGCCAGCCCCCACCAGCCAGCCGACACCACGACGGCGGCGGCCACGGCCGCCGCGCTCAGGACAGCGAGGGTCAAAGGAACGAGCAGGGTGAGCATCTAAGTGATCTTCCCGGAGAGTTGGGGGCTAGTCCGATCAGAGGATTCGGGAGGTGCGGCCTTCCCAGTAGCGGTCACGGATCCTGCGCTTGTAGAGCTTGCCGTTGGGGTCGCGTGGCAGCTCCGGGTCGAAGTCGATCGACCGGGGGCACTTGTAGCCGGCGAGCTGGGTTCGGCAGTACTCCATCAGCTCGTCGGACAGCTCGGGCGTGTGCGCGATCCCGTCGAGTGGCTGGACGACGGCTTTGACCTCTTCACCGAACTCTTCGTTCGGGATGCCGAACACTGCCGCATCAGCAACCTTCGGATGCATGATCAGCAGGTTCTCGGTCTCCTGCGGATAGATGTTGACCCCGCCGGAGACGATCATGAACGTCGCGCGATCGGTGAGATAGACGTAGCCCTCCTCGTCGACGTAGCCCATGTCGCCGAGACTGCGCCAGCCGCGCTCGTTGGAGACCGACTTCGTCTTCTCGGGATCACCCCAGTACGTGAACTCCGGACCGCCCTCGAAGAACAGCTCGCCGGCCTCGCCGACTGGCAGCTCCTCGCCGGCCTCGCCGACGACGTGCACCGTCGTAAGTGGCTTGCCTACCGAGCCGGGGTGGGACAGCCACTCCAGCGGACCGATCGTCGCGCCGGCGAAGCCTTCGGTGCCGCCGTAGTACTCGTAGATGATCGGGCCGAGCCACTCGAACATCTGTTGCTTCACATCAACTGGGCACGGCGCAGCCGCATGCACCACCCAGCGCAGGCTCGACAGGTCGTAGCGCTCTCGCACTTCTTTGGGCAGCTTCAGCATTCGTACGAACATCGTCGGTACGAACTGCGCGTGCGTCACTCGACGGCGCTCGATCAGCCGCAAGGTCTCTTCCGCGTCGAACTTCGGGACAATGACCGTCGCGGCGCCGATGCGGTGCATCGCCATCGTGTAGTTGACGCCAGCAGCGTGGTACAGCGGCGCAGGCGAAAGGTAGATGCTGTCCGACGTCGCCTGGTAGAGGTGCAGCGCGGCCTGCTCCAGTAGGCCCTGCGCCCACGAGCCGTTCTCGGTCGGCAGCGGTCGACGAATCCCCTTCGGTCGCCCTGTAGTGCCCGACGAATAGAGCATCTCGCAGCCGTCGGACAGCTCCGCCTGTGATGTCACCGCAGCCAAGGCCGCGTCGTAGGACTGCCAACCGTGCCACTCCGCACCGACGGTGACCCACACTTCGACCTTGCTGTCGCGACTCCGCAAATCGAAGGCGAGCTGCTCCATCGACTCGTCGATGAACAGCGCCCGCGCTTGGCAGTCGTCGACGATGTAGGACACCTCGTCGTAGGTCAGGTGCGTGTTGACCGGCGTGTAATAGAGCCCTGACAGCTGGCAGCCCCACGTCACCTCGAGGAACTCGCGGCGGTTGGTCAGCATCAGCACGACGGCGTCGCCGCGACGAAGGCCCGCCTCGTGCAGCAATCCGGCGACCCGCATCGCTCGCTCGTGCAGCTCGCCGTACGCGACGCGCTCGTCTCCGATGAGCAGCGCCGGCGCGTCGGACCGATTGGCGGCGTGGTCCGCAATGTTCATTCTTCGGACGCCGCCTCACTCTGCTCGAGGAACGCGCGCGGCTTGAGGTTCGACTGGATCATCTCGGCGCGGCGCGCCTGCACATCGCTGGCTGCACCGACCATGTTGGTCAGGATGTGGCTGACCTGCAGATGGACCCGCATCCCCATGAGCTCGTAGGCACGCTTCACGTTGTTCTTCACGGCCATCAACGTGGTCATCGGGACCAGCGCGAGC
>DATAVE010000003.1:0-10079 GCA_036267875.1 Mycobacteriales bacterium
GACGACGACACCGAGGAACGCCGACGACCCGCGCCCGGCGCCGCGCCAGTGCTCGCCGACGGCCATCGCGATCGCGTCGTTGTGCAACCGCACGACGGCAGCCGGGAACCGGTCGAGCAGCCGCTGCCGCAACGGGTACTCCCGCCAGGCCGGGACGTTGAGCGGTGAGACCGTGCCGGCCGCCCAGTCCATCGGGCCACCGCAGCCGATCCCGATCCCCGACGGCGTCACACCATCGAGGACCTTCTCGACCATCGTCTCGATCCCGGCGTACAGCTCATCGCCGACACCTGCCTGGGTCGGCGCGGTCGGCATCTGCGAGCGGCGTACGACGCTGCCGTCGGGATCAACGAGCGCTGTCGCGACCTTCGTGCCACCGAAGTCGATCGCGAGCACCGGCGCGGAGCTGGTCACCGCACCGGGCCGGTAGCGGACCCAAAAGCGAGGATCGACGCGGTGAAGCCGTGGACGAAGTTGCGGCCCGCCACCGGGCCGATCTCACCGGCCGCGAAGCACCCGGCCACGCCATCCGCGACCAGATCGCTGCGCAGCAGCGCGGGGTCGTGGTCGGCCGAGCCGAACAGATGCGCGCCGCGGCCGTTGCAAGAGAAGAGGAGTGCACCTTCGACCACACCGACCGACGGGTTGGCCTGGAACGCCTGGAGCACCCCGCGCAGATCAGTGTCGGCGGCAGCGGCGTCGCGGACCTGGAACCGCACGGTCTGGCCGACCGCGATCAGGTCGCCGACGACGAGCGCATCGCGCGGCTCGTCGGCGCCGGCAATCCCGCGGATCAGGAAGTCTCCTTGTGCGTGCTCCTCGACGTACTCGTCTCGAGCCACTCCGAGCTGTAGTCCGGAGGAGGCCAGCGCCTGCTCGGTCGTCGGCAGGGTGGCGAGGATCTCGCGCAGCTTGGCCAGCGCCGGCATCCCCGCCAGCTCGAGGATGACGTTGGCGTCGGACGCGGTCACCGTCATGGCCGGGCCGATCGGCCGGCAGCCCTGGCTGACCAGCGTGGTCGCGCCGACCGGACCGCCGAGCATCACCCCGATCGCGCCGCGGTCGACGATCTTGCCGTCGACCAGCAGCCGGGTCGAGCCACGACCGCGGGCACCGGCCGCCATGCCGCCGACGATCGGCAGGCCGGCGAGCGCATCGTTGCTCTGCTCGATGAACCCGTCGACCGGGAACGACCACGGGTCGGCCAGGATCACCGCGACCTCATCGTCGGGGCCGCGTTCGGGCATCCCGATCACGGCCATCCCCTCCGACGCCGGCATCACTTCCAGGCCGAAGGTCCGCAGGCGTACGTCGGGAAGGACCGCGCACCAGACCGCGACCGCACTGCTCGCCTCGACGCCCTGGCCGGAGCCGATCACACCAGGGGCCGAGCATCCGATCGTCGAGCCGGCGCCACTCACGTCGCTGGCCCGGCTGAGCGCCGCGGCGACTGACTCCGGGTCATCGCCGCACACGAAGACGGCCATCAGGTTGGGCCGTTGGCCATCGAGATTCGCGAGCGCCATCTCCGTCGCGCGCTCCGCCGCCCGCACCAGATCGGCGTCGACTGCGAGACCATCGCCGAATCGGGCCATACGCCAGTCTGCCCCGAAATCGGGCCGCTTGCAGATCTCGCCCTGATCCGATTTGCCCCGCGGGCATAAGTTGAGAACGTGACCTCCATGACCACCGTTCCGGCCGACCTTCCGCGCACCCTCGGAGCGCTGCGGGCATCCGGCCATGTGTACAAGACGATCAAGGCCGAGCTGCGCGACAACCTGCTGGCCCGGATGCGCGACGGCTCCGATCGGTTCCCCGGAATCATCGGCTTCGACGACACCGTGCTCCCCCAGGTCGAGCGCGCAGTGCTCGCCGGCCACGACATCGTGCTGCTCGGCGAACGCGGCCAGGGCAAGACCCGGCTGATCCGCACCCTCGTGCAGCTGCTCGACGAGTGGACGCCGATCGTCGAGGGCTGCGAGATCAACGACCACCCCTATTACCCCGTATGCGGGCGATGCCGCCGGCTCGCGGCCGAGCAAGGCGAGGAGCTCGCCGTCTCGTGGAAGCCGCGCGACGAGCGGTACGCCGAGAAGCTCGCAACACCGGACGTGTCGGTCGGCGACCTGATCGGAGACGTCGACCCGATCAAGGTCGCTGAGGGTCGCGCCCTCGGCGACCCGGAGACGGTGCACTACGGACTGGTGCCGCGAACCAACCGCGGGATCGTGGCGATCAACGAGCTGCCCGACCTCGCCGAGCGGATTCAGGTCGCCCTGCTCAACGTGCTGGAGGAGCGCGACATCCAGGTTCGTGGCTACGTGCTTCGGCTGCCCCTCGACCTGATGCTCGTTGCCTCTGCCAACCCCGAGGACTACACGAACCGCGGCCGGATCATCACGCCGCTCAAGGACCGCTTCGGCGCCGAGGTCCGTACGCACTACCCGCTCAACCTCGACGACGAGCTCCGCGTCGTCACCCAGGAGGCGCTGATCATCTGGGGCGACGACGCCGTGTCGGCGGCGCTGCCCGACCACCTCATCGAGGTGATCGCGCGGTTCACCCGGCACGTGCGCGAGTCCCCGGCCGTCGACCAACGGTCCGGGGTCTCTGCCCGCTTCGCGGTGTCGGCAGCCGAGACAGTCGCCGCCTCCGCCGTACGGCGATCGGCCCTGGTGGGTGAGGACGTGGCCGTCGCCCGGGTGTCAGACCTTCCGGCGATCGTTCCGGCCGTGCAGGGCAAGGTCGAGTTCGAGACCTCCGAGGAGGGTCGCGAGGCCGACATCCTCGAGCACATGCTGCGGCGCGCGGTCGCCGATACCTTCCGCAGCCGGCTCGGCGGCATCGACCTCGCACCGCTGGTCGAGCTGTTCAACGAAGGCGCAACCGTCGAGACGGGAGAGCTGGTCCCGGCAACCGACCTGCTGGCCCGGCTGGGAACGGTGCCCGGGCTGGGTCGCCTCCTCACCGCACTCGGGATTGACGAGGGCGCGGAGACTCCGGGCCTCGCGGCTGCCGGTCTGGAGTTCGCGCTCGAGGGGCTCTACCTGCTGCGCCGCCTGTCCAAGGAGGAGCTGCCCGACCGCACCGTCTACGGGGCGCGATGAGGAGAGCTCGCTACTCCGAGTGGCACGGCGGTGACGACCCGCTAGCCCCGCCGTACGACCTGTCGGACGCGCTCGACCAGATCGGCGACTCCGTCCTCGACGGGCAGTCTCCCGCTGAGGCCTTTCGGTCGATGACCCGTCGGGGCCTGTCCGGCCGACAAGGCCTCGACGACCTGCTCCGCCAGGTCCGGGAGCGGCAGCGACGCGCCAGAGAGGCCGGTCGCCTCGACGGCACGCTCGAGCGGGTCCGCGAACTCCTCGACCAGGCGCTGGAGTCCGAGCGCAACGCGCTGTTCCCCGATCCCAGCGATGATGCTCGGCTCGCCGAGGCCGAGCTTGACGCCCTGCCGCAGCAGACGGCGCGGGCGGTCCGAGAGCTCAGCGAGTACCAGTGGCGCAGCCCGGAAGCGCGTGCGGCGTACGACGAGATCCAGGAGCTACTGCGCAGCGAAGTACTCGACAGTCAGTTCCGCGGGATGAAGGACGCGCTGCAGAACGGTGATCCTGAGACTCAGCAGCGGATCAAGGACATGCTCGGCGCGCTCAACGAGATGCTCGACGCCGACGCACGAGGCGAGGACGTCTCCGAGCAGTTCGACCAGTTCATGGAGAACTACGGCGACTTCTTCCCGGACAACCCGCAGAACCTCGAAGAGCTGGTCGACTCACTCGCGCGCCGCGCGGCTGCGGCACAGCGCCTGATGAACTCGCTCTCACCCGAGCAGCAGGCCGAGCTTGCCGGGTTGATGCAGCAGGCGATGCAGGACTCGGGCTTCGCCGATCAGATGGGACGCCTGTCCGACCAGCTGCGGGCGCGGCGCCCGGAACTGAACTGGAGCGGACGCCAGCGAATGAACGGCGACACCCCACTCGGGCTGGGCGACGCAACGACCGCACTTGAGGAGTCAGCCGACCTCGACGAGCTCGCGCAGATGCTCGGTCAGGACTATCCGGGTGCATCGCTCGACGACGTCGATCCCGAGCTGCTCGCACGCGCACTCGGCCGCAACGCCGTCGACGATCTCGACGCGCTTCGCCGGATCGAGCGGGAACTTCGCGATCAGGGCTACCTGCAACGCAGTGACGGCGAGCTCGGCCTGACCCCCAAGGGAATGCGGCGGATCGGCCAGACAGCACTTCGCCGGATCTTCACCCGGCTGCATGCTCGCGGCCGCGGCAACCACGACATGCACGACGCGGGCGCCGCGGGTGATCCGACGGGGGCGACCAGGGCGTGGGAGTTTGGCGACGAGCAGCCGTTCGACGTCGTACGCACCGTCCGCAACGCGGTACTGCGCAACGGTCCCGGATCGCCGGTAAAGATCGCGGTCGAGGACTTCGAGGTCGCGGAGACCGAGCGCCGATCGGGCGCTGCCGTCGCACTGCTGATCGACCTGTCGTACTCGATGGCGCTGCGCGGAACCTGGCCCGAGGCGAAGTCGACCGCCCTTGCGCTGCACACCCTGATCTCGACGCAGTACCCGCAGGACGCGATCGAGATCATCGGCTTCTCGCGCTACGCGCGAGTGCTTCGACCGCAGGATCTGCCAGGTCTGTCGTGGGACATGGTGCAGGGAACCAACCTGCAGCACGCGCTGGTTCTGGCATCGCGCCACATCGCGCGACACCCCAACGCCGAGCCGGTCGTCATGGTCATCACCGATGGTGAGCCGACCGCGCACCTCATGGCGGACGGCAGCGCGTGGTTCGACTGGCCGACTCATCCCGAGACCACCGCCGCAACGATGGCTGAGGTCGAGCGGATCACCAGGCGAGGCGCGACGATCAACGTGTTCATGCTCGACAACGAGCCCGGGCTGATCCGATTCGTGAAGGCGATGGCTGCGCGCAACGGCGGGCGCGTCTTCACTCCGGACTCCGACCGACTCGGTGACTACGTCATCAGCGACTACCTCAGCGCCCGGCAAGGACGCCGCGCCCGACGTAGCGCCTAGCCGGCCGATCGCGCACTGATGGCAAAGGGGGACCCGAAGCCAGATCCACTGCCCCGAGAGATCCGGGTACTCGTGGCTGTGGCGTTCTTCGTCGCGCTCGGTTTCGGCATCGTCGCACCGGCACTGCCGGTCTTCGCCCGCAACTTCGGCGTCGGCAAGGCGGCCGCGGGCGCCGTCATCAGCGTCTTTGCGGTGATGCGGATCGCGTTCTCCCTTCCGGCCGGCAAGTTGGTCGACCGGTACGGCGAGCGGCTCGTGATGGCGACCGGCATCGGCATCGTCGCCGTGAGCAGCGTGCTCGCCGGCATTGCACAGAACTATGGCGAGTTGATCGCGCTTCGCGGGATCGGCGGTGTCGGATCTGCAATGTTCTCGATCTCCGCACTCGGCCTACTGGTGCGGATGACCGCTCCGGCGCAACGCGGCCGCGCGATGGGCTTCTGGCAAGGCGGCTTCCTGCTCGGCGGCATCACGGGACCGGTCCTCGGCGGCGTCATCGACGGCATCTCGATCCGGCTGCCGTTCTTCATCTACGCCGGCACGTTGAGCGCCGCGGGCGCAGTTGGCCTCATTCAGCTGCGAGCCACTCCCCTCGCCGACCGCGCACACGCCGGCAAGGCCGCCGCCACCACGCTGTCCGACGCGCTGCGCAACCCGGCGTACCGGGCGGCCCTCGCCGCCAACTTTGCCGACTCGTGGGGCGCGATCGGCGTGCGTTCGGCCCTAGTTCCGCTATTCGTCGGCGACGTCTTGCATCGCAATCCGATCTGGATCGGAGTCGGCTTTCTCATCGTCTCCGCCGTCAACGGCGCGACGCTGATCCCGGCCGGACGGTTCGCCGACAACATCGGTCGCAAGCCGCTGCTCGTCGCTGGTTGCCTCTGGAGCGGCGTGGGCATCGCGGTCCTCGGACTCGCCCAGAATCTGCCCGGCTACCTGATCGGGCTTGCGGTGCTCGGCCTGGGCTCCGGTCTGCTCGACGTCGCACCAGGCGCCATCGTGGGCGATCTCGTCGAGGGTCGGGCAGGACCGGTGTTCGCGGTCTACACGATGTCCTCGGACATCGGCACTGTCGTCGGCCCGGTCGCGGCCGGCGCGATCGCGGACGTCTCCTACGGCGCCGCATTCCTCAGCACGTCGGGGATCCTTGGCATCGCCGCGATCGTCGCGATGCTGGCACCCGAGACGCGCGGTTGGTCAGGCCAGGGCCCGCTGCAGATCGGCGAGCAGATCGGCCACGGCCTCGATCCCGACGCTCAACCGAACGAGATCGGTGGGGACCTCCAGCGCTGACCCGGCCACGCTCGCGTGGGTCATCCGCGCGGGATGCTCGATGAGCGACTCGACGCCGCCGAGGGATTCGGCGAGGGTGAACAGCTTGGTACGGCGGCAGATTTCGAGTGCCTGCTCCTCGCCGCCCGCGACCCGGAACGACACCATGCCGCCGAAGCGGCGCATCTGGCGTTGCGCAACCTCGTTGGTGTCGGGGTAGCGGACCTCGGTCACCGCGGCATGGTCGCGAAGCAGACGGACAACCTGCTCGGCGTTGTCGCAGTGGCGATCCATCCGGACGGCCAAGGTCTTGATGCCACGGAGCACCAGCCACGAGTCGAGCGGTCCCGCGACTGCCCCCATCGCGTTCTGATGGAACGCGACCTCGTCCGCCAGCGCGTCGTCTCTGATGACCAACGCTCCCCCGACCACATCACTGTGACCGCCGAGATACTTGGTCGTCGAGTGGACTGCCACGTGCGCCCCGAGTGCGAGGGGCTGCTGCAGATACGGCGAGGCGAAGGTGTTGTCGACGACCAGCAGCGCACCGGCGTCGCTCGCGATTGCACCGAGTGCGGCGATGTCGCTGATGCGCAGCATCGGGTTCGTCGGCGTCTCGCACCAGATGACACGGGTGTTGTCCTGGATCGCCGCACGCACCTGATCGAGATCGTGCTGCGGAACCGCGGTGTAGGACAGACCCCAGCGCTCGAGCACCCTGGCAAACAACCGGAAGGTCCCGCCGTACGCGTCATCAGGGATGACGACGTGATCGCCGGGTCCGCACACCGTGCGGAGCAAGGTGTCCTCCGCGGCGAGGCCGCTGGCGAACGCTAGTCCGCGGACACCGCCCTCGAGTGCGGCGAGACAGGTCTCGAGAGCGGTGCGCGTGGGGTTTGCGCTGCGGCTGTACTCATAACCGCCACGAAGACCGCCGACACCGTCCTGGGCAAATGTCGAGGTCAGGTAGACCGGCGCTACGACGGCACCGGTCGTCGGATCGGGCTCCTGACCAGCATGGATGGCTCGCGTCTCGAACCCACCCAAATCGGACACGCACTAACGGTACGACTAGTGCGATGCGAGGAAGCCGAGCAGGTCCTGGCGGGTGACGATCCCGACCGGGCGACCGTCATCGAGGACGACGGCGGCGTCCGCTCCTTGCAGCGCGGCAACGGCCGCCGCAACGGGCTCTCCCGCGCCGATCAACGGAAGGGCACTCGACATGTGTCGCTCCAGCGGGTCGGCGAGGTGGGCACGGCCGTTGAACAGCGCGTCGAGGAGGTCGCGCTCGACGACCGAGCCCATCACCTCGGCGATCATGACCGGCGGCTCGGCGCGGACCACCGGCATCTGCGAGACGCCGTACTCACGCAGGATGTCGATCGCCTCTCGCACCGTCTCGTTCGGATGCACGTGGACGAACTCGGGCACGCGACCACTCTTGCGGGTCAGCACCGAGCCGACTGTCTCCGTCTTGCCGTCACCGGCGAGGAATCCGTAGTCGGCCATCCACTCGTCGTTGAAGATCTTCGACAGATAGCCGCGCCCGCCGTCGGGCAGCAACACGACGACCAGACTGTCCGGCCCGGCCTTGGCAGCGACCTCCAAGGCGGCTACGGCGGCCATCCCGCACGACCCACCGACCAGCAGGCCTTCTTCGCGCGCGAGGCGCCGTGTCATCAGGAAGGAGTCGGCGTCCGACACCGCGATGATCTCGTCGCACACATCGCGGTCGTAGTTCGCCGGCCAGAAGTCCTCGCCCACGCCTTCGACGAGATACGGCCTGCCGGTGCCACCCGAGTAGACCGAGCCGGCCGGGTCGGCGCCGATGATCTGCACCTTCCCGTCCGACACCTCCTTCAGGTAGCGGCCAGTGCCCGAGATGGTCCCACCGGTGCCGACACCAGCGACGAAGTGCGTCACCCGGCCGTCGGTCTGCTCCCAGATCTCGGGCCCGGTCGTCTCGTAGTGCGACTGCGGGTTTGCCGGGTTGGAGTACTGGTCCGGCTTCCACCCACCCGGCCGCTCGCTGGCAAGCCGGTCGGACACGCTGTAGTAGGAGTCAGGGTGTTCCGGCGGGACGGCAGTCGGGCAGACGACAACCTCCGCGCCGTACGCCCGCAGCACGTTGATCTTGTCGCCGGACACCTTGTCGGGGCAGACGAAGACGCAGCGATAACCGCGCTGCTGAGCAACGATCGCAAGCCCGATGCCGGTGTTGCCACTCGTCGGCTCGACGATCGTCCCGCCGGGCGGCAGTGCGCCCGACGCCTCGGCGGCGTCGATCATCCGGGTGGCGATCCGGTCCTTCACCGATCCGCCAGGGTTCAGGTACTCGACCTTCGCGACCACTGTTGCGGTGACACCCTCGGTGATGCGGTTGAGACGGACGAGCGGAGTTCGCCCGATCAGGTCCACCACCGAGTCGAATATCTCCATCTGGCAGAACGTACTCTTGGGAATCTGTCGTCGGCACCGAAGCCGATCCAGCGAAGGAGCAGTCATGCCCGAGGCCGTAATCGTCGCTACTGCACGCTCGCCGATTGGTCGTGCGTTCAAGGGTTCGCTCGTCGACTTCCGGCCCGATGACCTCGCAACAACGATCGTCCAGGCCGCCCTGGACAAGGTTCCTTCGCTCGACCCGCACACCATCAACGACCTAATCGTCGGCTGCGGTCTCCCCGGTGGGGAGCAGGGCTTCAACATCGGTCGCGTCATCGCAGTGAAGCTCGGCCTCGATGACGTGCCGGGTACGACGATCACCCGCTACTGCTCCTCGAGCCTGCAGTCGACCCGGATGGCGTTCCACGCCATCAAGGCGGGCGAGGGCGATGTCTTCGTCAGTGCCGGAGTCGAGATGGTCAGCCGCTTCGGCAAGGGCAACAGCGACTCACTTCCCGACACCCAAGACCCGTCGTTCGCCGACGCACAGGCGGTCTCGGCGACGATGGGCGCCGGCAACTTCACCTGGACCGACCCCCGCGAGTCCGGCAAGCTTCCCGACGTCTACATCGCCATGGGCCAGACCGCGGAGAACGTCGCGCAGCTCAAGGGTGTCAGCCGCCAGGAGCAGGACGAGTTCGGCGTACGTTCGCAGAACCTCGCGGAGAAGGCGATCGCCAACGGCTTCTTCGACCGCGAGATCACGACGGTCACGACGCCTAGCGGCGTCGAGGTCAGCAAGGACGACGGCCCGCGCGCCGGGGTGACGATCGAGGGCGTCTCAGGCCTGAACCCGGTCTTCCGCCCCGACGGAACCGTTACTGCGGCCAACTGCTGCCCTCTCAACGACGGCGCCGCTGCGGTCGTGATCATGAGCGACACCAAGGCGAAGGCCCTCGGTCTGACCCCGCTGGCCCGGATCGTCTCGACGGGCGTCTCCGGCCTGAGCCCCGAGATCATGGGCCTCGGCCCGATCGAGGCGACGAAGCGCGCCCTGGCCCTCGCCGGCAAGTCGATCGACGACATCGACCTGGTCGAGATCAACGAGGCCTTCGCTGCACAGGTCATCCCGTCGGCGCGTGAGATCGGCATCGACCCGTTCGGTGACAAGCTCAACGTCAACGGCGGCGCAATCGCGGTCGGCCATCCGTTCGGTATGACTGGTGCACGGATCACGGCGACTCTGCTCAACGGTCTGCAGACTCATGACAAGACGTTCGGACTCGAGACGATGTGCGTTGGCGGGGGCCAGGGCATGGCGATGGTGATCGAGCGCCTGAGCTAGGCGTAACTAAGGGGG
>DATAVE010000004.1:0-19261 GCA_036267875.1 Mycobacteriales bacterium
GCGAGCGACGCTCGCAAGACCTTGCCCGACGAAGTGCGCCCAGGCAATGCCTTGCAGCCCTCCGTCAGTCGTCTTCGCGGTCGAACGTGAAGTTGCCTGAGGGTACCGCCCGCGACGTATCCGACATCGAAGGCCACGGAAACAATGCGCCCGTAGACTCTCAAAGCGGCGCGCCAGTGTTGGAGGACTTGTGGACTTTGTGGACTACTTTCGGGTCGTTCGCAAGCGGTGGCTGGCAGTCGTGTTGTGCCTCGTTATCGCAGTGGCGGCCGCGGCCGCGTACGCCTGGGGCACGACAGCGAAGTACGAGGCGACCGCGCAGCTGTTCGTCAGCGCGAACGACACCGGCGGGCTTGCCTCCAACCTGCAGTCGGCCGCGCAGTTCAGCCAGGATCGCGTCCAGTCCTACGCCGACATCATCAACAGCCGCGAGATCACCAACAAGGTCGCGCAGCAACTCGATGACGGCCTGAGTGGCAAGCAGATCAGCAAGGAGATCTCGGCCGACGCGCCGCTGAACACCGTGCTCGTCAATCTGCACGTGACCGACAAGTCGCCACTGCGTGCCGAGCAGATTGCCAACGCGGTGGCAGCCGAGTTCACCAGCTATGCCGGCTTGCTCGAGGCAACCTCCAGTGGCGACACCCTTAACGGCGGGACGGACGGCAGCGTCACGACGACGCCTGCGACGCCACCGGTCAAGGTGACCGTTGTAAAGCCTGCTTCGCTCCCGACGAGCCCGGTCTCGCCGAAGAAGCCGCTCGACCTGGGGCTCGGACTCATCATCGGGCTCGCTGTCGGCATCGGCGGCGCTGTCATCGCCGAGGCACTCGACAACACCATCAAGACCATCGACGATGTCCAGCGGGCAACCGGGCAGCCAGCAATCGGCGTCATCGCCTTTGACCCAGACGCGAAGTCCAATCCGCTGATCGTTACGCAGCATCCGCACTCGACCCGAGCTGAAGCGTTCCGGCAGCTTCGGACAAACCTTCAGTTCGTCGACATCGACACCGAGCTCAAATCGCTCGTGGTCACCAGCTCCGTCCCCAATGAGGGCAAGACGACCACCGTCTGCAACCTCGCAATCACCCTCGCCCAGACCGGCGCACAGGTGCTGCTCGTCGAGGCGGACCTCCGCCGACCACGTCTTGCGCAATACCTCGGCCTCGACGGATCGGTCGGGCTCACAAGCGTCCTTGTCGGTGCCGCTTCCGTCACGGAGGCCACTCAGCGCTGGGGTGACAGTGGTCTTCACGTCCTCGCGAGCGGTCCGCTCCCGCCGAACCCGAGCGAGCTGCTTGCATCGCAGGTTATGGCCGACTTGCTGCGTCGCCTAGAAGGCGTCTACGACCTGATCCTGCTCGACGCGCCGCCACTGCTTCCCGTTACGGATGCAGCCGTGCTCGCGGCCGAGACGAGCGGTGCGGTGTTGATCGCACGCCACGGATCGACGACGCGCGACCAACTGTCGCGCTCTGCGGACGCCCTCCTCGACGGCGTCGGTGCCCGGATCCTCGGCACCGTGATCAACATGACACCCAAGCGCGGTCCGGACTCCTACTACTACGGCTACGCCTACAGCTACCGGTCGAACAAGGCGCCAAAGAGCACGGTGGTCCAGACGACAGCGATGATGCCGAAGGCGCCGTCGCCCGACCGGACCGACGCACGATCCGGCAACGGCACACCGCGTGCGAGTCTGCCGACCTCCAGCGCCACCAACGGACACCATCCCAGCCGTACGGTGACCGTCGACGAACTCGATCCGATCATCACCGAGAGCACCGAGCCCGTCATGACGGCCGCCGAGAGGCGGGCCGCGGCTCGGCGCGAACGCCTCCGGGCCGCCACCAGCGACCCAGGTGAACGCTCGCTCGATTAATCCGCGGCGTGACGCGGCCTCCGGCGCTACCGTGGACGTACACGGGAAAGGAGGTGGTCTGAACACTTTGAGTAGTCGTAGGACTCGTGAGGTGTCTGTCCGCTAGTCGCCGTCTCACCGCAGGTGGCAGCCGTATGGCGCCCGACCCGCAAGGGAGACGGCGTACGGCGAACTTTCAGGCAGTCATCCCGCCCCCGGGCCGCCGGTTCAAGTCCAACCGGCCCACGTCGCCAGCTAACGCGACGCGGAACAGCCCGGGGGTGTCTGCGTTAGCAGCTAGGACCATCCGCAGTAACCACGAGCGGATGGGCCAGCGGCTGGACGGGCAGCTCGACCGGGCCAGAAGCGGCCGGCTCGTCGACATGGAAGATCTCAGTAAGAGTCTGTCCCGGCTTGATCGTGACGAGAGTCTCGGTGATCGGATGACCCCGGTCCGTCGCGGAATAGGTGCCCAGCGGCTGGCCGTCGAGCGTCACGCCCGTCACCGCTGAGCCCTGCGTCGAATAGAGGCTGACGATGAGGTACTCGGATCCTGCTGGATGCGCGGCGTCGCCCCACTGCTTCCCGGTTGTCAGGTACGCAGGAAGGCCGCTGCTCGGGGCGGCATTGCGGAGCCGGAACGTCACCGTCGCCGATGACGCGGTGCAACTCGCTCGCTGATAGGTCAGCGACCTCTGGAGGTAGTAGTCGAGCTTCGTTCCGGAGTCGTTCGTGACAACGACCTCGGCGAAGGGCCGCTTGGTCCGAGCGAGTACGCCGGCGAGAGGCGTGGTCGACAGCTGTTGCTCCTCGCTCGGATGTGCGCTGTAGACGAGCAGCCGACGTTCGCCGGCCGAGGTGGCAAGCGCGTCGAGCAGCATGGCCGTGTTGATCGTGCGATCCAAGGCGGCCTGCGTGACGGCCTGCGCGGCCGTGACGAAGAACGCCTTGCGCTCGGGAGTATCGACATCCACGCTCCCGGAGTCGAACCGTTGATAGACGCTTACATCCAGCGTCTGCACCAGGTTCTCGCCGGTGAGCATGGTGCCGTCTGGCATGCCGACCGGACCGATCACCCTCAGGATTCGGGCGAGCGCGACGGGGTCCATCGCGACCACCCCGTCGATCTGGACGCCGAAGCGCGCAGCCGCCTCGGAGGACCAGATCCGAGCTGCGTCGGGAAAGTGCGGACTGAGGTCGGCGTCCGCGACACCCTGATAGGGGTCGGTGCCGCCGTACGCCTTGTCGAACTGTGATCCAAGGTCAATCTTCGCGGTGAGCCCGGTGAAGTCCCGATCGCTGCCGAACCTGAGGAACTGCATTTGCCCGCTGTCTGCTCGCAGGAGGCCGTAGCCGCCGAAGATCCCGCCGATCGCCCTGGCCTCGTTGTCACCCTCGAAGACGACGAGGTAGTAGCGCGGCCCCGAGCCGCCAAGCATCGGCGGCAACAGGCGAGTAGCCAGCACTGTGTCGCGAAGCGTGCCCTCGAGCGACGTGAGCTCGCGCAACGCCGAACTCCTGCCAGAAGCGACGGGGCCGAGCCAGCTACCCCGCGTGCCTGCGATCCGCAAGACAGCGGCGGCGAGGTTCGCAGCTGCGCGCTCGAGCGCCGGCCCGGCCTGCTGCAACCGGGCGAGATCAAGCTGTGCGGCACCAACCCGCAGCTCCTGCGGATCGAGCGCAGCGCCACCCGTGACCACCGCAGGCAGTGCACCGTCACTGAGCGTTCGGGCGACCGAAGAGATCGTCCGCACGGTGCGCAGTGGCGAACCCAGCAGCGGAAGCTGAGCCCCGATCCACCAGGCCGGGCCGCTGGTCCGATCGTGCGCGGACCGCGCCGTTGCCTGAATACGCACCAGCTCCTGACGGGCGTCGCGCTGCCGTCCGGCGACAAGATCGGACCGGAGTACGCCGATGTCGTGGCGCATCGCGTGAAGGTCGGCGCGCGCCTGCAAGCCCGTAACGAGGATCCACGCGACACCCACAGCCAGCAGTCCGGCGACCAACACGGCGCCGCGGGAGAGCGCGGCGCGATAGCTCGAACGCGGCTCGGACGACGGTGCCGATTCGGGCGGTGAGGTTGTCGAGATCAGCCGTTCTTCTTGACGAAGAAGCTGCTCGTGAAGGAGACCTTGTTCCCGCTGTGCCTGCCCCTTGCAACAAGCGAGTACTTGCCGGTGGGAGCTCCGCTAGCGATCTCGAATGCGGCCGAGAGAGCTCCGTGGGGGCCACTCATGACGGTGTACGTGTGCGTGTAGTGACCGGGACCATGGATCGCGAGGAGGACGTTGGAACTTGCGTTGAACGTCTTGGCGGGGGCGTGAGCCCTCGGAGACGAGCCGGGCGTGATCGGAATGCCCCCGTTGGTCACGCCCTCCTTGCCGTTGCCGGCGGGCGGCGGGGTCGGCGTCGCCGTGGTGCTGACCGTCGGAGTCGGAGTCGGAGTCGTGGTCGGCGGCGGAGTAGGCGGGTACGCCGGCAGTACAGCCGAGCGGGCCGGTGCCGCAGACACGACGGTCGCTGTGGCGAGCACGGCCCCCGCGGGCACGATCACGGCAAGCGCCAGCGTCGAGATAGTACGTCGCCTCATCGACATGACAGATTTGCTCCTTCGCGAGCCCCGGAAGAGAACGGCGCTCAGCCTAGCGCCGCTCGTCGTCCTACCGACGCGTGTTGCCCTGGGACACCGAACCCGCCGGGGGTGTCTGCGTTCCAGAGCCGGTTGAAGCGGAGCCGGGTGACGTTGTGCCGGTTGTCGGGGCCGGCGGCGGGTCGATCAGGCTGAGCCAGGTCGCAAGCCGCACGATCCCAGTCGCCGGCAGCTGGTGCTGGACCTGCCAGGCCTTGACCGCCGCCTTCGTGGCCGCCCCGAAGCCTCCGTCCACGGTGATCTCCGCACCCAGCCGGTCGAGGACCTGCTGCAACTGCATTACCGACCAGCCGGTCGCGCCCGCTCGCAGCGGCAGCGTCAGCCCGGATGCCGGCCGGACGACGAGGGGCAGGAGGTCAGTCGTCCAGAGCTGGCGAATCTGCACGGTCGCCCCGGTGTGCGGCGCATCGAGCACCTGTCCGCCGCCGAGGTACATCGCGACGTGATAGATCGTCGCCGGCTTGGTCACGTCGCTGGCAAAGAACAGCAGATCCCCGGCCTCGGCCTGATCGAGCGGCACGGTCGGCCCGGACCCGGCGTACTGGTCGGCGGCCACCCGCGGCAGGGTCAACCCAGCATTCAGGTACGACGCCATCTGCAGACCCGAGCAGTCGTAGGACGTCGGGCCCATCGCGCCATAGACGTACGGCTTGCCGATCTGCTGCTTGGCGAAGGCGACGGCCGCGAGGGCGATCTTGTTGGTCGTCGTTCCGGGCTGCTCCAGCAGCGATGCGGCGAGCGTCGCGACCTGGCTGCGGATCTTCTGCTGCGCCTGGTAGTCCTTTGGCAGCGCGGGAGTCGTGCTGCCCGGAGTGCACACCGCCGTCCCGGTCAGGCCCAGGGCCTTCCAGGTCTTGCGGTTGGTGGTCGCGCTCACCGGCAGGCTTGCTGCCTGCTGCGCTGCAGTCAGCGCCTGCCCGACCGTCGCGCTGAACTCGCCGTCGACTGGCTGCTGTAACGCCGCCTCGAGCACGCCGACGGCAGGTCCGGTGTCTCCCGCCGACAGCACCGCGCAGCTCACGGTGAAGCCGGTGCCACCGATCTGCTGCGCGCAGGCACTTGCCGCGACCGCCGACGGCATCGCCGACCACGTTGTGGCGTCGACCACCCCGGTCGCAGGGATTCCCGCTGTCGTCTGCCACTTCGACAGTGCCGTCGCGGTCTGCGACCCGAAATCTCCGTCAGCCGTCGTCCCGATCAGCTTCTGGATCGCGACGACCGCTGCACCGGTCGTACCCGGGCCAAGCGTCGCGCAGCTCGTGACCGGAGTGGCCGCGGGCGATGTTGCGTACGCCGGTGAGGCCAGGCCGACGACAACAAGGCCTGCCGTGGCGCACGTCAGCAGAGCGCGCGAGAGCGCACTGCCGGACGACCGCACCAGCGTTCTCCCCTCGTCGCGACTGCACGTACCACGCGTAACATCCGTTACATTCTGTTCTCGGCACGTCCCGGGGTGGTCCTTGACCCTGCGTGACCCCTCAATCTGTGCGCCATTCGAGGTGCTGCGGTGCCGCCGACATAGCCCGCGTGAGCCATCTTCGGCCCATCTTCGGCCGCACGTCTACAGATCCCATTGCCCCGGCCATACCTTCGGAACATGGCATCCGACCCCATCACCCTGGGCGAGTTGCAGCATGCCATTCGAGACGGGGAGCTCGATCTCGTCTACCAGCCCGAGGTCGATTTGCGCACCGGACACATCGCAGCCGTCGAGGCGCTCGTCCGCTGGAGCCGCCCCGACCGGCGCGTCATCCTGCCGTCGGACTTCATCCCTGTCGCAGAACAGTCCGGTGCGATCCACGAGCTCACCGCGAACGTGCTCGAGACGGCCATCGCGCAAGCCGCCAGGTGGTCGAACGCTCGATGGGACGGCTCAGCGCTTCCCGTCTGGGTCAACGTCTCGGCAATCGAGCTCGGCGATGCGCAGTTGGGCGACCGGATCAGCGGCGCCCTCGCTTCGTCGGGTGCGCAGCCAGGTCAGCTAGGCATCGAAGTCACCGAGACTGCGCCGATCGCCGATCTGCCGATCGCCGTTGCGACACTGCAACGGCTTCACAGCGCTGGCATACGGATCGCGCTGGATGACTTCGGCACCGGCTACTCATCGCTTGCCCATCTGCGGACGCTTCCAGTCGACGTCATCAAGGTCGATCGCAGCTTCGTCACCGATGTCGCCCACTCGGTCCACGATGCGGCAATCGTTGCCGCGATCGTGGAGATGGCACACACGATGCAACGGATCGTGGTCGCCGAAGGCGTCGAGGACTCCGATCAGCAGCATGCCCTCGACCAGCTCGGATGCGATCTCGGCCAGGGCTACCTGTTCGCTAGTCCGCAGCCTGCCCACTGCCTCGACATCCTGCTGGCCGCCGATCGCGAGCTCGCGAGCTCGCCGGCACGGTCCCGTAGCGCGACGATCCGGCTGCCGCTGCCCCGCGTCTCAGAGAGCCGCGGCGTGTTTGCCGATCGATCTCGGCCGCCGCCGAGGTAGTCGGCGGCTAAGCAGCCGAGGCGGTACGCCGGCGACGGACGGTCACGAGCACCGCGCCGATCCCAAGCAGAACCAGGGCAACCAGGACCATGGCGGCGATGTCGGCGCCGGTAAAGGCAAGCGATCCGCTGCCTGACCCGCTGCCACTAGCACCGCCGGCACCGCCATTCGAGCTGACTGGCAGGACCGACCCACCGCCTGCGGTGGATTGGCTCCCACATGCTGTCGAGTCGGTCACGGTGAACCGTGCCGTTGCGACATTGCCCGACGACTGCCCCACCATGATGAACTCGTGCTGACCAGGCGGCAGGCAGGCAGGCACCATGACGTGCTTTGCTGCCACGCCCGTGGCGTCAGCCGTCGTACTGCCAACGAACACGGGCGACGAGTGCAGATAGACGAAGACCGTCTCGCCCGGGTCAAAGTCGCAGACGTGGCCTGTCAGGCCGCTGCCACCCGGGATTCGATAGACGCTCAGAGTCGCTGTCGACGTCGTCACACACAGTGCGGGCGAGGCCGTCGGGCTCGGTGAGGCGGTCGGGGGACACAGCGCCGAGTTCGGAGGGGCGTTGTAGGTGGCTTGTGACGTCGCTGCGTTGCCGGTGGAGTCCACGCCGGTCGCA
Organism: Mycobacteriales bacterium; assembly: GCA_036267875.1. GTDB lineage: Bacteria > Actinomycetota > Actinomycetes > JAFAQI01 > JAFAQI01 > DASZTV01. The sequence continues at coordinate 7,629 of DATAVE010000004.1, forward strand.
ACGATGGTCTGGCTGGTCGTCGTACTGCACGCCTGCTTCAAGTCGAAGCTCGCGCAGCCTGCGCCGTTCGCGCCGGTGTGAATCGTCTTGCTCACACCGGTCAGCTGGTCGACGACAACGACATTGCTGTTCGGGGCGTAGTTCGAGACGCAGTAGTTGAGCGAACTGCCCGAGGGCTGGACGGTCGAGGCCGGAACACCCGGAGTCGCGCTCGACGCGGCCGGCAGCGACGCTGCAGTTGCCAGCTCGGTGGCGCCAACGGTGGCAAGAAGCCCACCGAGCATCAACACGACGAGCAGCGCTTGCAACGCGCGGCGCATTGTTGCGCCCATCCCTATCTCCGTCCGAACCGTCAATCCCCCTGTGGAAAGTGTCGCATGTCACCACGCACTTCGCATCCGGCCGAAAGGGGGTTACTCCGCTGAGCGCCGCCTGCGCAGCACCAGGGCGACCACACCAGCCAGCACCACGACAACCACGCCCACCAGCAGCCCGATCGCGCCCGAAGACAGACCACCGCCCTTGCTCGCGTGCGCGACGGCACTCGGCGCACAGGTGGGAGCGCCCGCAGACGCCGTCAGCGTCGCCGTCGAGGTCGCTGGATTGCCGTCCGCGCCGATCCCCGTCGCGACGGCGGCATCACCAGCGTTGCCGCACACCACGTCGTACGGAATGACGGTGCAACCCGATCCGACGTAGTTGGTGTGAATGGTCGCGGCTGCCCCGCCTGCCTCCGTCAACCTCACCGGCTCGCTCGGTGCGTAGCCGCCCACGCAGTAGCGCACCTGCGTCGGGCCGAGCACATGCACGGTGGACGTCGGAATACCCGGCGTCTCGCCGTGATGCGATGCCATTGGCTGGGTCAGGAGCATTGCGGCACATCCAGGTTCGTGTGTTGCGGTCGGGCGAGGGGCTGCACCTGCGTCGTCGCCGGACCGGGCGCGCTCGGCTCCGAGAGGTGTAACACGATTGTGCGAGGTAGGTCGGGACGAAGCACGACCGACACGAGGAACACCGGGTGATCGCGCTCCGCGCCTTCGCCGACGGCAACCGGCTTGCCGTCGAGCGTCGCCTGCTGCAGCGCAGCGTCGCTGGTCGCGTGGATGAAGACGAACAGCTTGTTGTCGGGGACCTGCTCGACGGTGGTGTCGACCCCGTTGGCAAGCGTGATCTGTCGCACGTAGTCGGGTAGGCCGTGCAGCGGCGCTGTGTTGTCGAGCGTGACCGTGATCGTCGAGTCCCGGCGCGAGGAGCTGCAGCTGCCCGCCTGATACGTGAACGTCCGGTCGAGGTAGTAGTCGAGCTTGGACTCGGTCGCGTTGTCCACGCTCACCGACGCAAACGGCGCCGTCGTGGCAGGCAGCGCGCCGGCCAGCGGCGTACCCATGATCTGGGCCTCTTCGTTCGGCCGAAGAGACCACAGCGAGAGATGTCCCTCACCTGCGGCGTTTCCTAGCGCCGAGGTGATCGCCTGCGGGTCGCCGGAACCCGACAGCATCTTCTTGATGACCGTCTCACCGACGTCACCGAGGAAGTTCTTTCGCTGCGCGTTATAGAGCCCCGGAAACGCGGAGTACTCGGTCGACTCGATGAAGCTCGCCAGGTTCGACCCGTCGAACTGACCTGGGTAGCCGGGAACCGTCACCGGGCCGACTGCGCCGAGGATGGAGGCGAGCGCAACTGGATCCACGCCAAAGCTGCCGTCGATGTGCTGCCCCGTCTGCTCCTCCCACAGATGCGCCCAGATGTCCGCCGCGTCTGGGAAGTCGGGTGAGACGTTGCTGGTGATCCAGCGCTGAGCGGGGTGGTAGTTGCCGTACTCGTGGTCGTAGTCCGCACCGAGATCGACGACCGGCGCAGCCGGCTCGGCGAGAGTCTGCAGCTTTGAGTCGCTGCCGTGCTCGACGACATGGATCCTGCCGTGGTCCGCAGTGACAATGGCGTACGCCGCGACCAGCCCACCGGTCGCCCGCGACTCGGCGTTGTTCTGGATCCCGACGAAGTAGCGCCGCAGCCCGTGCTGGCCAAGCATGTCCGGGCCTGCCGTCGCGAAGCGAGCGACATCCTCGACCGAGCCGGACAGCGAAGTCAACTCGCTGAGCACCTTGCTGCGAGCAGTGGAGATCAGCCCGATCCAGCCGCTCGGCAGGCTCGCCACCTCGGTTCGCGCGAGGATCGCCGCTGCCGCCGCATCGCGCATCGTCGAGGCCGCGGCGGCCAGCGGCGCCAGCGCGATCTGGTTGGGAGCGATCCGAAGCGCACCGGGGCTGAGGTCACTGCCGACCCGCACGACGTCGGGCAACGCACCGGTCGCCAAGGTGTCGAGCGCCGTCGTGATCCCTCGCACCGTCTTGACGGGCGCCAGCCAGGATGCGGCGTCCCAGACCACGTCGTGGGTGTCGCTATGAGCAGCCAGCGCATCGTGTTGGGCGGCGAGCATGTCGGCCTCGGCGCTACGCCCGGCCAGCAGATCGGCCTGGATCCGCTGGATGTCGGTGCGCGCGTCCGCTAGACGGCCGGTGGCATCGAGAGCGTGGATGAAGATCCACACTGCGGCCGCCAGCACGATGACGGCGACGATCACCCCAAGCTGGAGACTGAGCGCGACGGCGCGACCGAACCGCGCCTTCTTCGATCGGCGTCGGCGACGGTGTCCGCCCCGCGAGCGTCTGCGCTCCGCACGCAGCCTCTCGGTTTCGCGAAGATATTTCTCGCGAGACCGGTCGTCAGCCGACGTCACGTCGTGACGGGATCGAGCGCGGCCGCCAGATGCGGCACCAGCCCTGCTTCACCGGTCGCGAGATCGATGGCGTACATGAGCTTGCCGCCACGCACGGCGTACATCCGGCGGTCCGCCGCGACTGCCGGCGCGGACGGCGTCCGCGCGACGACATCACTCGCGACCTCGACGTGAACGCCGGCCGGTCCATCGACCAGCTCGCCAAGGAGCACCTCGACCACCCCCGTCGCATGCACCAAGACGATCTCGACCACGGTCTTGCCATCGTCATCGACCGGCTTCGGGCGCCACCAGCCACTCTCCGCGTGCATCTTCTTTCCGGTGTCCGGGTCGGACGTCCGGCTGTTGTAGGTGATCCATGGCCCGCCGCCCTCCCAGGCAAGCGTCAGCTCCTCGACGTACGGGAAATCCGGCGCGAGCCCACCGGGAACCGCACCCGCTCCTTCGCCCCGCCAGGTCCCCAGGAAGGACTCGAGCGGTCGCAGCGCGTCTGGGAGGTCAGCCATCGATCAGTCGCCGAGCAGCATGCGGCTGATGATCAGCTTCTGGATCTCCGAGGTTCCGCCACCGATGGTCGCGAGCTTCGCGTCACGCAGGCTGCGTTCGACGTTGTAGTCGCGCAGGTAGCCGTAGCCGCCGTGGATCTGGATCGCGTCAAGTGCGTTGAGGACGCTGTACTCGCCGATGAGGTACTTCGCGATCGAGGCTTCCATCTGGTGCTCGACGCCCGTCTGCTTGAGGTACGCCGCGCGGTAGACAGCGGTGCGGCAGACCTCGAGCCGGATCTTCATCTCGGCGAGCTTGTGCGCGATTGCCTGGAACGACGCGATCGGCCGGCCGAACTGCTTGCGCTCCTTGGCGTAGGCGATGCAGGTGTTGAGCGTGCCTTGCATCCCGCCGATGCCGCTGGCAATCATGACCGTGCGCTCCCAGTCGAAGCACTCGAACGCAACCCGCCAAAGCGCCTGGTCGACCTCGCCGAGCACCGAGTCGGCGGACACCCGGCACTCGACGAGCGCGACCTCCGCGGTGGGCGAGGACCGGCAGCCCATCTTGTCGAGCTCCTTGCCGACCTGGAAGCCCGGGTTCGTCGTGTCGACGATGAACGCCGTCGCACCCTTCTCGCTGGTCTTGGCCAGCACGTTGCAGACGCCGGCGATCGCTGCGTTGGTGATGAAGATCTTGTTGCCGTCGAGGATCCAGTCATCACCGTCGCGCACTGCGCGGGTCTGCAGGCCGGCGGCGTCCGAACCCGCCTCCGGCTCGGTCGACGCCCACGCACCGACCATCGAGCCGTCGCACAGCCCTGGCAGCCAGCGCTTCTTCTGCTCCTCGGTGCCATGCAGCCAGATCGGAACCGCACCGATCACCCAGTGTGCGCCCATCGAGAGGTTGAACCCGCCGTCGTGCCCGCCCTCGGCGATCGCCTCGTTGGCGATGACGCAGTCCATGATCGACGCGCCGCCACCGCCGTACTCCTCTGCGACCGGCAGGCCGGCAAGACCCTGCGCACCGAAGGACTTCCAGATGTCGGGATCCCAGCGCCCTTCCTTGTCGCGAGCGCTCGCCTCGGGCGCTAGCGTCGCCGCTGCCCAGTCGAAGGTGCTGGCGCGGAACGCCTTCTGCTCGTCGGTCAGCGAGAAATCCACCCGATGAGTCTGCCTCAAACTCCCCCGTGATCGTGACGCAGCTCGCTCGTTAGACCGTTGCAGCAACTAAGTGCCTACAGTTTGTAGATCGACTGAGCGAAGGATCGGATATGGGACGGCGCCGGGATCTCGACGGGATCCGTGGCATAGGCATGATCGGCGTCCTCGGTCTGCACGGCGGCACGATCCCAGGCGGTGACTTCGGCCTGATCGCGTTCTTCGTGCTGTCCGGCTACCTCATCACCACGCTGCTGCTTCGGGAGCGCGACAAAACCGGGCGCATCGACGGCTTGCACTTCTATGTACGTCGCGCCGCGCGGCTGCTCCCCGCATTGGTCCTCGCGCTTGGTGGCTTCATCGCGGTGTCAGGCCGGCTGGGCGAGAGCCTGAGCTCGGCGATCGGCAACGCGGTAGTGGCGCTGTTCTACGGCATGGACGTCAAGGTCGCCTACATCGCGCATGCGTCCAACCCGGTGTCCTGGGCCTGGTCGCTGTCGGTGGAGGAGCAGTTCTACCTGGTGTGGCCGCTGATCCTCGCCGTCGCGCTGTGGCGCAACCGGGTCGGGGTCGCCGCCGCGATCGCCGTCGTCGGCGTGGTCGAACCGACGATCTACCGCATCGTGACGGCGCCGAAGACGAGCTACGTGCTGCTGGACCCGAACGGTGCGCACTGGACGTTCCGGACCTACTTCGGTGTCGACACCCGGATGGACGCATTGTTCGTCGGCTGCCTGCTCGCGATGGCGTTGTGGAAGTGGCCGCAGCTGCTCAACCGCGCTGTCGCGATCGTGATGGGCACCGCCGGGCTGACCATCATCGGCTTTGCATACGCCGACACCAACGTCTTCACCCGCTCGACCTACACGGTCTGGTTCTCGGTCGCGACATTCGCATCAGCCGGCCTGATCTACGGCCTGCTCGGCGCCCCACGGTGGATCGTGTCGCGGTTCTTGGCGTGGCGCCCGATCTCCTACCTCGGCCAGATCTCCTACGGCGTCTACCTCTGGAACAGCACCCTCGGGCTGTACGTCGGAACGCTCGTGAGTCGCCATCACCAGTTCGAGCGGGGCACGTTGTGGCTGACGATGACGTTGGCGGTGGCGATCGCGAGCTTCCACCTCATCGAGCAGCCGATCCTGCGCCGGGTGTCCCAGCGGGTCACCCTCGCGCCTCCCGCCGAGGTCGCGGCCGTTGCGGCCGCGCACTCCCACCACCCGACGGCCCTCCCGAAGCCCCGGCCTGAATCGCTCCAACCGGTGCTGGCCGCACCGGTGCCTGTCCCGTTCGCGGAGGAGACCGTCGAGCCGTTCGTCCGAGTCAGGCGGCGCGACGTCGACCGTTAGGGTCCACACGTGCCCCTGGTGAACCTCGACAACTCCGGACTGGCTCAGCTCGACCAGGTGCTGCTCGGCCTGCTCCCCGCCTCGGCCCTTCCAGGCGCTGACGGCGACGACTACCTCGACGAAGAGGGCACAGCGATCGCGCGACGGCAGCGCGGTGCCGTGATCGGGCTCCGGCCCATCCGATGGCAGCGCCCCGACGACGTGCAGACCGACGGACCCGTCGTCATCGCGCGGCCCGAGCACCTGCCGCAGCGACCGATCCCGCACGGTGCCGTCCTGCTGCTCCCGCTCGGCGGGGTTCGTAGCGATGACTCCCGGCGACGCGCATGGGCAGCAGCCTGGGCCGACAGCGCGGACACGGTCATCGAGATCCCGGTGCCGCCCGCTGAGGTCGCCGCCCGAGCCGCGGAGATCGCCTCGGCGTACTCCTCCGGCAAGCTCATCGACGTCGAGGTCGCACCGCAGCACGGGGGCGACGGGCGCACCGTCTTCCTGAGCGGGCTGTCTGGCTCGGGCAAGTCGACGATTGCCCGCGCTCTGGTCGACGAGCTCGCGGCTCGCCGCAGCGTCACCCTGCTCGACGGCGATGTCGTGCGTACGCATCTCTCGCGCGGGCTCGGCTTCTCCAAGGAGGACCGCGACATCAACATCCGGCGGATCGGCTGGGTCGCCGCGGAGGTGACCAAGCACGGCGGCATCGCGGTATGCGCACCGATCGCGCCGTACGACGAGACCCGACAATGGGTCCGCGGGATCGTCGAGGGCGCGGGCGGCCCAGGTGCATTCCTGCTCGTGTGGGTGTCGACGCCACTCGAAGAATGCGAGCGGCGCGATGTGAAGGGCCTCTACGCGAAAGCTCGCGCCGGCGAGATCAAAGGCTTCACCGGAATCGACGACCCGTACGAGGCACCGAGCAACGCCGAGCTCGTAATCGATACGACCGAAGTCTCGGTGCCCGACGCCGTCGCCCAGATCCTGGCTTTGCTCGACAAGTGACTGAACCGACAACCAAGAAGCTGGGCTACCGCCCAGAGCTCGACGGTGTCCGCGCCCTCGCCGTCCTGGCGATCCTGCTCTACCACCTGACGTTCCTCGTCCCGTGGCTCTCGCACGTCGGACGCGGCGGCTTCCTGTCCGTCGACCTGTTCTTCGTGCTCTCCGGGATGCTCATCACCGACATCTTGGTCGCCGACGTCGAGCGACGCGGCCGTATCGACCTGTGGGGCTTCTACCGGCGACGAGCAAGGCGCCTGCTCCCGGCGCTATTCACGTTCATCCTGCTGGCGGTCGTCTACTACCAGCTCGCCCACGGCACCGGGCACCTACAGCTTCGCGGGCTCAAACATGTGCTCACCTACACGCTCTACGGACTGCCGCACGGGAACCCGCAATTCCCCCCAGGACTCGGTCAGGTGTGGACACTCGTCGTCGAATGGGAGTTCTACATCGCGTGGTCGATCGCGCTGATGCTCCTGCTGATGACACGCGTGCCGAAGCAGGTCATTGGCTGGCTAGCGGTCCTAGGCGTTGTGGTCTGCTCACTCGGACGGATCTGGTTGCTGCACCACAACGGCAACGTGATCTTGAACTACCACCTCGGCATCCTGCGGTTCCAGGACATGCTGGCCGGATGCGCGATCGCGCTGCTGCCGAGCTCGCAGCGGATTCCCAACCTCGTGCGGTCTGCGGGTGTCGTCTTCCTGATCTTCGCGACGGTCAGCGCGCACTACCAGTCGTCATGGGTCTATCAATACGGCCTGCTACTGACCGCGCTGTCAACTGCGGTGATGATCGCGCCACGAAACAACCCGTGGTGGTTCGACAAGTTCCTCGCGAGCCGGCCGATCGTGTGGGTCGGCGTGATCTCGTACTCGCTCTACCTATGGAGCGTCTTCGCCGTCAGCGAGGTCGGCGGTCACACCCGCTCCTGGCCACTCGCACTGCGGGCTCTCGCGGTCCTAGCGGTGGCGTTCACACTCGCGTCCCTGTCCTACTACCAGGTCGAACGCAGGTTCCGGGCCCGGTCCCGCCGAGCGGAGCCCGGCGGCGCGCACCTAAGCGAAGGCGCAACCGCCTAGTGCTTGGGCGGTCCTGCGATGCAGGCCGCGACGAGCGAGTCGGTCAGTGACGGGTGGCAGATCAACAGCTGCTCGGTGAGCCGCGACGGCTTGTTGAACTCCAGTGGCGAGCCGTCGAGCTGGCCCGTGTGAAGGCCGGCAGCCGCAGCAACGACGACGGGGGCCGCCGAGTCCCACTCCTTCATCCGTCCGCTGTGCAGGTAGGCGTCGGTCTCGCCGAGCACGACCGACATCGCCTTCATCCCCGCGCTGCCGATCGGCGTCAATGCGCCAGACACCTTCTCCGCGACATCGACCACCCACGGTGGCCGACGGGTACGGCTGACCGCTAGCCGCGGGTTGCGTGCCGGCTCGCCGCGAGTCGGCAGCGCATCGGCGGTCGACAGCGTCAGACCACGTGCCGGCAGGGCGACCGCACCGTCGGTAAGGCCACGACCGCGTTGCCAGAGTGCGACGTGGACGGCCCAGTCGGTGCGTTCGGGCTCGCCGAACTCAGTCGTACCGTCGAGCGGATCGATGATCCAGACCCGATCCGCCTGGAGCCGGCGCTTGTCGTCAGCGGACTCCTCGGACAAGACGATGTCATCCGGCCGCGCCTCGGCGAGCAGCGCGAGAAGGTGCACGTTGGAGTTGTGGTCACCGGCGTCGCGCAGCTTCCACGGGTCGCTGAAGCCACTGTCCGCGCGCAGCTTCAGCAGCAGCTGGCCGGCGCTCGTCGCGAAGTCACGCGACAGCTCGCTGTCGGTGCGAGCGTCGGTCATGCGCTCTTCCGCCAGTAGACGCCGGAGCCGTCGATCTCGATGATCTCGTCGGTGATGCCGTGCTTCTCGCGGTAGTCGGTGATCGCCTGGCTGCACGTCGGGATGTTGTAGTCGTCGACGATCACGAAACCACCAACGGCGACCCGTTCGTAGATGCCGTCGAGGATGTCCATCGTCGAGCTGTAGAGGTCGCCGTCGAGGCGCAGCAGCGCGAGCTGCTTCACCGGCGCACCGGGCAGCGTGTCCGCGAACCAGCCCTTCAGGAACTTCACCTGGTCATCGAGCAGCCCGTACCGCTCGAAGTTCGCTTGGACCTGCTCACGGCTCACGGCGAGCTTGTCCCATTGACCGATCACGTCAGCGGCATCAGCGGGATACTTGCCGGGGTCGGTCCGCGGCATGCCCTCGAAGGAGTCAGCAACCCAGACCGTACGGTCGGTGCAGTCATAGGCCTGCAGTACCGCGCGCATCAGAATGCACGAGCCGCCACGCCACACTCCGGCTTCCAGCAGATCGCCCGGCACGTTGTCCGAGAGCACCGTCTGCACCGCCCACTGCAGGTTGTCCAGCCGCTCGCGGCCGACCATCGTCTCGGCGTCGCTCGGGACGTCGTGGCCGACCTCACGGGTCGACGGGTCTTGCCAGCGCACCAGCTCGAGGCCCTGGCTGTCGAGAGCGCGGCGAAGGATTGGATAGGCCCGCGACCGCCAACCGGAGCCTTGCCGGATCAGGCGATAGCTGTTCTCGAAGCCGGTACGGGTCAGGACCCGCTTCAGGAGATCGAGATAGAGCTCGCGGGGGATCTCCGCGGGGGCGCTGGGCACAGGCAGCATCGTAGACGGGCGGCTGTGCGCAAACGCCGCGCGCGAGGGTGAAGCGGCGCGGGCCTAGAGAATGAGGCCGGCACCGACGGTCGCGCCGGTCGACTCCTCGATGATGAGGAACGAACCCGTCGTGCGATTGCGCCGATATTCGTCGACGAACAGCGGAACCGTCGTACGAAGGGTCACTCGGCCGATCTCGTTGAGCGAGAGCGAGTCGGCGGTCTCGTCGCGGTGCAGGGTGTTGACGTCGATCCGGTAGTCGATGCTGCGGACCTGGGTACGCGCAGCGCGGGTCGTGTGCTTGATCGCATACATGCCGCGCTCGCGCATCGGCTCGTCAGCCATCCAGCAGATCATCGCGTTGACGTCTTGGCTGACCTTCGGCTGGTTGTGCGGCCGGCAGATCATGTCGCCGCGAGAGACGTCGATGTCGTCGGTGAGGCGCACTGTCACGGCCATCGGCGGGTAGGCCTCGGCAATCTCGCCGGCCGGGCTGTCGATGCCGGCGATCGTCGTCTTCAGTCCGCTCGGCAGGACGACGACCTCGTCGCCCGGCTTGAGCACGCCGCCCGCGACGGTTCCCGCGTAGCCGCGGTAGTCGTGATGCGCGGTGGACTGCGGCCGGATGACGTACTGCACGGGGAACCGGCTGTCGATCAGGTTGCGATCGCTCGCGATGTGCACGTCTTCGAGGTGGTGCAGCAGCGAGCTGCCGTCGTACCAAGGCATGTTCTGCGAGCGATGTACGACGTTGTCGCCGTGCAGCGCGCTGATCGGGACGAACGACAGGTCACCGATGTCGAGCTTGGCGGCGAAGGCGCGGAACTCGTCCTTGATCCGGTTGTAGACCGACTCGTCGTAGTCGACGAGATCCATCTTGTTGATGCAGACGACGAGGTGCGGCACGCGGAGCAGAGACGTGATGAACGCGTGACGCCGCGACTGCTCGACGATCCCGTTGCGGGCATCGACCAGGACCAACGCAAGGCTCGCGGTCGAGGCACCGGTGACCATGTTGCGCGTGTACTGAATGTGGCCCGGAGTGTCCGCGATGATGAACGACCGCTTGGGCGTCGCGAAGTAGCGGTAGGCGACGTCGATCGTGATGCCCTGCTCGCGCTCTGCGCGCAGTCCGTCGGTCAGCAGAGCGAGGTTGACGTGCTCGTCACCGCGGTCGCGCGAGGTGCGCTCGACCGCCTCGAGCTGGTCTTCGAAGATCGACTTCGTGTCATAGAGCAGCCGGCCGATCAGCGTCGACTTGCCGTCGTCGACGCTGCCAGCGGTTGCAAACCGAAGCAGTTCCATTAGAAATAGCCCTCGCGCTTGCGGTCTTCCATCGCTGCTTCGGTCAGCCGGTCGTCGGCGCGGGTCGCGCCACGCTCGGTGACGCGGGTCGCGGCGACCTCGGTGATGACCTCGTCGTACGTCTTCGCCGTCGATTCGACCGCGCCGGTCACCGGGATGTCACCGACGGTCCGGTAGCGGACCGAGATCTTGACGATCTCCTCGCCCTCACGGGGCGTGGTCAGGTGGCTCACCGGCAGCCACATGCCGTCACGCTGGAAGACCTCGCGCTCGTGGGCGAAGTAGATGCTCGGGATGTCGACGTTGTCGGCCGCGAGGTAGCTCCAGATGTCGAGCTCGGTCCAGTTCGACAGCGGGAAGACCCGGATGTGCTCGCCCTTGTGGTGACGGCCGTTGTAGAGCGACCACAGCTCGGGACGCTGGTTCTTCGGGTCCCACTGACCGAACTCGTCACGGAAGCTGAAGACCCGCTCCTTGGCGCGGGCCTTCTCCTCGTCGCGACGGGCACCGCCGAAGACGGCGTCGAACTGACCCTCGTTGATCGAGTCGAGCAGCGTCACGGTCTGCAGCGGGTTGCGGATCCCATCCGGACGCTCGCGGACCCGGCCGTTGGCGATCGAGTCCTCGACGCTGCCCACGATGAGCCGCAGACCCATCCGCTCGACGGTCCGGTCGCGGAACTCGAGGACCTCGTCGAAGTTGTGCCCGGTGTCGATGTGCATGACCGGGAACGGGATCGGGGCCGGCCAGAACGCCTTCGCCGCAATGTGGAGCATGACCACGGAGTCCTTGCCGCCTGAGAACAGCAGGACGGGACGCTCGAACTCCGCGGCGACCTCACGGAAGATGTGGATCGACTCGGCTTCGAGTGCCTGCTGCGAGCTCAGCTCGTACGTGGAAGGCGCGCTCATGACCGCAGACAGGATAGACGGG
>DATAVE010000005.1:0-3276 GCA_036267875.1 Mycobacteriales bacterium
GCGCTCGGAGGAACGGTCGGCAGAGCTGACCGACCAGATCGCGTACCTCGAGGCTGAGATCGCCAGTCTGCGGCGACGGATGGTCACCGCTCCGCGGGGCAGCGCCGGGTCCGGCGTCGAGGAGCGACTCGGTCAGCTGCAGGCCGAGCTCGCCAGTGCGCAGGGGCGCAACGACCGGCTGGTCGCGACCCTGAAAGAGGCACGGGACCAGATCGTCGCGCTCAAGGAGGAGGTCGACCGGCTGGCGCAGCCGCCGTCGGGCTACGGCTACTTCCTCGGCCGTTACGAGGACGGCACCGTCGACATCTTCACCGGCGGACGCAAGCTGCGGGTCTCGGTCTCGCCGTCGCTTGAGATCGAGGATCTCAAGCGCGGCCAGGAAGTCATGCTCAACGAGGCGATGAACGTCGTCGAGGCGCTGTCCTTCGAGCGCCAGGGCGAGATCGTGACGCTCAAGGAGATCCTCGAGGGCGGTGATCGCGCGCTGGTGGTCGGGCACACCGACGAAGAGCGTGTCGTGATGCTCGCCGACTCACTGCTCGACGTGCATCTGCGGGCCGGGGACTCGTTGCTGCTCGAGGGCCGCTCCGGCTACGTCTACGAGCGGATCCCGAAGTCAGAGGTCGAGGAGCTCGTGCTCGAAGAGGTCCCAGACCTCAACTACGAGGACATCGGTGGCCTGCGCGACCAGATCGAGATGATCCGCGATGCCGTCGAGCTGCCGTTCCTGCACAAGGACCTGTTCGTCGAGCACCACCTGCGACCGCCGAAGGGGATCCTGCTCTACGGGCCGCCTGGATGTGGCAAGACGCTGATCGCCAAGGCGGTTGCCAACTCGCTCGCGAAGAAGGTCGCGGCAGCAGGCAAGGGTGAGGGCCGGTCCTACTTCCTCAACATCAAGGGCCCCGAGCTGCTCAACAAGTACGTCGGCGAGACCGAGCGGCACATCCGCCTGGTGTTCCAGCGGGCCCGTGAGAAGGCCAGCGAGGGAACGCCGGTCATCGTGTTCTTCGACGAGATGGACTCGATCTTCCGTACTCGTGGCTCGGGCGTCTCCTCAGACGTCGAGAACACGATCGTGCCCCAGCTGCTGAGTGAGATCGACGGCGTCGAGGGTCTCGAGAACGTCATCGTCATCGGCGCGTCCAACCGCGAGGACATGATCGACCCGGCGATCCTGCGCCCGGGTCGACTCGACGTGAAGATCAAGATCGAGCGGCCCGACGCCGAGGCGGCGCGCGACATCTTCTCGAAGTACCTCATCGTCGAGCTGCCGTTGCACGCAGATGACCTGTCCGAGCACGGCGGGTCACGCGAGGCGACGATCGAGGCGATGATCCAGCGCACCGTCGAGCGGATGTACTCCGAGAGCGACGACAACCGCTTCCTCGAGGTCACCTACGCAAACGGTGACAAGGAAGAGCTCTACTTCAAGGACTTCAACTCCGGCGCGATGATCGAGAACATCGTGGCGCGTGCCAAGAAGATGGCGATCAAGGACTTTCTGGAGTTCGACCAGAAGGGTCTGCGGATCACCCATCTGCTTGCGGCGTGCGTGGATGAGTTCAAGGAGAACGAGGACCTTCCGAACACGACGAACCCCGACGACTGGGCGCGAATCTCGGGCAAGAAGGGCGAGCGGATCGTCTACATTCGCACGCTCGTCACGGGCAAGCAGGGCGACGAGTCAGGCCGCAGCATCGATACGGTCGCGAATACAGGGCAATACCTGTAGGGCGACTAGCCTGGATTCATGGCGGTTCGACGTGTCATGGGCACGGAGACCGAGTACGGCATCTCCGTACCTGGCCAGAGCTCGGCCAACCACATGTTGGCCTCGAGCCAGATCGTCAACGGCTACTTGTCGGCCACCACCGGCGCGGGTCGTGACCGCAACCCGCGATGGGACTTCGAAGAAGAGTCGCCGCTTCGCGATGCCCGGGGCTTCGACGCCGGGCAGGGCATGGCCCGTGACGCCGACGTGCTGCCGGACGACGAGGTCGGCCTCGCCAACGTCATCCTGAGCAACGGTGCGCGGCTCTATGTCGACCACGCGCACCCGGAGTACTCGTCTCCGGAGGTCACCAATCCGCGCGACGCGGTGATCTGGGACAAGGCGGGGGAGCGCGTCATGGTCCGCGCTGCGGAATGGGCCTCGCGAGTCCCCGGCACCGGGCTGATCCAGCTCTACAAGAACAACACCGACAACAAGGGCGCGTCGTACGGCGCCCACGAGAACTACCTGATGAAGCGGCAGACGCCTTTCGGGGAGATCGTGCGATACCTGACGCCGTTCTTCGTCACTCGGCAGGTCATGTGTGGAGCGGGACGAGTCGGGATCGGCCAGGACGGCCACGGTCACGGCTTCCAGATCTCCCAGCGCGCCGACTTCTTCGAAGTCGAGGTGGGGCTGGAGACCACGTTGAAGCGCCCGATCATCAACACGCGCGACGAGCCTCATGCCGATCCGGAGCAGTACCGCCGGCTCCACGTGATCATCGGCGACGCGAACATGAGTGAGTTGTCGACGTACCTGAAGATCGGGACGACGTCGATCGTGCTGTCGATGATCGAGGAAGGGTGGTTCGCGGAGAGCGGCGTCGATCTCGGGATCGACATGCCGGTCGCTGCGCTGCGTGCGATATCCCACGACGCATCGTTGAAGCACACAGTGAAGATGCGCGACGGGCGTACCGCGACCGCGCTCGAGGTGCAGACGGACTTCCTGGATCAGGCGCGGAAGTTCGTGGAGTCCCGCTACGGCGCCGACGCCGATCAAGACACTCTCGATGTGCTGGCCGAGTGGGAGGGAGTCCTCGGCAAGCTCGCCGACGACCCGATGAGCCTGTCGGGGGAGTTGGACTGGGTCGCGAAGCTGTCGTTGCTCGAGGGCTACCGCGACCGCGAGGGGCTGGACTGGAGCGCGCACAAGCTCCAGCTCGTCGACCTGCAGTACAGCGACGTCAGGCCGGAGAAGGGGCTCTACAACCGGCTGGTCGCGCGCGACCGGATGCGCCGGCTGGTGTCGGACGCGGACATCGACCGAGCTGTCGTCGAGCCGCCCCAGGACACCCGGGCGTACTTCCGCGGGCGGTGTGTGTCGAAGTACGGCGCCGACGTGGCAGCCGCATCGTGGGACTCGGTCATCTTTGATGTCGGACGTGACTCGTTGCAGCGGGTCCCGATGCTCGAGCCACTGCGCGGGACCAAGGACCACGTCGAGACGTTGCTCGCGCGCTGCGACACCGCCGCTCAGCTGGTCGACGAGATCGCCGG
>DATAVE010000006.1:0-1523 GCA_036267875.1 Mycobacteriales bacterium
CATGACGGAGGTGATGAGATCAGTGCTAATGCTTGCAGTGAGCGTTCACTCATATGTACGTTAGGGCCGGCGGTACCGGAATGCAACACCCGAGCGAACGGAGACCGCGATGACGCGGCGACTGGCGACGACGTCGCTCACAGGCGATCACGACGACCTGCAGCGGACTGTCCGCAGGTTCCTCGCCGACAAGTCACCCGAGGCAGAAGTTCGCCGACTTATGGAGACCGAGTCCGGCTACGACGAGTCGGTCTGGCAGCAGATGGCGCAGCAGCTTGGGCTGCAGGCGCTGATCATTCCGGAGCAGTACGGCGGGTCAGGGTTCGGCTACGTCGAGCTTGCGTTGGTTCTCGAGGAGATGGGCCGTGTTCTTCTCTGTGCGCCGTACTTCTCGACTGTGGTGCTCGCCGCAAGTCTGTTGCTGGCGCTGGAGGACGAGCAGGCCAACGCGTCGTATCTGCCCGGCATTGCCAGCGGCGAGACGATCGCCACGGTCGCTGTCGTTGAGTCCGCAGGTCGCTGGGATCTCGACGAGTTGACGTTGCGCGCTGTGCCGACCGGAACCTCGTGGAATCTGACCGGCACGAAGGACTTTGTCATTGACGGCGTACTGGCCGGGCTGGTGCTCGTCGTGACGAGGACCTCCGGTGGTATGTCGGTGTTCGCTGTTGAGCGCGGTGCGGTCGGCTTTACGAGCGAAGCGATGACGACGATGGACCAGACCCGAAAGCTCGCCCGTCTGACCTTCTCGGCCACGCCGGCGACCCTGGTCGGAGCCGAGGGTCAGGGCCTCGCGGCGGTGTCGCAGATGCTCGACCTAGCCGCGGTATCGCTCGCCGCCGAGCAGGTCGGTGGCCTGCAGCGGGTGCTCGACATGGCCGTGGACTACGCCAGGCTTCGCGAGCAGTTCGGCCGGCCGATCGGTAGTTTTCAGGCGATCAAGCACAAGTGCGCGGACATGCTCGTCGAGGTCGAGTCCGCCAGGTCAACTGCCTACCAGGCGGCTCACGCCGCCGATACTGACCGTGCGGCGCTCCCGGTCCTGGCGGGTCTCGCGAAGGCCTACTGTTCCGACGCCTACTTCCACGGCGCGGCGCAGAACGTCCAGATCCACGGCGGGATCGGCTTCACCTGGGAGCACCCGGCGCACCTTTATCTCAAGCGCGCGAAGTCTTCCGAGCTGCTCTTTGGCGACGCCGACTACCACCGCGAGCTGCTCGCTCAGCGGCTCGGTGTCGCCTGAGGTCAGAGCGGAGTCAGCGGCGGGAACGTGCCGCTGTCTTTTTCGCGGCCGGCTTCTTCTTGGCTTGCTGGTCGCGCGCGACTAGGGCGTAGCCCTGGCGGGCCAACTCGTCGGCAACCTTGTTGAGGTCCGGCGGGTCCTCGGATCGACGCTGCTCGAGGGCGCACATCAATACGACCCCGAAGTGTGCGAAGACCTCGTAGCGGGTCGGCAGGTCGCTGCCGCCTCCGATGCCTTGAGAGACCTCGCGCCACCGTTTTTGCTGGCCGATGAAATGCGG
>DATAVE010000007.1:0-2634 GCA_036267875.1 Mycobacteriales bacterium
GATCATCAGCACCAGGTCGGTCGCGGTCGTGCCCTCGGGCTGTTCGCCGGAGAGCTTGAAGCCGACGACCCGCGGGATGAGCATCGACACCGGCTGACCGAGCATCGCTGCCTCGGCTTCGATGCCACCGACGCCCCAGCCGAGCACTCCCAGGCCGTTGATCATCGTGGTGTGGGAGTCGGTGCCGACCAGGGTGTCCGGGTAGGCAACACCGTCTGCGTCGAACACCACGCGGGCGAGATACTCCAGATTGACCTGGTGGACGATGCCGGTGTCCGGCGGGACGACGACGAAGCCCTCGAAGGCGTTCTGGCCCCAACGCAGGAACTGGTAGCGCTCCTGGTTGCGCTCGAACTCCAGGGCGGCGTTCTTCTCGAACGCATCCGGCGCGCCGAAGACGTCGACGATGACGGAGTGATCGATGACCAGCTCGGTCGGAACGAGTGGGTTGATCTTCGTTGGATCGCCGCCGAGCGCGGCCATCGCCTCACGCATCGCGGCGAGGTCGACGACGCACGGCACGCCCGTGAAGTCCTGCATGACGACCCGCGCCGGACTGAACTGGATCTCGGTGTCGGGCTCGGCGTCGGCCTTCCAGCCGGCAAGCGCGCGGACCTGATCGGCGGTGACGTTGTGGCCGTCCTCGTTGCGCAGCAGGTTCTCCAGCAGCACCTTGAGGCTGTAGGGGAGTCGCCCGCTGCCCTCGACCGCGTCGAGTGCGTAGATCGTCAGGTCACGACCTCCGACAGACAGCGTCTTCTTGGCTCCGAAGCTGTTCTCGCTCACTGCGCTCTCCCTGTGTTCGGTACTGCGTCGTTCGGGGGTGTCTCACGTACTGACTGCTCGGCGAGGTCGAGAATCGCCTCGAAGTGCTGGACAGGCAGCCCGGTCGCCATTTGCGCTACGAGACCGTCGTACACGAGCAACAAGAACGCCGCGAGGGTCTCGACGGGAACATCATCTCGGACGACTCCGGCGTCACGTTGGCGGGCCAGCCGTGCCTGGGTCGCGCGGGTGATCGCGCGCAGATGGTGCGACCAGAGCGCCGAGAACGCAGGGTCGGTACGCACTCGTCGCGATACTTCGAGCTGTACGCCGAGCCAGCCGACATCCTTGTCACGCAGCTTGTGCATTGCGCCGACCAGACCGAAGTCGTCGACCAGCGTCGCGACCTCTTCGGCGTCCTCTTCAGCCAGCGCCAGGAACAGCGCGTCCTTGTCAGCGAAGTGGTGGAAGATAGCGCCGCGCGACAGCCCGGTCTCTTCCTCGAGCCGAACGACGGTGGCACCTTCGTACCCATAGCTGGCAAATGCCCGTCGGGCGCCATCGAGAACCCGACGACGGGTTGCTTCGAGTCGCTCAGGCGAGACCTTGGGCATATCCGGAACTTACCAAACCGTACGTACGTATTGCAATAGGCCAATCCGATGGGTGCCCTTTGAGACGGTTCTTGCGTCCCAGACGGCGCTCGATGTCTACGGGATTAGCAGGGTGCGACCGCCATGGCCGGCGCGCATCTGGGCGAACGCTTCGTCGACACCGGCGAGGTCTGTGCGGTTGGTGACGAGCGCCTCGAGGTCGAGATCGCCTGCCCGCCAGGCCTCGATCAGCCGGGGTACGTCGACGTCCGGGTCTGTCGCGCCGTACACGCAGCCGGCGATCGAGCGGGCGAAGTAGAACAGCTCCAGCGCGCCGAAGTCGACGCGATCGTCATTGCTGCCGACGCCGACGATCACCGCACGGCCGCCTCGGCGTACGCAGCTCCAGGTCTGCCGAATCGTCGCGCTGCGCCCGACGCACTCCAGACCGACATCGACCCCGCGGCCTTCCGTGAGGACGCGGATCCGCTTGGCGAGGTCGTCACCGCCGACGAGGAAATCGGTGGCGCCGCATCGCCGCGCCATCTCTTCCTTGTCGGGGGACAGGTCGGCGGCAATGACTTTGCTCGCTCCTGCAAGCCGAGCGCCCTGCAGGGCGGACAGCCCGACGCCGCCGAGCCCGAGGACGAGGACGGTCTCACCGGCAGCGACGCGGCCGGTGTTCTGAATCGCACCGACTCCGGTCAACACCGCGCAGCCCAGCAACGCTGCGACCTCAAGCGGGATGTCATCGGGGATCGGGATGACTGCCGCCGCGGGCACCACCGTCTCCTCCGCGAAGGCACCGGTGCCGATGCCGGGGAAGAGATCGACGCCGTCGAATGTCGCGTGGGGCTGTCGTGATGCGGCAGCGGAGTTCTCACACAGCCAGGGCTCGCCGTGAGTGCAGAACCAGCACGTCCGACAAGGTGGGGCCCAGTTGAGAACCACCCGATCGCCGGCGGCGACATGGGTGACGTCCGACCCGACCGCGTCGACCGTGCCGGAACCCTCGTGGCCGAGTACGGCGGGAAAGGTCTGCACCAAGGTGCCGTTGGCGAGCGAGAGATCGGAGTGGCAGATCCCGGCAGCGGCGATCCGCACGCGGACGTCACGCGGCCCGAGATCGCGAAGGGCGATCTCACGGATCTCGTGTGTTCCGTTTGTTTCGCTCAGGACCGCCGCACGCACCATGCGACGAACCTTAATGACCGTCGTAGGGTTCGACGTACCGCTCGACGATGAGGAGCCACGATGCCAACGAGGACCGCACGCA
>DATAVE010000008.1:0-5150 GCA_036267875.1 Mycobacteriales bacterium
CGCGATGACACCGCTGTGCAGCCCGGAGACGTGGAACAGTGGCGTGCTGGTCAGCGCCCGCGACGGGGGCAGTGTCATGCCCGCCGGCACGCGCGCGGCGATGATCGCCTGCTGCGCCTGCACCAGGCAGTTGAGGTTGCGATGCGAGTGCACCGCACCCTTAGGTCGCCCGGTGGTGCCGGAGGTGTAGAGGATCAGCGCCGGGTCGTCCTCGTCGAGGTCGACGGTCGGGCGTTCGACCGCCGGTCCGGCGATCGCGGCTGCGATCGCAGCCATGTCGTCGACGACCAGCTTCGGCCCACAGTCCGTGATCGCGTAGTCGAGCTCGTCCGGCGCCCACCAGACGTTCAGGCCCACCGCGATCGCGCCGATCGACACGGTCGCCCAGAACGTCACGACCCACTCGATCGAGTTCTTGCCAAAGATCGCGACTCGGTCGCCCTTCTCGACGCCCTTCTCGACGAGGTACGCCGCGACCCGACTCACGGCCGCGTGGTGCTCGGCGTAGGTGATCCGGCGATCACCGTCGACGATGTACTCGCGCTCCGCGAAGTCCAGCGACCGGTCCAGCAGCTCGCCCATCGTCTGGAGCCGATTTCGGAAGACGGTGAGACGTACCCCGAGGACGTCCTCGTCAGTAAGGTCAAAGTCCATGACGGCCAGCGCTCACGAGCAGATCCGCAACCTGTTGGGTCGATACTGCGAGCGGATGGACGCTGGTGACTTCGCCGGCCTCGGCGCGCTGTTCGCGCACGGCAGTCTCGCCGACGACAACGGATCGGTCTTCGCCACCGGCTCTGCCGAGATGCACGCGATGTGGGAGCGGCAGACCATGACCTACGAGGGGTCGCCGCGTACCCGTCACGTCACCGCCAACCCGGTCATCGAGGTCGACGAAGCCGAGGGCACCGCGACGTGCTCCTCGTCGTATGTCGTCTTCCAAGGTGTCGAGGATCTGCCGCTCCAGCCGATCGTCAGCGGCAGGTACGCCGACCGGTTCGCACGTGGCGAGGACGGCGACTGGTACTTCACCGCACGTCGCTATGCCGTCGACCACGTCGGCGACCTCTCCCACCACTTGAAGTTCGAGATTCCGAGTGACTAGCTACACGCGCCGGTCGGAGCCCTGCCAGTACTGCGCGCGCAGCGTCTTCTTGTCGGGCTTGCCGAGCGCTGACAGCGGGATCGCCTCGACGAAGTCGACCGTCTTCGGTGCGTGCACCGCGCCCTTGCGCTCCTTGACCAGCTCGTAGAGGTCCTCGGCAGTGACGGTCTGGTCGGCGCGCAGCACGACGACCGCCTTCACCGCCTCGCCCCACTTCTCGTCCGGCACGCCGATCACGGCGACCTGGCCGACCGCCGGATGCGTGCCGATGACGTCCTCGATCTCGCGCGGGAAGACGTTGAAGCCGCCGGAAACGATCATGTCCTTCTTGCGGTCGACGATCGTCATGAAGCCCTGGGAGTCCTTGCGGGCGATGTCGCCGGTGTGCAGCCATCCTCCGGCGAGCGCCTCGGCGGTCTGCTCGGGCTTGTTCCAGTAGCCCTTCATGACCAGCGGGCCGCGCACGCAGATCTCGCCGGGCTCACCGTCTGGCACCTCGTTGAGGTCGTCGTCGAGCAGCTTCACGTTGAGCCACGGCACCGCCCGGCCGCAGGTGGCGAGGCGGTCGAGGTCGTTGATGTCGTGCTCGCCCTTGCGCAGGACGGAGATCGTCATCCCGCACTCCGACTGCCCGAAGAACTGGAAGAAGATCGAGCCGAACTTCTCGATCGCCTCCTTGAGCCGCGTCGGCGAGATCGCAGACGCGCCGTAGTAGACGGTCTCGAGGCTCGACAGGTCGTAGTCGTCGATCTTCGGGTGGTCCATGAGGATGTAGAGCATCGTCGGGACGAGCATCGTCGCGGTGATCTTGTACTTCTGGATCGTCTCCAGCACGGCGGTCGGGTCGAAGCCGGGCAGTACGACGATGCTGCCGCCGCGCAGCAGCGTCGGGATGAAGAAGGCCGCGCCCGCATGTGACAGCGGGGTCGCGATGAGGAATCGCGTCTCCTCCGGCCACTCCCATTCCATGAGCTGGATCTGGGTGAGCGTCGCGCCGCTGCGATAGGTCTGCATGACGCCCTTGGAGGCGCCGGTCGTGCCACCGGTGTAGGTGAAGCCACTGACGTCGTCACCATCGACCTCGGGCGCGACGAGCGGCTTCGCCTCGAAGGTCTCGGCGAGGGCGATCAAGTCGATGCCGACCTCGGACGGGCCGAGCGACAACAGCGTCTTGAGACCCGGCACTCGGTCGCGGAGCTCGGCGGCGCGCTCGTCGAAGGCGCTCGGATCGAATACCAGCGTCTCGACCTCGGCATCGACGAGGACGTACGCCTGGTCATCGGCCGAACCCATTGGATGCAGCGCCGTACTGCGGCACGGCGTCAGCATGTTGGCGCCCATCGTGAACAGCACCTCGGGGCGGTTCTTCGACAGCATCGCGATCGGGTGGTGCTCGGTGATGCCGAGCGACGCGAATGCCTGCACGTACTTGCTCATCTGTGCGGCAACCTGGGATCCGGTGAGGATCTCCTCGCCCAGATAGACCGCCGGCTTGTCGGCGTGCCGCTGCAGTGCCGCAACCAAAAGGTTGGGCATGAAAGCGGGAGTGTGAAGCTCGTCAGCGCTTGTCGACATCTTCTGCGAATCCTCCGGGGCTGGCCTAGCCTGACGATATCTGACGGGGCGTCAGATATGAGCCCGGGTGGCAGGAGACCGATGGCCGCAACGCTGAGCATCGGCGTACCGAACTTCGGCGGGTGGGCAGGCGGCGACTGGCGCGCGCTGATCGACATCGCCCGCGTCGCCGAGGACTCGGGAGTCGACCGGATCGTCGTGGTCGACCACGTCGTAATGGGGCATCACACCGACGCCTACGCGTGGGGTCGGTTCCCGGTGCCCCCCGAGGCGCCCTGGCTCGAGCCGCTCATTGTGCTGACTGCCATGGCGACGGTCACCTCCCGGATCAGGCTGTCGACCGGCATCCTGATCGCGCCACTTCGGCCTGCGGCTCTGCTGGCCAAGCAAGTCGCCACGTTGGACGCGTTGTCCGGCGGTCGGGTCGACCTCGGCGTCGGGGTGGGGTGGCAAAAAGAGGAGTACGACGCGCAGGGTCTGACGTTCGCGGACCGCGGCCTGCTGCTCGAGGAGACCATCGCTGCCTGCCGGGCGCTCTGGACTGACCTCCCTGCTTCGTACGAGGGAAAGACAGTCAGCTTCGCCGAGACCTTCTGCTCGCCGCAGCCGATGCAGTCGCGGCTGCCGGTGTGGTTCGGCGGCACGCTGAGCGATCGAATGCTGCGCCGGGTCGTCGAGCTCGGCGACGGGTGGATCCCGATCATGGGCGCAACCGCCGACGACGTACGCGACGGCGCCGCGCGCATCGCTGCTTCGACGGATCGCCACATCGACATCCAGTCGCGCGCCGCAACCGTTGTCGGCGGGGACGGCAAGCCCGACGCGGTCGCGACGATCGCCGGCGTACCGAACCTGGTCGCGGCAGGCGTCACCGACGTCACGGTCAACATCGCCGCGTTCGCACCGACGATCGCCGAGGCACCCGGGGCACTCGCAACCCTCGGCGCCACATTTCGTGAGGTGACGGCATGACGTCTCCGGACCTGACCGATCACTGGGAGCTCAGGCTGCTGGTCGAGCACTACTGCGCGGCGGCTGACCGCGCCGACGGCGAGGCCGCCGCCGAGCTGTTCACCGAGGAGGGCGAGTTCCTGATGTGGCTCGACCCCGATCTCGAGGACCCGACCTCACATCGACGAGGACGGACCGAGATCGCCGCAGCGCTCAACCGGATCCGCGACTACGGCGCGACCCATCACTCGATCGCCAACAGCGCCGTCGAGATCCTCGTCGACCGCGCAAAGGGCGTGACCCGCTGCGACGCCCATCACCTCATCGGAGCGCCGCCGAACATCCGCGACTACACCCTCTACCTCAGCTACATCGATGACTTCGAGCGCGTGGACGGCCGGTGGCTGATCAGCCGTCGGGAGCTGCGGGTCAACTGGGCCAACACGACGCGGGTGGAGCGACCGTGACCGGCCTGATGAAGGCATACCGGCTGCTCGACTGGCAGCGCGCCGACTTCGACGAGATCCCGATCCCGGTTCCCGGTCCCGGCCAGGTCCGGGTGCGGGTCGGTGGCGTCGGCCTGTGCCACTCCGACGTGATCTTCCTGGACGCTCCAGCCGGACTACTCCCCTACGACCTGCCGTTCACCCTCGGCCACGAGATCGCCGGCTGGATCGACGCGGTCGGCAACGGAGTCGAAGGCGTAACCGTCGATGAGCCCGTCGCGGTCGCGTGCATGGCGCCGTGCGGCAGCTGTCGCTGGTGCAAGCGCGGACAGGACAACTATTGCGTCGACACCTGGCACGGACGCGGCTTCGGTACCGACGGCGGGCTGGCGGAGTACCTCGTCCTCGACGCCGGCCAGATCGTCCCGCTCGGCGAGCTCGACCCGCGGATCGTCGGTCCGCTGACCGATGCGGGCGCCACGTCCTACCACGCGGTAAAAAAGGTGCTGCCCAAGATCTACGACGACTCGACGGTCGTCGTGATCGGGGTCGGCGGACTCGGGGCGTACGGCGTGCAGTGGCTGCGGATGCTGACCTCGGCGCGAATCATCGCGGTCGAGGCGAAGCCGGAGCGGATAAAGGCCGCGACCGATCTTGGCGCCCACGACGTGATCGAGGCCGGCGAAGGCCTGTCGAAGCGGCTCGCCGCGGCGATCGGCGACGGCGGCGCAGACGCCATCCTCGACTTCGTCGGCAGCGACGCCACCATCCGCGCGTCGTTCCGCAACGCCGCCAAGGCCGGTGCGATCGCCTTGGTCGGCCAGGGCTTCGGCTCCGCCGAGGTCCGGTACGGCGCGATGGCCCACGACTGCGACCTGTTCAACCCGCAGGGCGCAACCATCGCCGAGCTACACGAAGTGATCGCGCTGGCGAAGTCCGGCGAGGTCGTGGTCGAGGTCGAGCAGTTCGCCTTCGACGACACCCCTGCGGCATACGAACGGCTCAAGGCCGGCACCCTCAACGGTCGCGCGGTCGTGCTTCCGAACGGCTAGCGGCTCGACGCTTGGCAGCCC
>DATAVE010000009.1:0-6829 GCA_036267875.1 Mycobacteriales bacterium
CACTGCCTCACAGGACTCGTCGACGTCGGGGAGCAGCCTGCGGCCTTCGTACCTCACACCGCCGCCGATCACTGTTGCACCGGGCGTGATGTGCTCGGGCTGCAGGATGCCGGGTACGCCGGCCGCGGCGATGACGATCTCCGAGGCGCGGGTGTAGTCGGCCCAGTTCGGTACGCCGGTGTGCACCACCGTGACGGCCGCGTTGGCAGTCGGGCGCTTCTGGGTGAGCAGCAGCGAGAGCGGGCGGCCGAGCGTCGTACCTCGCCCAAGAACGCACACCGAGCGACCGGACACCGGGATCTCGTAGTGCGCGAGGAGCGCCTCGATGCCGGCGGGGGTGCACGGCACCGGACCCTTCATGCCCAGCGCAAGCCGGCCCATGTTGACCGGGTGCAGGCCGTCGACGTCCTTGTCCGGATCCATCTCGAGCAACGCCGCGTCGAAGTCGATCTGCGGCGGCGTCGGGTGCTGCACCAACATCGCGTCGACCTCAGCGGCGTTGTTGAAGTCGCGGATCGCAGCGATGACGTCCGCCTGGGTCGCGTCCTGCCCGAGGTGGATATGAGGCGAGGTGAATCCGAGCGCGGCAGCCTTCTCCTGCTTCACCCGGATGTAGCCCTCGCTCGCCGAGTCGTCGCCGACCAGGATCGTGCCGAGACCGGGCGTGTGGCCGGCCTCGACCAGTGCCTTGATCCGCGGCGCGAGCTCCGCGAGCACGGCCTCCGCGACGGGTGCGCCGGGCAGCATTCGAGCCGTCATCGTGTCCGTCCCCTCGAGTTGTCAGACCGTGGACCCGCTATGACGGCGTCACGGTCTGACAGGTTGCGGTCAGTGGTAGAAGTGGCGGGTTCCAGTGAAGTAGAGCGTGACGCCGGCCGCCTTCGCCGCGGCGATGACCTCGTCGTCGCGCACTGATCCACCGGGCTCGACGATGGCCTTCACTCCGCCTTCGACGAGGATCTCGAGACCATCGGGGAACGGAAAGAATGCGTCACTCGCGGCGACCGAGCCCTTGGCGCGGTCGCCCGCACGTGAGACCGCGAGCTTCGCGGAGTCGACCCGGTTGACCTGGCCCATTCCGACGCCGACCGACGCTCCACCGCTGGCGAGCAGGATCGCGTTGGACTTCACCGACCGGCAGGCGCGCCACGCAAACGCGAGGTCGTCCAGAGTTTCCGCATCAGCCGTCTCACCGGTCTGCAACGTCCAGGTCGTCGGGTCATCGCCGGCGGCGTCGACGTGGTCGACGGACTGGAGCAACAGACCGCCACTGACCGGCCGCATCTCGATCGTCGTCGGTGCTGCGGCGGCTGCGCATCTGAGCACGCGGAGCTTCGCCTTGGCCTTGAAGACCTCGAGAGCATCCTCGTCGTACCCGGGCGCGCAGATCACCTCGGTCAGCACGCCGGCTAGCTGCTCGGCCAGCTCCTTGGTGATCGTGCGGTTGGCCGCGATGACTCCTCCGTAGGCCGACGTCGGATCGCACGCGTGGGCGAGCCGATGTGCCTCGGCAATGTCCTTGCCGACCGCGATGCCGCACGGGTTGGCGTGCTTGATGATCGCGACGCAGGGATCTTTGAAGTCGTACGCCGCCCGACGGGCCGCGTCGGTGTCGACGTAGTTGTTATAGGAGAGCTCAGGGCCGTGCAGCTGCTCGGCGCCCGCTAGGCCGCCGCCGTCCGCACCTACATATAGGGCGGCGCGCTGGTGGGGGTTCTCGCCGTACCGCAGGACTGCTTCGCGCTCCCACGTCGCACCGGCCCAGGCCGGGAAGCCGGTGCCGTCGTCGGTCGGGGCGAGCACACTGCCCATCCAGGAGGCGACGGCGACGTCGTATGACGCGGTGTGCTGGAAGGCCTGCGCGGCGAGCCGCTGCCGCTGGGCATAGCTGAAGCCGCCGTTGGTCAGCGCCTCGATGACGTCGCCATAGGCGCCCGGGTCGACGACGACCGCGACGCTCGGGTGGTTCTTCGCGGCCGCGCGGACCATCGACGGCCCACCGATGTCGATCTGCTCGACGCACTCGTCAGGGCTCGCGCCCGAAGCGACCGTCGCCGCGAACGGATAGAGGTTCACGATGACCAGCTCGAAGGGCTGTACGCCGAGGTCGTCGAGCTGCTTGGCGTGGTCGTCCTTGCGAAGGTCGGCGAGGATCCCCGCGTGCACCTTCGGGTGCAGCGTCTTGACCCGCCCCTCGAGGCACTCCGGGAAGCCGGTCAGGTCCTCGACCGCAGTGACGTCGATGCCGGCGTCACGCAGCTTCGCGGCGGTAGAGCCGGTCGAGACGACCTCGACCCCGGCAGCCGCGAGGGCCTTGCCGAGCTCGGCCAGCCCCGTCTTGTCATAGACGCTGACCAGGGCCCGCTTGATCGGCCGCTTGCCGTCCTCACTCACGCTGTTGCCTCTCGGGTTGCCGTCTGGGAGAGCGAATGTGCCATCCGCTCCACGGTCGTCACGAGCATCTGGCGCTCGGCGACCTTGATCCGTTCGTGCAGGCTCGCCTCGTCGTCGCCGGCCTCGACCACGACCTCGACCTGGTCGATGACGTCTCCGGTGTCGACGCCCGCATCGACATAGTGGACGGTCGCGCCCGTGGTCGTGACGCCCGCTTCGAGTGCTTCTGTGACCGCGTGTGCGCCCGGGAACGCGGGGAGCAACGAGGGATGGGTGTTGATGGTGCACGGGTGAGCCGCGAGAAATGCCGGGCCGAGGATCCTCATGAATCCCGCGGACACGACGAGGTCTGGCTCATATTCGGACACCGCGTCGGCCAGCGCGCTGTCCCACTCCTGCCTGGTCGGATAGTCGGCAAGTCGGCGAACGAACGTCGGCACGCCTGCCCTCTCGGCTCGGCCGAGTCCGTCGATCTCGTTGCGGTCAGCCCCGACCGCGACGATCTCCGCGCCGTACGCCGGATCCGCCGCGGCGGTGAGCAGCGCGGCGAGGTTGGTGCCCGAACCGGACACCAACACGACCAGCCGAAAAGCCAAGGAGATCTCCCCGAGAAGTGGAGAGGGAAGGCCTCCAGGATAGCCGGTGGCTCTTCACCCACCTCTGCCATGCTGACCGCCACAGAGGAGGCCGACCGTGACCGAGCCAACCGACCCGGCAGTACCGCCGCCCCCGCCCTACGGCGCACCGCCTCCGCCCTACGGCGCCCCTGCGTATGGCGGGTACGGCCCGCCTCCAGGTCAACGCATCAACGACCCCGCTCCGATGGGCATGCGGCTGCTCGCCCGGATCATCGATCTCATCCTCGTCGGGGTCGTAGCAGGCATCGTCGCGGCTGTCGGCGGACTCCACGTCCTTCACAAGGTCACCAACGTGGACGGGACGACGACGCTCAACATCGACACCGCGGGCTACTTCAAGCTCGCCCTGGTCGTCGCGGTGATCACCGTTATCTACGAGGTCGTGATGCTGAGCACGTGGGGCGCGACGCTTGGAAAGAAGGCAGTCGGCGTCCGGGTCGCGATGCTCGTGGACGGCTCGAAGCCTGACGCGGGAGCTGCCTTCGTCCGGTCGATCATTCCTGCCGTCTCGGCGATCATCCCATTCCTACAGCTGATCATGTATCTCTCGCCGTTCTTCGACTCAACGCATCGCAACCGCGGCTGGTACGACTACGCCGCCAAGACGATCGCCGTTCGCACGAAGTAGCCGCGCGTCAGTCGCGGTTGGCTCGCCAGGTCTGCCAGGCGGCCTGCATCGAGATGTAAACGATCACGGCACCGGCGATCTCGAAGGCGACGCTGAGCGCGACCTTCCACGGCGAGGGACCGAACGTTGCGAGCCTTCCTGGGCCCGCCGGGCCGCCGGCCACCGCCTCGAGCAGCGCCGTGCCAGCGGCGATTATCGCGGCCAGCCCCAGGGCGGCGCTGCACTTCGTCGCGAGGTCGGTCGCGGTGCCGCGATCGATCCGCCACGCTGCGACCGCTGCTGCACCAGCAACGGCGGCCACGGCCAGGGTGATCACGACCCACGACGCGCCGCCACGCGGAATGGCAGCGAGGATCGGCAAGGCCGGCGTCGCGCCGACGTGCGAATGGCCGAGAGTGACGGACGCACCCGACCCGACAACAAAGCCGGCGCCGGTCAGGTAGGACAGGGTCAGCAAGACGGCATTGGGGATGAGCCAGATGCTGAGCAGCGCCATCGTGAACTGACCCGAACCGTTGCCGTAGCCGGTCAGGCTGTTGGCAATCAGCTTGTGGTGCTCGATCAGCGCGGCCGCCGTGAGGACGGTCGAGCTCGCGAGTAGTACTGCTCCCGCAGCCGCCGCGGCTTTCACCGCGGCTTGGGTGGTGTCGTTCAACCGGTCCCACAGCACCGACCACTGTCCGGCACCGCGCATGCCGCCGATCGTCGTCGCGAGCAGGCTGAAACCGCCCGCTGCAATGAAAGTGGTCGCCGGCGATGGTCGGATCGAGTCGGTCCGAGCGACGACGGCGAGCGCCGCGGCGATTCCGGCGTACGGGATCGAGACCGCGAACACCATCGCGGCAACAGCGCCTGGCTGCTGGCTAGTGGCGTCACGCAACAGGATGCGGGCAAACCGTGCGAGCAGGCCGCCGAGCAGCAAGGTCAGCCCGAGCGGCGCAACGGCAATCTCCCCGCCTGGGACATGCAGCGGGGCGCGCTGGGCGTCGAGCCAAAGAGCGACCGCGAAGCGCATTGCGGCGCCTGCGCTGCTCGTCGTACGAGAGTCGGCGGTCCAGTCGATGAGCGAGAGAACAACGAGGACGGCAAGTCCGACCGCTGTCGACCAGACCGCTGTGAGCAGGCTGCGCAGCCACAACGGCGAGACCGCCGCGTGGTCGGCCTCGCGCCGCGACCGCTGACGAGCAGCAGCGGTGGCTCGCGGTGGTGCGACGGTCTGGCTCACGTCGTGATGGTGACAGCAAGCAACTCAAGTGACAGGTGTTACACGCCGTCAGGGCTGAACGGATGGCACATACGTACAGCTATGGCGATACGGATGGCTCTAGCTGAGGATTTCCTTCATTAGCTGAGCCGCCGCGCTGGGGGTCTTGCCCACTCGTACGCCGGCTGCCTCCAGCGCTTCGGCCTTCGCGGACGCAGTGCCCGACGAGCCGGACACGATCGCTCCCGCGTGGCCCATGGTCTTGCCCTCAGGCGCGGTGAAGCCGGCGACATAGCCGACGACCGGCTTGGTCACGTTGGCCTTGATGAAGTCGGCGGCCCGCTCTTCGGCGTCGCCGCCGATCTCGCCGATCATCACGATCGCCTCGGTGTCCGGATCGTCCTGGAACGCCGCGAGGCAGTCGATGTGCGTCGTACCGATGACCGGGTCACCGCCGATGCCGACTGCGGTCGTGAAGCCGATGTCACGCAGCTCGTACATCATCTGGTAGGTCAGCGTGCCGGACTTCGACACCAGCCCGATCCGCCCCGAACCGGAGATGTCGGCCGGGATGATCCCCGCGTTGGCCTGTCCAGGCGAGATCAGCCCCGGGCAGTTCGGCCCGATGATCCGGGTCTTGCCCCGCTCCTCCGCATATGCGCGGAAGTACGCCGTGTCCTGCACCGGCACGCCCTCGGTGATCACCACAAGCAGCGGGATCTCGGCGTCGACGGCCTCGAGCGCCGCGTCGCGGGTGAACGCCGGCGGCACGAATCCGACCGACACGTCGGCACCCGTGGCGGCCATCGCCTCGGAGACCGAAGCGAACACCGGGATGCCATCCACGTCGGTGCCGGCCTTGCGAGCGTTGACGCCGCCCACGACATTCGTCCCGGACGCGACCATGCGGCGCGTGTGCTTGGTGCCCTCCGAGCCCGTGATTCCCTGGACGATCACCAAGCTGTCCTTGGTCAGCCAGATAGCCACGACTACTTCACCCTTCCTGCGAGCTCGGCGGCTCGTCGCGCCGCACCGTCCATCGTGTCCACCTGCTCGACGAGCGGGTGCGCGGCGTCGGTGAGGATGCGGCGTCCCTCCTCGGCATTGTTGCCATCGAGGCGTACGACGAGGGGCTTGGTCACGTCCTCGCCACGAGACGCGAGAAGTGCGAGCGCCTGCACGATGCCGTTCGCGACTGCGTCACACGAGGTGATGCCGCCGAAGACGTTGACGAAGACCGAGCGCACTGCTGGGTCGGACAGGATCACGTCGAGGCCGTTGGCCATCACCTCGGCCGACGCGCCACCACCGATGTCGAGGAAGTTGGCTGGGCGAACGTTGCCGAACTCCTCACCGGCGTAGGCAACGACGTCGAGCGTCGACATCACGAGGCCGGCGCCGTTGCCGATGATTCCGACCTCGCCGTCGAGCTTCACGTAGTTGAGGTGCAAAGACTTCGCGCGGACCTCGAGCGGGTCTGTGGCGGTGATGTCGCTGTAGGCCTCGTGCACCTCGGCGTGACGGAACGACGCGTTCTCATCCAGCGTCACCTTGCCGTCGAGCGCGAGGATCTTGTCGTCCGGCGTACGCACGAGCGGGTTGACCTCGACGAGCGTCGCCTCTTCGCCGATGAAGACGTCCCAAAGCTTCACGATGACGTCGGCGGCCTGCTGACGGACGGCCTCAGGGATGTTGCCCGCGGTCGCGATCTCAAGGGCCTTGGCCGCGTCGACACCAGCGACCGGGTCCACCGCGACCCGGGCGAGCGCATCGGGCTTCTCAACCGCGAGCTGCTCGATCTCCATGCCGCCCTCGGAGGAGCACATCGCGAGGTAGCGACGGTTCGCCCGGTCGAGCAGGAACGAGAAGTAGTACTCCGAGCCGATGTCCGCGGCCTCGGAGATCAGGATGGTGTGGACCGTGTGGCCCTTGATGTCCATCCCGAGGATGTTCGCGGCGTGGGTC
>DATAVE010000010.1:0-34292 GCA_036267875.1 Mycobacteriales bacterium
GATGCCGCTCACCGCGCACTTCAGAGTGAGCACGCGCGTGCGGAACTTCGAGACCAACCACCTCAAGGTCAATGACGCGGACGGCAACCCGATCGAGATTGCGGCGATCGTGGTCTGGCAGGTTGCCGACACCGCAAAGGCAACGTATGCCGTTGACAGCTACGACAACTTCATCGCCGTCCAAGCCGAGTCCGCGCTGCGTCATGTCACCACCACTCATCCGTACGACAACGGTGGCGGCAAAGGCACCTCGCTACGCGGCTCAACCGACGTCGTCGCCGGCGAGCTTGCGGCCGAGGTGGCCCAGCGTGTCTCGATCGCGGGCATCGAAGTCATCGAGGTACGGATCAGTCACCTCGCCTACTCCCCGGAGATCGCCCAAGCGATGTTGCGACGACAGCAGGCCAGCGCGGTCGTCTCGGCGCGAACGACGATCGTCGAAGGCGCGGTCGGCATGGTCGAGCTGGCTCTCAACCGGCTCAACAAGACCAACGTCGTCCACCTCGATGAGGAGCGCACCGCGAGCATGGTCAGCAATCTCATGGTCGTGCTGTGCAGCGAGCAGCCCACGTCGCCGATCGTCAACGCCGGCTCGCTCTATTCGTGAGCCCAACGCCGGACGCCGAGCGTTGAGCAAGGAACGTAAGCAGCTCCTGCTGCGCATCGACCCCGCGGTCCACGATGCCCTGGCGCGGTGGGCCGCGGACGAGCTACGCAGCGTCAACGCCCAGATCGAGGTCCTCCTACGTCGCGCCCTCAGCGACAACGGACGGTTGCCAAAGCAGGCCAAGCCGCTGCCACGACGCGGCCGGCCTCCCGCTTCCCCGAAGTAGCACACAACTGCCCCGCATCCGCCCGCTAAATCGGGCATCAGGCCGCAAAGCACTCAGCGGCGAGGGCGACTGTGTGCTACTTCGGGGAAGGCGAGGGCTCTACCTGGCGGGCAGCAGGCCTTCGAGAGCTTCGACCGCCGCAAGGATCTCGGCGTCGGTCGGCGGCCCGTCGCCGTAGAGCTCCTGCTCCAGCGCAAGCACGGCGTCATCCATCTGCGAGGACCCACCGACCCGAGCGAGGTACTGCCGAGCGGTCTCAGCGCTCGCGCGAGGTGGCGGACCGTGCCGGTCCCCGGTTACGCGCAGATACGCCGCAAGGACCGGACCCGGTGGTGCGCCCTTCACACGCCGGCGGCGACCCGGCCAGCTCAGGCCCTCGCCGCTTAGCAGGCTGCGAAACACCCAACCGAGGATGACCAGCAGAACCGCGCCGAGGACCGCCAGCGACAGGCGCCCACCCGGCAGCGCCGATGCCACCTCATCGAACGCGCGCGAGAGCAGCGAGCTACCGGTCCCTGGCCCGGGCGCGAGCGGTACGCCGGCGGTCGGGTCGGTCGGCGACCAGCCGATCCTCGGGTAGTAGACCTCGACCCAGGCGTGCGCGTTGGCGGCTGTATACAGCCGCTGCGTCCCATCGCGCTGGCCGTAGGCAAGGCCGCTCACCAGCCGGGTCGGCACGCCAAGGGTGCGGAGCATGACGGCTTCCGCCGAGGCGAACAGCTCGCAGAAGCCGAGGTGGGTGTGGAACAGGAAGTCGTCGACCGCATCCTTGCCTGCCGACGGTACCGGTGCGTTCAGCGTGTAGGTCTCATGGCCGCGTAGGTACCGCTCGAGGTCGACGACCTGCTGGTAGCGGTTCGTCGCGCCCGCGGTGATCTGGTGCGCGAGCGTCGCGACCTCGGTCGGGAGCTCGGCAGGCAGCGCGGTCCACGCCGGGTTCACCGGGTCCGGACCGGTCGCCGTCGCCAGATGTCCTGCCGACGTCTGCGGCACCACAGAGGTGACGGTGTAGCTCGTGAGCAGGCCGCGCGAGAAGATCCGCACGTTCTGCGGGCTCCGCACGATCCTGAACACTCCAGTGACGGAGCCGGCGATGTGGGTCGGAACACCCGGCGCCCAGATCAGCCCGCCGCGGGCACCAGGCTCGACCTGGACCTCATCGCGACGCGTAGTGCCGCCGACGGGGATCGGGTCGTCAGCGATCCGCGGGATCCTCGCCGACGTCCCGTTCACGGTCGTCGGCCCGCCCTCGAGGTTGTTCCAAGATGTCCCCGTATAGGACCGGAAGAAGGTGCCGCGCCAGAGCACCGGCGAGCTCAGCGGCACCTTGAGCAAAGGAGTGTCCGGCAGGTCACCACGCACCAGGAGACTGAGGTCGCCGAAGCCTTCGGTGTCGACGCCGATGTCTTCGCGGTTGGCGAGGACGAGGCTCGACTCCTGGACGTGGCGAGCCAGCACCCGAGCCAGATCGCCGCCGCCCAGCCCAGTCGGCAGCAGGAAGAAGACGAGTGCGCCAGCTACCAGTGTGGCGACGATCGGTCCGAGCTCGTCCAGCTGCCGGAATCCCGCGGCGGTCGCACGCCGGGGCGCACCAATCACCTCTGCCGTCACGGCGCCGTCGACGTACGCCGCGGTCGTCTGGACCTTGGCGATGGCGATCAGTACGACGATCCAGGCAGCGCCGAGCAGGAAGCCGACTCCGCCGGTCTTCGCGCCCGCCGCCGCAGCGACGAGGACACCGGTCGTGACCGTCAGCCACACCCGATGTTCGCGTGGTGTGCGCGCTTGCGGCGCCATGATCAGCGAGAGCACGACCAGCGCCTCGGTCAAAGAGCGCAGCGTCGACGTGGGATCGACGACGCCCTGCCGACCTTGGCCGATCGTGCGTATCGCGATGATCGTCGAGAAGACAGCGACGCTGCCGACGCCGGCGTTGCGGGTCAGGATCGCGCGCGCGGGGTTGACCGGACCGCTCGGCCGGACAACCGCGAACGTCAGCGCCAGCGTGACCGGCAATGCCCACCACGGCACCATGCCCGCGGCCGTCGCCGCGACCTGCGCGATCGCGCAACCCGCACCGCACCAGCGCCGCGCCCGCAGCTCGTCGGGACTCATCTCGCGACCAACCCGGCCAGCTCGGTCGCCGCCACCACGGCGCCCGCGCCGGTGGCCCGGCCTGCGGCGCGCACCTGATCGGGCAGCTCGGCACCAAGCCAGAGCACCACCGCGCCCGCACCGGCGAGCTGCAGGGCCGAGCGCAGCTGGTCTGCCGTCGGTGCAGCGACTGGGTCGACGCCAGCGAACCAGTCGAGCGCATCGATCGGCCGCGTCACCATCGAAGGCGCACCGTCCGCGAGCAGCACCACCCCCCGCCCGTCGCGCAAGGTGTGCAGCGTCGTCGCAGCAACCCGTGCAAGCAGGCTCTCCGGACCATCCCCGGCGCCGAGCGGACCCACCACAACGAGCAATGTCGGATGTCCCGGCCGCTCCCGCTCCATCACGACGAGCTCATTGCGGCGAGCCGACGCTCGCCAGTGGATCGCCGATCGCGGATCTCCCGGCCGCCACTCACGGATGCCGTAGAAGTCGATGCCACCGCCACTGAGTGACGACGACGTTCGGCCGTAGAGCTCGCCGGACGTCAGGTCGGGCAACCGCAACGGTGTCGCCGGACCGGGGTGGACCCAGCCGGACTCGGGAAGCCGGACCCGGGCGCGACGTACCCAACCGCCGAGGGGCGAGTAAGCCTCGAGATCGACCCGGCCGCCATGCGACCAGCAACCGCGACGCAACGGCGTCGCGGTCCGCTGACCAATCGCGCGCTCACCCATCCGCAACGCGGGCGTGACGTATCGGCCGGTATCGAGACCGGGCGCGTGGTCGATCAACACAATCGGGCGGCGGCCGCCGAATCGACTGCCGCGCGACGTGAAGCTGAGCTGGACTGTCGTCTCGACGCCAACAGCCATGCGCGACGGCGTATGCCGCTCGACGTCGTCGAGGGATGCGCGCGGGGTGAGCAGCCAATCGCCGACGACGGCCCCGACTCCTGCTGCTGCGGCAAGCGTGACGCCGGTCGAGTGGATCAGCCGACCCAATAGCTCGAGCAACGCCGCGAGCAGCAGGATCAGCGACGTACTACGAGTAGGCCGCGGCAGCAGCTGGAACCGCCGGATCAATGTGGCCCTGCGCACTATGTCGACCTGATCGCGTCAGGCGCCGGACAGCGGAGCCGGCACCCTCGACACGATGTCGGAGATGACCTGCTGGCCGCGGACGTGGCCGCCGTCATCGCCGGCCAGGACGAGCCGGTGTCCAAGGACCGAGACGGCGAGAGCCTTCACGTCGTCGGGCAGCACGTGCGGACGGCCTTGCAGCACGGTCCGAGCCTGGGCGCAGCGCACCAGTGCGAGCGCGGCGCGCGTGCTCGCCCCGATCGCAACGCCGGGGTAGGTGCGGGTTGCACCTACGATCGCGACTGCGTACGCGAGGACCGGATCGGCGACGTGCACGGTGCGAACTGCGTGGCGCAACGCAGGCAGCTCACCGGGCTGAATCACGGCCCGCAAGCCATCGACTGTCGGTGCGACGAGCTGTTCACGAACGATCCGACGTTCGACATCTTCGGCATTCGGCCCGGGATGCACTAACGCCGTGAACCGGTCGAGCTGACCTTCGGGAAGCGGATAGGTGCCCCACTGCTCGTACGGGTTCTGGGTGGCCAGCAGGACGAACGGATCGGGCAGCAGGTGCCGGACGCCGTCGACCGTGACAGCTGACTCGTCCATCGCCTCGAGCAACGCAGACTGGGTGCGCGGCGAGGCGCGGTTGAGCTCGTCGACGAGTACGACGTTGGCGAACAGCGGGCCGGGGACGAACGTGAAGGCGCTGCGCGCCGGCTCCCAAACCGACGAGCCCGTGATGTCGGCCGGCATCAGGTCAGCGGTCGCCTGGACCCGCCGGAAGTTGCCTCCCATGGCCTGCGCCAAGGCCCGCGCCATGGTCGTCTTGCCGGACCCAGGCACGTCCTCGATCAGCACGTGGCCACCGGAGATCACCGCGGCGACGGTCAGCTCGACCGCAGCACGACGGCCCAGCACAACCTGTTCCACCGCATCAACGAGCGCCCGAGCCTGCTCGTGAGCAGACCCGGGCGCGGCCATCGGCGACGCCGTCACGAGCGGGCCCTTCTGATTCGCGTTCTGATCCGTACTTCGACCATCGACCAGATCGGGTTCAAACTCAAACGCTCCACGTACCCACCGGACTACTGGCGAGTGAACTCACGGACCGCGCCGTCGAAGCCACACACGAACAGCGCGCCCTTTCGCCAGCCGTGGCCGGTTCCGACGGTCACGTCGGAGGGATTGCCCAAACCGGCGGCAATCAGACATGTCTGCTGGGTTCGCGGATCGAAGCTGAACAGATCACCGCCACCGTTGCCAGGTATATACAGCACGCCCTTGGCCATCGTCAGGTCGTCGAGCAGCTGCACTGGGGAGCCACCGACCTGGGAGACATCCCCGATCTGCGCCGACGCATTCGGCCGCGCCATCGGGATCCGCACGACCGGCCCGCCAACCGTGAAGGTCTGGTCGACGTACATCACGCGGCGCTTTTGATCGATCGCAATGCCGTTGGTATCGGACACCTTCGACCAGCTCGTCGTGACCTTCGGCTTGCGCCCCAACGAGATCTGAGTGATTCCGGTCCCCGCGCCGAGGTCGCGCGTGACGTACGCCGAGCCGTGACTGACCGCCAGGCCATTCGGCATTGTCAGCCCGGTGACGACGGTGGTGAGCTTGCGGGTCCTCAAGTTGAGCGTGGACAGCGTGCCGTCGGCCCGGCTCAACGCCCCGGACGCAAGCGCATCGCCGGTCGGGAACATCACCGTGTCCGTGCCATCCCAGACAAGCTGGCCGGGGCTAGAGACTTTGGCGAGCACAGCGACGTGACCGTTCGGCAGGAGTCGCTCGACCGCATTCCCGGTCGACGCAGACAGCAGCATTCCGCCGTGGTTGTCCGGCAGCAAGCTTTCAAGAATGCCGAGGCTGTAGGCGATCTTCGTCTGCTTGTAGACCGGACATGACGCCGCAGATGAGCGCGCGGGCACACCGACCACCGAGATGGCCAGCAGCAAACCGACGATCCCCATTTTCATGGGGACTGATCATGTCAGCCCACGCAGCTTGTCGGGATTGAGAACCGACGCGATCCCGACGACCAGCCCATCGACGATATCGAACGACAGCGTTGACGTGACGGTGCCATCTTCGATGAAGAGATAGCCCGGACGCCCGTTGATCGTCGACTCGCGAAACTCGGTCCCGGCCGGAATCCCAGTCGCGATTGCCACGAGGAACCTCGCGACCTTGCTCGCGCCATGGATCGGGCGGCGCGCTGCCTTCACGACGCCGCCGCCGTCGGTCCACAGCACGACGTCATCGGCGAGCACACCCATCAGCCCATCGAGGTCACCTCCCGCACACGCGGCGAGAAACCGTTCGGCCAGCTCGCGACCGGCGCGTTCATCCGCGTCGAAACGGTGACGTCGCTCACCGATCCGACGGCGCGCCCGGCTGACGAGCTGGCGGCAGGCTGGCTCGCCGCGTTCCAGCATCCGAGCGATCTCGGCGTAGTCGTAGTCGAACACGTCGTGAAGCAGGAACGCCGCTCGCTCGACCGGCGCGAGCTCCTCGAGGACGACGAGGAACGCGAGCGACAGCGAGTCGGAAAGCTCGGCCGCGCTCTCCGGACTTGCCTCGTCGACGAGCACCGGCTCCGGCAGCCACGGCCCGACATAGGACTCACGGCGAACCCGGGCCGATCGCAGCTCGTCGATACAGAGCCGAACCACGATCGTCGCAAGGTACGACGCACTCGACGACACCTCACCGTCGCGTCGGTCCTTCCACCGCAGGTACGCCTCCGAGACGACGTCTTCTGCGTCTGCGGTGCTGCCAAGCATCCGGTAGGCGATGCCGACCAGCCGAGGGCGCTGCGCCATGAACTCATCGACGTCATTGGACGTCATGGTGCAGGTGCCAGCTCGCACCGGGCAGCAAACCCTTGGCTGGTCAGTCCGAGTCCGGCGTTGATTCGCGACCGGTAGTTCTCCAGCGCAATCCAGCAGACGAGCTCGACGATCTCCTCGTTGCTGAAGCACGCATGAAGTCGCTTCACCAGGTCGTCATCGACGACGACCGGCGTCGACGTCGCTGCCTCGGCGTACGCCAGGACGACGCGCTCAGACTCGTCGTACACGTCGGAGTCGCGCCACCGCGGCACGTCACGGACCTTGCGTGGGTCGATCCCTCGCTGCATGCCTTCGTAGTACCCGAAGTCGGTGCACCACGAGCACCCAATGTGTCCGGACGACGCCTGCACGGCCAGCCACATCAGGTGGGGGTCGAGTGCCTTCCACCTTTTGCTCAGCGCCATCTCGAACAGCCCGTTGGCCTCGAGGACGCCGGAGTGGTGCGCGAGTGCGCGCACCGGGTCGACCACCTCGCCGAAGGTCTTGCGCGAGTACCGCCAGGCGAACTTGCGAAGCAGACCCTTCGGCACCTCGATGAGCGGTACGACAGTGCTTTCCATGACGCGATCGGTCATCGCTCTCACCTTCCCGTTACCAAGGAAGACGAGAACGCCAGTCAGCCTGTGACAGTGAGGCGTAGTCCAGGGCGGTTCTGCGGATCGACCAGCACGCAATGCGTGCCGCGATAGATCGTCGGCATGCACTTGTTGCAGTGGATGCACGCCGACTCGGTCGCCTTCCCGGCCTGCATCTGGTTCACCAGGTCCGGCTCGCGCAGCAACGCCCGACCCATCGCGACGAACTCGAAGCCCTCGGCGAGCCCTTGTTCCACAGTGTCGAGGCGGCTGATGCCACCGAGCAGCACGAGCGGCATCGTGAGCGCCTCGCGGAACTGGCGCGCCTCCGTCAGGAAGTACGCCTCCTCATAGGGGTACTCCGGCATGAAGCGCTTGCCGACCACCTTGAACACTGGCCGAAGCACCGGAGGCAACGTCGCGGCAAACTCTCTACGCGGGACATCACCGCGGAACAGATACATCGGGTTCGCCAGCGAGCCGCCGCCGGTGAGCTCGAGTGCATCGAGCTGGCCGTCCTCCTCGAGCAGCTTCGCAATCGGCAAGCTGTCGGCGACCGTCAGCCCGCGAGGTACGCCGTCTTCCATCTCGAACTTCGCCAATACGGCAACGTCGGGCCCGACCGCGGCACGGACAGCCTTGGCGATCTCACGTGGGAAGCGCGCCCGTCGTTCGACGTCGCCGCCCCACTCGTCGTCGCGCTTGTTGAACCGCGGGCTCATGAACGAGTTGATCAGGTAGTGGTGACCCATGTGAATCTCGACCGCATCGAACCCGGCCTCGGCGAGCAGTGACGCGGCATTCGCGAAGTCGGCGATCGCGCCTTCGATCTCCGCGACCGACGCCGCGTGATAGCGCGTCCCCAGCGGACTGAGCCCGGTCGAGGCGGCCAACGCCCTCGAACCAGTGACCCGGGCATTGCCGATCGGTCCGGCGTGGCCGACCTGGGCGTTGACTGCTGCACCCTCGCCGTGAACGGCATCAACCAGCCGGCGCAGGTCGGGTACGAGCTCCGGTCGAGGCACTAGCTCATGAGGCGCGCCACGCCCGCCGGGTGACACGGCGCAGTACGCGAGAGTCGTCATGCCGACGCCACCGGCCGCCATCGACCGATGGAAGTCGATCAGAGCGGCCGACACCTTGCCGCGAAAGCTCATGCCTTCGAACGTCGCGGCCTTGATGATCCGGTTGCGAAGCTTCAAAGGTCCGAGCGTCGCCGGGGCGAATACGTCGGGATGCTTGGACTCCGGCCGGCTCGTCACCGCGCCAGTATGGTCGCCGCACTCGTGCTCGCGGGCCTCGCGGTGCCGATGCAGTCCGCAGTGGCTCACGACGGCGGCCAGCCCGCGTCCTGTAGCGGCAGCCACTGGGTTGCGACCTGGACCGCAAGTCCGTCCGACGCGTTCGCATCGATCCCGCTCATCGACCAGACGATCCGTCAGCAGCTGTTCACCCACTACGCCGGAACGACCTTGCGGCTGCATCTCTCCAACCGCTTCAGTACGCAGCCCGTCACCTTCGGTCAGGTGACTATCGGGATCCAGTCGAAGGGCTCAACCGTCCGCGCGGGGACGATGCGCACCGCAGACTTTGCCGGGAAGCAAGCGGTCACGATCCCTGCTCATGGCGAACTGCTCAGCGACCCGATCCATCTGGCGATCAAGGCCCTGCAGGTGCTCGACGTCAGCGTGTTCGTCGAGCAGGCGCTCAGGCCGACCGAGCACTTCACCAGCCAGTCCACCTCATGGTCCACCCTCGCCGGCGCCGGCAACCACACCAGCGACCTGTCGGGTGCAGCGTTCCCGGTCGCGACCCCGATTCCCGGCGTCAACTTCCCGGCGCTCCCGCAAGGGATCGACTACACCGACGGGCTGGATGTGCGTGCGCCGCGATCGGTCGGCACGGTCGTCGCCTTCGGCGACTCGATCACCGACGGCTTCCAGGGCGACCTGACCGCTGTCACCCCGAACAGCAAGCAGCTCGACAAGAACAGCCGCTGGCCCGACGATCTCGCCCGTCGTCTCCAGAAGGCGCATCGCAAGATGTCGGTCGTCGATGCAGGAATCTCGGGCAACACGATCGTCTACCCGCCCGAGTTCCCGATCCTCGGACCCACTGGCGTCACCCGCTTTCGTCGCGATGTTCTCGACGTCCCCGGCGTCACCGAGGTGATCATGCTGCTGGGAATCAACGACGTCGGAAATGTGAAGGCCCCACCGATGATCGTCGGCTACAAGCGCATCATCCGGATGGCACATCAAGCCGGTAAGCGCATCTATCTCGGCACGCTGACCCCCGACGGCGGCGAGCTCGCCGTCGACAACGGCGGCGGTCTGGTGCGCGAGCAGGTCAACGGCTGGATCCGCCGCCAGCGCCTATCCGACGGTGTCATCGACTTCTCACGCGCCGTCGAAGACCCCGCCGATCACAGCCGGATCGACCCGCCGTACGACGGCGGCGATCATCTGCACTTCTCAGCGGCCGGCTACCGCGCCATGGCGCGCGCCGTTCCGCTGCGGATCCTGACGCCGCCGAGTTGTGGAGTCACATCTCCCAACGAGTAGGCCAAGCATCGGGCCGCAGCAGCGCCTCGGTACCACCGTCGATCAGCAGCACCGTCCCGACGCAGAACTGGTTGCGCAGCAGGAAGTCGGCAGCCTCGGCAATCTCGGCCGGCATCCCGCCGCGGTTCATCGGCAACGGGAACATCGCCACCAACGGTCCGATAGTCGGATCGTTGCGCTGTTCGGCAGCCAGCGGCGTCTCGACCAGTCCTGGGGCTAGCGCGTTCAGCCGGATGCCAGCGCCGATCCACTCCGCCTTAGTCGCATTGCGGCGGATCCAGCGAGCAATCGCAGTCTTCGTCGCGGGATAGGCGACGAGCGACTCGCCCTCGTCGGCGAGGGCCGCCGCGGCCGCCTCGTCTCCCGCGAGGCACGCCTCGACGAGATCCAGTGAGAAACCCGGCTGGCACGTCGTGGAGTTCGAACTGATCGCGACGACGCTCCCCGAGCCTGCCGCGAGCTCACCGCGCAGCGCGTCGATCAGCTCGACCGTCCCGAAGTAGTTGACCGACACCAGCAACGAAGCCGGCCTGCCGGGGAGGCCGGCGATGCCGGCGCAGGTCACCAGACCCGCCAGCCGACCGTCACATGCGGCACGCACACCCTCAGCCGCGGCGGCGCGGCCCGCAGGGCTGGACAGGTCGGCGATGACATCGGCGTCCACCCGGTCGACGCCGATCACCCGATGGCCGGCCGCAACGAGCCGAGCCCGGATCGCGGCGCCGATCCCTGAGGCGGACCCGGTGACGGCGTACGTCGCAGTTCGGACATCAGCGGACTTTTCGGTCATTTCACCATTCCCGGCTACACCTGTCGCTGGAATCACCCGATGCATCGTCGCGGAGACCAGCGCAGAGCGGGAGCAGACAGCAAGTGTCGGACATGATGGCGTGGCACCGGATCACGCTCGAAGCACGCATCGCCAGCGCCGGGAAGCTCGTCGGCGCGGCGATCGCCGTTGCGCTCATGTCCCACTACGGACTCCAGCCGGTGCACGAGCACCGCTACATCATCTACGTCTGGCTCGCGATCGGGCTGGTTCCCGTCGCGCTCCAGGGCCTCACGCCGTGGATGATGGTCCACGCCCCAGGCACGGAGATCCCTTACCTGCTCTTCATGGGCTTGCTCGACCAGGTCGTCGGTGTCGCCGTCGTGGCGCTGACCGACGGCGTCCATGGTCCGTTCTGGGTGATGATGCTCGTCACCACAGCAGGCGCCGCCGTCATCGCCCCGAACCGGCTGCTCGCCTTCGGCCAGTCGTTGCTGATGACCGGCTCACTGGTACTTGCGACCTGGATCGCACACGATCTCCATCGCCCCGCGATCGGGCCGCTGATCCTCATCGGAGCGTCAGCCGCCGTGGTCGCTCTGCTCGGCAACGCGGTCGCGTCGCGCCTGGAAATCCAGCGTGTGCAGTCCGACGAGGAGCGCGATCAGCTGCGTAACACCGTCGAGGCGCTGTCCACAGCCCTCGGCCAGGCCGCGCGCGGCGACCTTTCGGTACGGGTCGAGACCGACGAGGTCTCGCAGGAGCTGCTCTCCCGGCTCGCGACGGCGTTCGACGACACTCTCGAGAACCTGCGCGGACTGGTCGGCCAGATCCGCACCGGCGGCGAGCAGATCGTGGCGGCAGCGCACGAGCTACTTGCCTCGGCGGAGCAGCACGCGGCCTCGGCGACCGAGCAGTCCTCGGCAGTCTCCGAGACCACGTCCACCATCGAGGAGCTGGCCGCCACCGCGGCTCAGATCGCCGAGACTTCCGAGTCGGTTGCCCGCTACGCCGCGGAGACCTTGCGTCACGCCGAAGACGGCCGCGAGGCAGTCTCGGCAAGCGTCGACGCGATGGACACGATCGCGCTGCGCGTCGAACAGATCGGTGGCCGTGCCCTTTCACTCGGCGAGAAGGGCCAGGAGATCGGCCGGATCCTCGACGTCATCAACGACCTCGCCGACCAGACGAACCTGCTTGCGCTGAACGCCGCCATCGAGGCGGCCCGCGCCGGGGAGAACGGCCGCGGCTTCGCGGTCGTCGCCGCCGAGGTACGCAAGCTTGCCGAACGCGCCCAGCAGTCCACTGGCCAGATCTCCGCGATCGTTTCCGAGATCCAGGCCGAGACCTCCGCAACGATCATCGCCAGTGAAGAGGGTTACAAGGAGGTGCGGACCGGCGCCGCGCTCGCCCGGGTAGTCGTCGACGCACTGGAGCGCATCTCCGGCATGGTCGACGAGACGACGACCGCCGCCAAGGAGATCTCGGTCGCGACCCAGCAGCAGCGATCGGCATCCGATCAAGTCGTCGCCGCGATGACGCAGGTCGCCGACGTCTCTCGGCAGTACGCCGTCGGCTCCAAACAGTCAGCCTCCGCCGCGTCCGAACTCAACAACCTTGCCGCAGAGCTGCGGCTCGCGATCGCCCAGTTCAAGGTGGCGTGACGTGGCAGCGACGCACGCCGCATCCGGCGGCACCACCGGCGGGCAGATGTTCGAGCGACTGGGCTGGGACTCGGCGCTGTCCTCACTCGTCAAGTTCGCCGCGATCGCGGTTGCCGTCACCTTCATCGCCAAGTACTCCCCCGGCCCAACCCACGATCACCGCAACTTGCTCTACGTGTGGACTGCCGTCGGCCTGATCTCGCCGGTAGGCGTCCTCGTGCACAAGCGGCTTGCCGCACGCGGGGCGGCCCTCGAAGGCATCGTGCTCGCACTTGTCGCCGGCTCCGACTTCGCAGCGGTCTTCGCCGTCCTCGCATTGAGCGGCGGCGTACTGGGGCCGTTCTGGGTTGTCACGATCATCAACACGATCGCCGCGGCGGTCATCGTGCCCAACCAGGCACTCGCGGTCGCCTGCGCCCTCGGCTACGGCGGCGCGCTCGTCGGAGCGACAGCCGTCGCCCACACCTTGACCAAGACCAGCTCCGGCCCCCTTGTCGTGATCGGCCTCAGCTTCCCGCTGGTGGCATTGCTCGGCAACGCGATCGCGTCTCGCCTCGAAACGCAGCGGGCACTCGCCGACGCGGAGCGCGACCAGCTCCGCAGCACGGTCGAAGAGCTGTCATCGGCACTTGCTCAGGCCGCACGCGGTGATCTGTCGGTGCAGGTCAGCTCTGATGCTCTGTCGGAGGAGCTGCTGAGCCGGCTCGCGAACGCGTTCGACAACACCCTCGGCAACCTGCGCGGCCTGGTCACCCAGATCCGCAGTGGCGGCGAGCACATCGTGACCTCCGCACACGAGTTGCTCGCCTCCGCAGAGCAGCACGCGGCGTCCGCTACGCAGCAGTCATCGGCAGTGTCCGAGACGACG
This sequence comes from Mycobacteriales bacterium, assembly GCA_036267875.1. Lineage (GTDB taxonomy): Bacteria > Actinomycetota > Actinomycetes > JAFAQI01 > JAFAQI01 > DASZTV01. Next base: position 13,311 of record DATAVE010000010.1, read on the forward strand.
TCGACCATCGAAGAGCTCGCTGCCACCGCGGCTCAGATCGCCGAGACGTCGGAGTCCGTTGCCCGCTACGCCGCGGAGACCTTGCGTCACGCCGAAGACGGCCGCGAGGCAGTCTCGGCAAGCGTCGACGCGATGGACACCATCGCCCTGCGCGTCGAACAGATCGGTGATCGCGCCCTTTCACTCGGCGAGAAGGGCCAGGAGATCGGCCGGATCCTCGACGTCATCAACGACCTCGCCGACCAGACGAACCTGCTTGCGCTGAACGCCGCCATCGAGGCGGCCCGCGCCGGGGAGAACGGCCGCGGTTTCGCGGTCGTCGCCGCCGAGGTACGCAAGCTCGCCGAACGCGCCCAGCAGTCCACCGGCCAGATCTCGGCGATCGTTTCCGAGATCCAGGCCGAGACCGCCGCCACGATCGTCGCGAGCCAGGAAGGCACCAAGGAGGTGCGGACCGGGTCCGCGCTCGCCCGGGTAGTCGTCGACGCACTGGAGCGCATCTCCGGCATGGTCGACGAGACGACGACCGCCGCCAAGGAGATCTCGGTCGCGACCCAGCAGCAGCGATCGGCATCCGAGCAGGTCGTCGCCGCGATGACGCAGGTCGCCGACGTCTCCCGGCAGTACGCCGTCGGGTCGAAACAGTCGGCTGCCGCCGCCTCCGAGCTCAACAACCTCGCCTCTCAGCTTCGCGGAAGCATCTCCCGTTTCAATCTCGGCTGAGCAAGGCCGGCAACACGAACGTACGGACGTAGCGGCGAGTCTCGGCATCGTCACGATCACGGTGGCCCGGCACGATCAGCAGCGAATGGATCACCCGCACCACGAACTCGACGGCATCGTCGAGCCCGACCTGGGATCGAACGAGGTCGGCGTCGCGCGCTGCGGCGAAGTAGGGAGCGATGAAGGCCGCACACACGGCGTATGGCGCAGCCGTGTCGGCCGCGCTCAACGTGCGGGAGAGCGGGGTCGCCAGCAGCGAGGCTCGCCACGGCTCGCCGCGCACCCAGTCGACCGCGCTGACGATCAGCTCGACGATGGCGTCGCCCACCGATCGCGCGCTACGGAGTCGCGCAGGAATCTGCGGCAGGAACTCGCGGGCCGATGCGAGCAGCGCCGCCAGGATGATCTCGTCACGACCGCCAGGGAAGTAGCGATACACGCTTGCCCGCGACGTTCCGGCAAGCCGGGCGACGTCCTCGACCGTCGTCTTGGCGACGCCGTACTGCGCGAAGCACCGCTCGGCGGCCTCGACAACCCGGTCACGGCTGTCCACGAGCGTGGTGTCGGCGACGGTCACGAGCGCAGCATAGTGTGAGACAGGAGACTTGATATGTTTCATGTCTCAGACAGACCCGGAGGACCACGATGGACCTGATCCCCTTCACGAAGCCGGCGAAGGACGCCATCAAGGAGTCCTGGATACGCGCTGTCGGAGCCGACTCGTTGCCAGGCGTGCAGTTCACCGAACCTGCCGGCGACCCAGGGCTCTACGGGCCCGGCAGCTCGATCTGGTACGTCCACTCCGACGTCGCCACCCTCGTCGGTGGCCTGTCGGGCCTGCTGCTCGGCGCCCTGCACCAGCCGACGATGCACGGCACGAATCAGCACTCGTCGTACAGCGATGACCCGTTGGCGCGGCTCGGTCGGACTGCGTCGTTCGTTAACGCGATGACCTGGGGGGCCATGCCGGTCGTCGACAGAACCTGCGACATGGTCCGCAAGATGCACAAGCTCGTCCAAGGCGCGATGCCTGACGGGCGGCCCTACTCCGCGAACGAGCCGGAGCAGCTGGTGTGGACCGCGATGACGCAGGCGCACAGCATCATGCGCGCCCACCTGCGCTACCACCCCAAGCCGTTGTCGGGGGGACGGATCGACGAGTACTACCAGCAGTACGCGCAGTTCGCGACCCGGCTTGGCGCGGACATCCCGGTGCCGGCGAACCGGACCGAGATCGACGACTACTTCGCCGAGAAGCGGCCGCTGCTGACGTTCGCGGAGGAGACGGCCGAGCTGGCTGACTTCTTTCGGCGCCCGACCGGCACCGACCCGGTCCAGCGAGCCTCGAGCGTCATCATCACGCGCGCCGCGTTCGACACGATGCCCGGCTGGGCCCAGCGGCTCTACGGAATCCGAAGCGCGAGCAAGATGTCTCTGATCCCGAAGCGAATCGACACGATCGCCACGCGCAACGCCGCCAAAGGTGTCCTGGGTGTGCTGCGTTGGGGCATCGAAGAGCCTGTCATCCAGATCGAGGCGCGCGAGCGCAGCGAAGCGCACGCCGAGGTCGGCGCGACAGCCTGATTGACTAGGGCCGTGATTGAAGCCCAGCAACTCACAAAGCGGTACGGCGAGACGCTCGCCGTAGACAACCTGAGCTTCACGGTCCAACCCGGCGTCGTGACCGGGTTCCTCGGTCCCAACGGTGCCGGTAAATCCACCACGATGCGGCTGATTCTCGGCCTCGACTCGGCGACATCTGGTGTCGTCACCATCAACGGCACGCCGTACTCCGAACATCGCCATCCCTTGACCGAGGTCGGCGCTCTGCTCGAGGCCCGCTCGGTCCACGGCGGGCGCAGCGCCTACCACCACCTGCTGTGCGTGGCACAGACGAACGGGATCCCCGCCAAGCGCGTGACGGAAGTGCTGGAGCTCGTTGGGCTCACCGACGTCGCGAAGCGACGATCCGGTGCGTTCTCGCTCGGCATGGGACAACGGCTCGGCATCGCGAGTGCGCTGCTCGGTGACCCGAAGGTTCTGCTCCTTGACGAGCCGGTCAACGGTCTGGACCCGGAGGGAATCCTCTGGGTCCGCAACCTGCTCAAGCACTTCGCCTCGATCGGCAAGACGGTGTTCGTCTCGAGCCATCTGATGAGCGAGATGGCGCTGACCGCCGACCGGCTGATCGTGATCGGTCGCGGCAAGCTGATCGCTGATGCGACGACCGCGGAGCTGATCGCCGAATCGGCGAAGACACATGTCCGGGCGCGCTCGCCACAGGCGGACGACCTGGCCAGGGCCGTCGCGGCGACCGGTGCCACCGTCGAGCGGGACGACGACGGCGCGCTGTCAATCCTCGGCGCAACCACCGAGCAGGTCGGCGAGATCGCAGCAGAGCAGGGGATCGTCCTACACGAGCTCGCCGTGCAACAGGCAACCCTCGAAGCCGCTTTCATGGAGCTCACCGAAGACTCCGTCGACTACCACGCAACAACCGGTGCGCCTCAACCGAATGATCCGGGTCCGGCATGGGGAGCCTCCGCATGATCGACTTCGGCCTGTTTCGCAACGTGATGCTGTCGGAGTGGACCAAGCTCCGATCGGTGCGATCGACTTACTGGTGCGTGCTGGTGTCGATCATCGTCGGCGTCGGACTCGGCGCAGCGATCTCGGCCGGCAGCGCGGCGGGCTACTCGCAGCAGTCGGCTCACGACCAGGCGCTGTTCGATCCAGCAGCGATCAGCCTCGCTGGACTGTTCTTCTCCCAGCTCGCGTTGGGCGTCTTCGCGATCATGACGGTGAGCGCGGAGTACAGCACCGGCATGATCCGGACCACCGTCGCGGCGGTCCCGCAACGCGGCTACGTCCTTGCCGCGAAGGCGACGATGGTTGCGCTCGTGTCGTTTGTCACCAGTATCGCGGTGGCCTTCACCGCGTTCCCGATCGGCCAGGCGATCCTCAACCGCCACCACCTCGGCGTCTCGCTGAGTGACCCGCACGTGGCGCGGGCCGTGCTCGGTGGTGGCCTCTACATCGGTGCGCTGTCGATGATGGCGCTCGGGCTTGCGACGATCATCCGGCACACCGCCGGTGCAATCACCGCGCTCGTTGCCGTGGTCTTCATCATTCCGATCGTCACGCAGTTGCTACCTGACTCACTCCAGCACGACTTCGCACGCTTTCTTCCGGCCAACGCCGGGAGCGCGATCACCAACGTGGTCCAGAGCTCGGATTCGCTGGGCCCCTGGACCGGATATGCGGTCTTTCTGGGCTGGGTAGCGCTCGTGATCGGGGCAGGCTGGTACATGCTCCGCACCCGCGACGTCTAACGGAGGTTGTGAGTCCACAGCCGCGCCCCGCGACGCGGCGCAGGCCTCACAACCCCCTTGCGATTAACTGTCGGCCATGACGACGGCTCGGGAGCTCGCGGAGACCTCGCTTCGCCTCACCAAGGAACGTGACCGCGACGGTTGGCTCGGACTGTTCGCGCCGGACGCGTTCGTCGAGGACCCGGTCGGCGGCGGGCGCCACGAAGGCATCGAAGCCATCACTGCGTTCTACGACTCGACGATCTCCACTGTTGAGTCGTTCGAGTACGAGATCGAGCGGTCCTACTTGTGTGGCAGTGAGGTTGCTGTCGTGATCCGGTTCGCGATCGTGGCTGCCGGGTTCGCCCTCGACATGGACGTGGTCAACATCTACGCGGCCGCGCCCGACGGCGAGCACTTGCTGTCGCTGCGTTCGTGGTGGGACGGCACCCGACAGGGTTCCTAGCCGACCACTTCCGGGTCTAGCGCTGCACGGTCCGAGGAGTGCAGCTGCCACGGCACGCTGGTAACCATCACGCCCGGCTCGAAGAGCAGTCGCGCCTTGAGTCGCAGCGCGCTCTGGTTGTGCAGGATCTGCTCCCACCAGCGCCCGACGACGTACTCCGGGATGAACACGGTGACGACGTCGCGCGGTGAGGCCTGTCGCAGCTCGCGCACGTAGCGCAGGATCGGCCGAAGGATGTCGCGGTACGGCGAGTCCAGCACGACCAGCTTGACCGGTACGTCGTACGCCTTCCACTGCTTCAAGAGATTGTCGGCGTCCTCCTGGTCGAGGTTGATGGTGACGGCGACGAGGGTGCTCGGCCGGGTTGCCCGGGCGTAGGACAGTGCACGCATCGTCGCGAGGTGCAGCCGCGACACCAGCACCACCGCGTGGTTGCGACTCGGCATCGTCGGCACGACGTCGGGCGTGACGTTGAGCTCGGCCGACACGGCGTCGTAGTGCCCACGGATCCCGCGCATCATGAAGAACAGCGCGACCATCGCAACGATCGCGATCCAGGCGCCGTGGACGACCTTCGTGTACAGCACGACGATCAGGACCAGCGCGGTCGCGACTGTGCCGGAAAGGTTGATCGCGCGGGAGATGAGCATCTGCCGCCGATCCTTAGCGGCCGCCTCGGGCAGCAGCTTGTTCCAGTGCTTGACCATCCCCGCCTGGCTGAGCGTGAACGACGTGAAGACTCCGATGATGTACAGCTGGATCAGCCGGTCGATGTTGGCGTCGAAGCCAACGATCAACGCGGTAGCGAGCCCGCCGAGGATCAGGATGCCGTTGCTGAACACCAGCCGATCACCACGGTTGTGCAGCTGCCGCGGCAGGTAGCGATGGTGCGCAAGAATCGACGAGAGCCCCGGAAATCCGTTGAACGCCGTGTTGGCTGCGAGCACGAGGATCGCCGCGGTCGCTGCTTGATAGAGGTAGAACAGCAGGTCGTGGCGGCCGAACGCGGCAGCGGCGACCTGCGAGATCACTGACGGGTTGCCGTCAGGCTGGGCGTGCGCGTGGGTGTGCAACGCGAGGATGGTGATCCCGACGAACATGCTGATCGCCAGTGCACCCATCATCGTCAACGTCAGTGCGGCGTTACGTGACTTCGGCTTGCGGAACGACGGCACCCCGTTGCTGATCGCCTCCACACCAGTCAACGCAGTGCACCCGGAGGCGAACGCTCGCAATGCCAACAAGACGGTCGCGAGACCACCGACCTCGACCGTACGGTGCAGGTGCTGCGTCGCCGTCGAGGCCTGCGGTAGGTCGCCGGCCAAGGCTCGAATGATGGCGACGCCGAACATCACGAACGTCAGCACGACGAATGAGTACGTCGGAAGCGCGAACAGCTTCCCCGACTCACGGACCCCACGCAGGTTGGCAAGGACGAGCAGCACCACGAAACCGACCGACAGCGCGACCGCGTGTGATGCCAACGAGGGCGCCGCGCTCGTGATGGCGACAACACCCGAGACGATCGAGACGGCGACCGTCATCACGTAGTCGACGAGCAACGCGCTGGCCGCAACCAAGGCAGCGTTAGGCCCGAAGTTGTCGAGGCTGACCGCGAACGCCCCGCCGCCACTCGGATACGCGTAGCAGGTCTGGCGGTACGACGCGACAACGATGAACAGCAGCGCTGCAACGGCGACTGCAACCCACTTCGCCATGGTCAGGTAGGCCAGCCCGCCCATCCCGACCACGAGGACGATCTCCTCAGTCGCGTAGGCGACCGAGGAGATCGGGTCGGAGCAGAAGACCGGAAGCGCGATCCACTTCGGCAGCAACGTCTCGTCGAGCTGAGTGCTGCGCAGTGGGCGACCGACGAGCAGACGTTTGAGACCTGCTACAGGGGTGGTCACGATGCGTCACGCTAGGAGCGCCGACAGCGCTGCGGCGTAAGGAAAACGTCAAGATCCGTGCCGTACCCGTCAAGATCGCGTCAAAGCCCTCGACCGCGAGTCCGCCACCGCACTACGACAGGTCTCGTGGCACGCGTACGGAGCCCGGTCGACGCCGCCTTCACCCTTCCTGTGGCGTTCACCACGCTGCTGGTTCTTGGTGCGATCACGGCGGCGTTGTCGGGTCGGCTCGGCCCCACAGCACTCCTGACCGTCGCCGCGCTCATCACGTTGACCGCGAGCGCGATCTCCACGATCCCTGCTGCGCCGCTGGTCTCTGGCATGGCCTGGCTGACAGCCGTCGGCTTCTCGCGAGCGCCGTACGGCCAGCTTCACACCGGTGGCCGACACGCGCTGCTCGCCCTCGTCGTGCTGGCTGACGCGGCCGCGGTCGGCGCGATCGCGGGAATCGCATCACGACGAGTGCGGCACGTTCGGAGGGTGCCCGACTGGTCGGTGTTCGACGAGCTCGAGCCACTGGGGGACGATTCAATCGTGAGCGAAGCCCCGGTGCCCGCGATGTCGCTGCGCGACCTCGCTGTAGCGGTGAGCCGGCGTCGTCAGCTGGCAGCGCTCGCGTTCGGCGGCGTGATGCTGCCGCTGCTGACCGCGACTCTCGCCGCAGTGCGTGCCCACCTGAGCCTGGACGACGACCTGCTGCTTTACCTTGCCGTCGTTCTTGCGATCACCCTGGTCGGCGGCTTCTGGCCAGCCGTAGCCGGTGCGGTCGCCGCGAGCCTGCTGGTCAACTGGTACTTCACTCCCCCGCTGCACAACTGGACGATCGATTCGCCCCAGAACCTCTTCGCACTGCTGCTGTTCATCATCGTCACGGTGACGGTGAGCAGCGTCGTACATCTCGCGGCCCGTCGCGCTGCCCTCGCACGCCGCAGCAGCAAGGAGTCGGCGACGCTGCTGGCTCTTGCCCGCACGGTGCTCGGTGGCGACGACACTGCTGCCGACGTGATCGGCCATCTGGCCGAACACGAGGGCATCGGCGCCGAGCTTCAGGAGCTCGCCGGGGGCAAGTGGATCCGGATTGCGACCGCGGGCGACACGTCGGACTCGGCCGCGATCAGCGAGATCCGAGACGATCTTCGGCTGCGACTGTTCGGGCCACGGGTACCTCGGCTGTCAGCCCGCACTGTCGAGGGGTACGGCGCACAAGCGGCGGCGGCCCTGGACCGCGAACGGCTGCGGGTGCAGGCCGCCCAGTCGGAGATGCTCGCCGCCGGCAACCGGATGCGCACCGCCCTGCTCGCGGCGGTCAGCCACGACCTGCGCACACCACTCGCCTCGGTCAAGGCCAGTGTCAGCAGCCTGCGCCAGACCGATGTCCGTTGGTCGCCCGAGGACGAGGCGGAGCTGCTGGCGACGATCGAGGAGAGCGCCGACCAGCTCGACTCACTCATTGCCAACTTGCTCGACATGAGCCGCATCCAGACCGGCTCGCTGCAGCCGTTGCTGCGACCGATCTCGCTCGACGAGATCGCGCCGCTCGCGGTCCACGGCTTAGACGCCAACCAGGTCGAGTTCGACATCCCCGACAACCTGCCACTAGTGGCGACCGACCCTGGGCTTCTCGAGCGCGCCGTCGCCAACCTCGTCACGAACGCGGTCCGCTACTGCCCGCCCGGCAAGCCGCTGCGACTGGTCGCTCGAGCCGATAGCGATGTCGTACATCTCGACGTGGTCGACGCCGGTCCCGGTGTGCCTGCCGAGATGAAGGACCGAATGTTCGAGCCTTTCCAGCAGCTCGGGGATCGCCGCAACAGCAACGGCGTGGGACTGGGCCTCGCGGTCGCTCGGGGCTTCGTCGAGGCGACCGGCGGAACGCTGCTCGCCCTGGACACTCCGGGAGGCGGGCTGACGATGCGCATCACGCTTCGCATTGCTACGACAACGAGCCAGCTTCCCGTCGAGCCGTGACGTCCGTCCTGGTGGTCGACGACGAGGCGTCGATCCGTCGAGCGCTACGCATCAACCTCTCCGCCCGCGACTACACGGTGCACACTGCCGAAGACGGCCGGTCCGGCTTGAAGGCCGCGGCCGCGCAGCGTCCTGATGTCGTGATCCTCGATCTCGGACTGCCTGACCTCGACGGCGTCGAGGTGATCCGTGGGATCCGCGGATGGTCCCAGGCGCCGATCATCGTCCTGTCCGCCCGAGAGCGCGAGCTGGACAAGGTCGCCGCTCTCGACGCCGGGGCCGACGACTACGTCACGAAGCCGTTCGGAATGGACGAGTTGCTCGCTCGGCTGCGTGCCGCAACCAGGCGCGCGAGCAGCACCGCGCGGGACGAGCCGGTCGTCACTACCGAGGACTTCACCGTCGATCTCGGCGCCAAACAGGTGACCGAGCCGGGCGGCGGTGAGATCCGGCTCACGCCGACCGAGTGGGAGATCGTCGAGCTGCTGGTCCGCAACGACGGCCGGCTGATCGCGAGCCGGCAGATCCTCACCCAGGTATGGGGCGAGGGCTACCAAGCCGAGACGCACTACTTGCGGGTCTATCTCGCCCAGATCCGTCGCAAGCTCGAACCCGACTCCTCACGGCCGCGCTACTTCCACACCGAGCCCGGCATGGGCTACCGATTCGTGTCGAACCAGCCCGCCGTCAGGAACCCGCAGGATTCCAGCACGTAGTCGTCAGGACGGCGTCAGGACGCTTGGTACGGCGTCTGATCAGCTCGACATTGAACGCATGGCCGATGTCGAGCTGATCCTGGCAGTCCTGACGGCCGTCTTCCTCATCGTCGCGCTGATCTTCCCCGAGCGCTTCTGATGAGACTGCTAGGTAAGAGCTTCCTTGGCGGCGCAAGCCGGCCAAGGTCCCCATCCGGCGCGCGCGTGCAGCACCTTGGCGGCGTAGTCCTGCATGTCCGGCGTGGCCTGGTCGGGACGCCCGGTCATGCCGAGGTCCTCCCAGGTTTGTAGCGCGAACTGGTAGGCGCCGTAGTAGCCGTTGCCGGTGTTGTCCTGGTAGTTGTCGTGCGACTCGCACATCCGCAGCTTGTACAGCTCCTGATCCAGGAACGAGTCGTCCGCAGCGGAGTGGGCAGTGCGAGTGGCGGTCTGCGAGTGGGTCGCGTGGAACGCGCCCGCCGCCTGCTCCACCTCGATCCGGTGCCGACCGCCACCAGGGTTGATGGCGAATGCCGGCGCCGCAGAGCCGAGGATCACAGCCGCGACAGCAGCCCCAACGCCCACTCGACGAACAGTGGTGTTTGAGGTGCCGATGTTGCGGGTACGACGGATAGCAGTCTTGGGAGGCTGCACTGGTTTTCGCTCTTCCTCGGACGCCGGCGAAGTTAGCTGTCGGGTTCGGACGCGAGGGGAAGGTCGCCCGGCTGCTTGCGCAGCTTCACCCCAAGGGCTTGAAAGGCCAAAGACACCTTTACCGCCCGGTAACGCTTGGTTCCTCCGCTCCCGCCGTACCGATGTGACTCGGCCTGCTGCATTCCGGTGGCGGGATTTGGCGCCCGAAATGCACGGTTCGTCCTTTTTGTGACGATCCACAAAAGACTCTACCGATTTGGCAGTCGTCCCGCCACTTGTCGGGCCCCAAATGTTCACAAAAGACCTTGTGGCCTATCCCACTAGCCAAATACTTAGAGTGCGGGGATGAGCGCAACCGAATCCGCTTCGGATTTCCCGCTGGCCCGCAAGGCCTACCGCACGATCGAGCCTGTTCACGTGGTCGCGTACTTCGCCCCGGAGACCGGCGAGGCCTTCGCTGAGATCGGCGTGCACGGCGCGATGGCCTATTTCGGCGCCCGCTCGGCGCCGATGGGCCGCGTCGACGCCGAGGTCGTGATTGCGACCTTCTACAACTTCGCACCTTCCGTCGTGCGCAATGCGATCCCCCGGATCTGGGACATCGCGTCGCCGGAGGCGCTGATCGCAGCCCGGTACGTCGGGGCCGACCGCGCATTGCGCCGGATCCTCTGCGAGGACGTGATCGCGTCCGACGAGGTCGCCGAGGCAGCCACCCTCGCCCGAGAGGCCACTACGGCGCTCCGCGTGGAGGGACGAGCGTTGTTTGCCGGCTACGCAGTGCTGGCGTGGCCTGACGAGCCCCACATGCAGCTGTTCCACGCGGCGACGCTGCTCCGCGAGCACCGCGGGGACGGCCACATCGCCGCACTGACGCTCGCCGGGCTCGATCCGGTCGAGGCGCTGCTCACTCACCTCGGCATGGTCGATGGCGCCGGATTGGCCCTGCCGGTGGTCCGTGCCACGCGAGGCTGGCCCGACGATGAGTGGGCGGCAGGCCAACACCGGCTCCGCGAACGTGGCCTGATCGACGAGCAAGACGTGTGCACGCCCGATGGGCGAGCACTTCGCGCGACCATCGAGGCGCAGACCGACGCGGCGGCGGCCGCGCCGTACGATCACCTCGGACCCGATCGGACCGCCCGGCTCCGCGAGCTCGTCAAGCCGCTCTCCCAGGCCGTCTCGGCTCAGCTGTTCGGCGGCAACAGGTGACGACTGACCTCACGGGCGAGATCGCCTGGATCACGGGCGGCTCGCAGGGCTTCGGCGCCGCGGTCGCCCGCAGGCTGCACAGCCACGGCGCAACGGTCGTCATTTCGGACGTCAAGAGGGATGCCGGCCAGGCGCTGGCGGACGAGCTCGGCGGGATGTTCGTCGGCTGCGATGTCGGCAGCTTCGAGGACTGTCAGGCAGCAGTCGCCGCTCTCATGGACCAATACGGCCGACTCGACATCGCGTTCCTGAACGCAGGCGTCACAACCGGCTGCAGCCTCGGCGTGGGCTTCGACCCCGCGCTGTACCGCCGGGCGATGGGCGTGAACATCGACGGCGTCGTCTTCGGTGCCCAGGCGGCGTACAAGGCCCTCAAGGCAGACGGCGGCGGCAGCCTGATCGCGACAGCGAGCCTCGCCGGGCTGACCGGAGCCGCCTTCGATCCGGTCTACGGCGCCAACAAGCACGCCGTGGTCGGCTTGGTGCGCGCGATCGGCGACGACTGGCCCAACCAGGGCATCCAGGTCAACGCGCTGTGCCCCGGCTTTGCCGACACCGAGATCGTCAACGAGATCCGCGGCATGCTCGCCGACAACGGCATCCCGCTGATCGAGGTCGAACGCGTCGTCGACGCGTTCATGGCCGCGCTCACGTCTGGTCGCTCGGGCGAGTGCTGGTACATCCAGCCCGGGCGCGAGCCCGAGCCCTTCCGGTTCCGCGGCATCCCGGGGCCGCGCGCCGACTAGGTCGGCCGAGCCGATCCGGCGGAATAGTTGTTTATGCAACTATGTTGTCGAGGCTGAGTAGCCAGCCCAACGAGGAGGCCACAATGCCCGCCGTCACCGTGTCCGATCTGACCACCCTGGAGCGAGTGCCCGTCGTCGATCCCACGACGGCAGCGCCGAGGCCGGTGAAGAGCGTGACCACGGCGCCCCAGGGCTTCGAGGGCGAGGGATTCCCGGTTCGCCGAGCCTTCCATGGCGTCGACCTCACCGACCTCGACCCGTTCGTGCACATGGACCAGATGGGCGAGGTCGAGTACGCGCCGGGCGAGCCCAAGGGCACGCCCTGGCACCCGCACCGTGGGTTCGAGACGGTTACCTACATCATCGACGGCACCTTCGAGCACCAGGACTCCAACGGTGGTGGCGGGGTGATCACCAACGGCGACACCCAATGGATGACAGCCGGAGGCGGGATCCTCCACATCGAGAAGCCCCCGGAGGCACTCGTCGCAAGCGGCGGGCTGTTCCACGGCATCCAGCTCTGGGTCAACCTGCCGCGTGTCCAGAAGCTCGTCGCGCCGCGCTACCAGGACCTGCGGGCAGGCGGGGTGGGTCTGCTGACCTCACCAGACGCCGGCGCCCTGGTTCGGGTGATCGCGGGCGACGTTGCCGGAGTGCACGGACCTGGGTCGACGTACACACCGATGGCGATGGTGCACGCGACAGTCGCTCCCGGCGCGAGTCTCACGCTGCCGTGGCGCGAGGACTTCAACGCGCTCGGCTACGTGCTTTCCGGCCACGGCACTGTGGGTGCCGAGCGCATCTCAGTGCGCAGCGGTCAGCTCGCCGTCTTCGGTGCGGGCGCCGCGATCACGGTCGGAGCCGACCCAGGTCAGGACGCTCGCGATGCCGCTGGTCTGGACATCCTGCTGTTGGGCGGTACGCCGCTGCGCGAGCCAGTGGCATGGATGGGCCCGTTCGTGATGAATACCAAGACCGAGGTCCAGCAAGCGTTCGAGGACTTCCACAAGGGCAAGCTCGGGACCATCCCCGCTGGCGCGATCTAGGAGATCTCGCGCAGGCGTCCGGTCGTGACCTCGAACACGAACCCTCGGATGTCGGTGACATCACCGAGGTAAGGACTGGCGCGCAGCGTGGCGACGGATGCGGCCACATCGGCGTCGACGTCGCAGAACGTGCCCGGCCGCCACGACGGAGGGCCACCCGCATCCGCGGTCAGCTCCGCCGTGAACGCCTCCTCGTCGAGGTTGAGCAACCCGCAGTCGGTGTGGTGAATCACCAACACCGAGGCGGTCTGCATCCTGCGCTGGCTGATCGCCAGTGAGCGCAGTACGTCGTCGGTCACGATGCCGCCCGCATTTCGGATCACGTGTGCCTCGCCGAGCTCGAGGCCCAGCATCGCGTGGACGTCCATTCGCGAGTCCATGCACGTGACAACCGTGAGATGACGCGCCGGCACGACCGGTCGCGGTCCGAGGTAGGTCGCGGCATACGCAACGTTGTGGGCAATGAGCTCGTCTGCGGCGGACACGCGCAAAACCTACCGAATGCCTACAACAGCTTGACGGTCACCGGCACCGAGGCGGCCGGGCCTGCGCCGGCGGCGCTGGTAGCGATCACGGTCGCGGTGTAGTTGCCCGGAGCGATGCTGCTGAAGGTGGCGGTAGTTGCGGTCGCGGCGACAGTCGTCTTCTGCCCGCCGGGGGCGAGCTTGACTCGGTAGCCGGTCACCGCGGCAGCGCCGGAGACCGCCGACGGCGGCTTCCACATCACGGTGACGCTGTGACCTGCTGCGGCCGCCGATACGGCGGTCGGCGCACCCGGCGCCGGTGACGGCCGAAACCAGGGGCTACGCAGCCCGAACGACGACTGGAACTGCGAGCCCGTCACGTTGACCGTCGCCGTGCTGCCGACGATCGACATCTCGGTCACGCGACCGCCCCAGGCGCCATGACCGTCCCGGCCGGTGATGACCAGCTGCTGCAGCGTGCCGATCGACGGGTACGCCTTGGCGATCGCGGTCGCCGTCAAGGTGGCGGTCCAGGAGTGCTCTGCGTTGGGCACGTCGCCGTCGTACGGATCTCGCCTCGAGGGCAGGTACGGCTGATCGCCCGAGACCGTCCAACCCCCGTCGGAGGAGGAGTACTGCGCGAAGATCGCCGCGCCGGTGGAGTCGACCGCGACCTCCCCCGCCGTCGAATGGACCGCGTTGTCAGTCCTCGTGGTCTCGACGCCAGCCCCGGGATAGGCCTGGTCACGGGTGTCGCCATCGAGGTCGTACCAGGACGCCTTCGGGCCGGCGATCGCGCGCCACGCGTAGGTGCGCGCAGCGACCGCCTGCGCCTGCAGCGCGGCCGCGGTCCAGCTCGCAGGCATCTCCGCCGGGGTAACCGACTGCACATAGCTCTCGACCGTCACGTCATCGACGGCTTGCAGCGCACCGGACTCGAGCTCGGCAACCATCGAGCCGCGGTAGTGGACCGACGTCGTCGATGACCCGTTCGGCACCTCGACCCCGAGCAGCCCAGCCGTGTCACTCAGCGTCGCCGACGCGACACCGAGCCCTGGGGTCTGCCCGACACTTTCGTCGTGCCAGGTGCCAGCCCAATGCGCCTGCAGGTCCAGCGCCGTGCCGGCCTTGCTGATCCGCCAGAGGTCGATCGCGCCGCCGCCTGCCGGCGCTTCAGTGGGCAGCGGCATCGCCGTGCCGCCGGCGGGAGTCACCTCGAGACCGTCCGCCGGATCGAACTCGAGATACCCCTTCGCCGGGGCGTCAGCGGCCGTGAGCAGAACCCGGATGATCTGCGTCACGGCCTTCGTCGCCAACGTGGTGTGTGGGTAGTAGAACGCCAGAATCTGGTTACTCGAAAGATGCGCCACCTTGGCCGCGCCGTAGGCCCCCCACTGCGAGAGGCCATGACCGTGGCCGGATCCGTGACCGGCGATCGTGAACGTGCCGCCTGGCGGGACCGGGTAGACCTCGTGCACTACCGGAGGCGGGGGCGCCGGCGTATCCGCTTGCGCCGCTTCGGGGAGCCCGACCGTTGCGAGTACGGCGATAAGGGCCAACCCCGCGGGCAAGCTCTGCGTCAAAAGGCCGGGCGTCTTGAAGGTCACGGTCAAGCCAGGCTAAGTGGCCTCTAAGAAAAGGTTCAGCAAGCGCGGCCTATGATCGACATTCGCTGTTTTTTGGCGGCTTGTCTGCCACATTCGAAGGAGCCCCCCCAAGTGACCACGCCTCCGGCGTCAGGGGAGGCGCAGCCGTCGGAAGACCGGACGCCTCAGGACGACGAGGCACGGCATGGTCGGCCGCGCTGGGCTCGGATCGTCCGCTGGACGGCGGCAATCGTCGGCGGGCTCGCCCTGCTGATCGTCGCTGCGGGCGTAGCGGACTACTTCTACTTGAACTCCAAGATCACCAAGCAGCCCGTCGTGCTGCCGTCCGGTGAGGTCGCACCACCGAAGATCGCCACCAAGGCCGAGAACTTCGTGTTGATCGGCTCGGACACGCGGGCGGGGGCAAACGGCAAGGGCACGGGTGGCTCCACC
This sequence comes from Mycobacteriales bacterium, assembly GCA_036267875.1. Classification (GTDB taxonomy): domain Bacteria; phylum Actinomycetota; class Actinomycetes; order JAFAQI01; family JAFAQI01; genus DASZTV01. Next base: position 28,542 of record DATAVE010000010.1, read on the forward strand.
GTCGAGGGCGCACGCTCGGACACCACGATCATCCTGCACATCTCGGCGAACCAGAGCGGCGCGACGCTGATCAGCATCCCGCGCGACTCCTACGTGCAAATCCCGTCCTGCGTCATCAAGCCGGACGGTGAGACGTCAGCCCCCGAGACGACGAAGTTCAACGCCGCCTTCTCGATCGGCGGCGAGTACTACCCGAGGTACGCCGCCAGCTGCACCGTCCACACCATCGAGACCCTGACCGGTCTGCACATCGACCACTACGCGGTCGTTGACTTCGTCGGGTTCGAGCACATGGTCGAGGCACTCGGTGGTGTGCGGATGTGTGTCGCGGTGCCCCTGAAGGACCCGGTCTTCTACTCGTCGGTCTCGCATTCGAACGTCGGCAGCGGGCTGGACCTCCCGGCCGGCAAGAGCGTCGAGATCGACGGCCAGCAGGCCCTCGATCTGATGCGCGCGCGAGAGAGCCTCGACGGTGGCGGAGACCTGCCGCGGATCAAGCGACAGCAGGAGTTCGTCGCCGCGATGATCCGCAAGGCGACCAGCAGCAGTCTGCTGATCAATCCGATCAAGCTGCAGAGCTTCCTCAGCGCCGCAGCCGGCTCGCTCACGACGGACGGCTTCGGTCTCGACACGATGAAGAAGCTCGCCAGCGCGTTGCACTCGGTCGGCGCCGGCGGCATTCACCTGCTGACCGTGCCGAACCTCACCGACCAGCCCGGCCTGCCATACGGCGACGTCGAGTGGGACCCCACTCAGGCCCCTGACCTGTGGAACGACCTACGTCACGACACGACATTGCCGGGGACCCAGCCGACTCCTACGCCGACCCCAACGCCCACGCCGACCCCGACCGGCCCGACGCTGACCGTGCCGCCAAGCAGCATCGACATCGCGGTCGAGAACGGCACTTCGACCTCCGGCGTCGCGACCAAGGTTGCCAGTGAGCTCACTGCCGAGGGATTCCACGTGGTCAGCGTCGGCGATGCAGATCGCGAGACCTACACGAGGTCACTCGTCGAGTACGGCTCTGACAAGGTGCAGTCCTCGCAGACCGTTGCGGCCGCGATCCCCGGGGCGCGACGCGTCGCATCATCGACTTCGGGCAGCACCATCACCGTGATTGTCGGAAGTGACTTCACCGGCGTCCAGCCGGTCACCGTCGCGGGCACGAGCTCCACCCCGACACCCACCCCGAGCCCGACATTTTCCTCGATCTCGGCGGCAAGGCCGGGTTGCCTGAGCTAGGCGCGGCAGCCCGGATCTTTCAGGTTCGGCGCGTAGGTTCACCAGGATGACGGAACCACCCGAGGGCACGCCTGCGCGTGACCGACGATCGCTTCCGCCAGAGCTCGATCCACGGCGTCCAGCGCAGCGTCGGCGTGCGTCGTCGGACCCGACTCCGAAGACACCCCGATCAGCTCCCGCATCCGACGAGCACCGCCGATGGGGACCACGGTGGCTGCGTCGGTGGACCCGCCGACGCCTGCTCGCGACCACCGCAGGCGCGATGGCGATCGTGGTGCTGGCGACGGTCGGTGTGGGGTGGTTCGCCATCTCGTCGATCCTCGGAAAGATCAACCACATCAACCCGTTCTGCCACTCGTGCAGTCGTCCGAGCGGCGGGGCGTCTGGCGACCTGAACATCCTGATCGTCGGCTCGGACAGTCGCGCCGGCCTGACCCGGCAACAGGAGCTACAACTGCACGTCGGCAAGGCCGACGGACGTCGCTCCGACACGATGATCCTGCTGCACATCCCGGCCGGTGGCGGCAAGGCCGTGATGGTCAGCCTGCCCCGCGACTCCTACGTCACGATCCCCGCTCATCGCGCCGACGGCCACCTCGTACCTGCGCAGATGAACAAGCTGAACGCGGCGTACTCCGAGGGCGGAGCGAAGCTCACGATCGAAACGGTCGAGGACAACACCCACGTCCGGATCGATCACTACATCGAGATCAACTTTCTCGGCTTCGTGAACATGGTCAATGCGCTCGGTGGCGTGAGCATCTGCTCCGCGACGCCGATCAACGACCCGATCCACTTCGACGCCGCAAGCGGGACCAACGTCGGCAGCGGTCTCGTCCTGCCTGCAGGCACCAGCCATCTCGACGGCGACACCGCGCTGGAGTACGTCCGCGCGCGAGAGTTCGATCCGGCGACCGGCGATCTCGGGCGCATCCAGCGGCAGCAGAAGTTCATGGCCGCGATGTTGAACAAGGCCGAGAGCACCGGCGTACTGCTCGACCTCCCGCGGCTCTACAGCTTCCTCAAGGCCGTGGCGAGCTCGCTGACGACCGACAGCGGCTTCGGCACCTCGCAGATGTTCACGTTGGCCAAGGCGCTGCACTCGATGTCGCCGAAGAACGTCTCGCTGCTGACCGTGCCGCTGTCCAACACCGCGCTGGCGACCCCGGTCGGCTCGGCAGTGCTGTGGGATCCGGTGCTGTCGAAGCGGCTGTTCACCGACTTCACGCGGGACTTGCCGATCACCAACGTCGTACAGGCGACACAGCTCACCATCCCGCCGGGCGACATCTCGTTGGAAGTCCTCAACGCCACCTCGACAAACGGGTTCGCTGCGAAGGCGGCCAGCGACCTCACCGGTCTCGGCTTCTCGGTCAGTGACACCGCAGATGCCCCGGCAGGGACGAGCTCGACGGATACGGTCGTCGAGTACGGCCCACAGCGCGCTGACTCCGAGCGCACCGTCGTCGCCGCCGTACCCGCAGCGAGCAGCAAGGAAGTCAGCTCACTCGGCAACAAGATCGTGCTCATCGTCGGCTCGAGCTACCAAGGCGTGAAGCCGGTCAAGATCGCCGGCGCAACCAACCGACCCTCCGTCACGACAGGGGCCTCCAACCCATGCAGTTGACCAAGCGCCACCAGGCCGTCGCCGCAGTGTTCGTCGCGGGGGCTCTCTCGCTGGCGGGCTGCTCGGGATCGAGCTCCTCCGGCGGCTCACCCAACGGCCGCGGGGCGTCGACTCACGCTGCACCGCCAACCTGCCCGCTGACCGGCCTGCCGGCCACCGGCAAGGAAGACGTCAACCGGCCCGCGCTCGCGGTGAAGATCGACAACGTGTCCGACGCGCTGCCGCAGGCGGGCGTCAACAACGCCGATGTCGTCGTTGAGGAGCTCGTCGAGGGTGGCCTCACCCGACTGATGGCGATCTACCAGTGCCAGAAGGCCGCAGTCGTCGGGCCGATTCGGTCAGCCCGGATCACCGACGCCGATCTGCTGGCGCTGCTCCATGGCAGCGTGCTCGGCTACTCCGGCGCGAACCCCAAGGACATGCCCCCGATCCGCGAGCACAGCGGGTCCGCGCTGATTTCCTATGACGCGCAGCCGCAGTACTTCCACCTCGACTCCTCGCGTCCGGCACCGCACGACGTATTCGCAGCTACCAAGACCCTGCTCGGCGTAGGCCTGAAGGACTCACCGAAGCTGAAGGCTCCGCCGGCGCTGTTCAGCTACGGCGCAATCGACCCCACGGCGCGGCGCGCCCACAGCGTGTATCTGGGCTGGCCTGCCGCGAGTGCCCTATGGACGTGGTCGGGCAACAGCTGGCTACGCACTCAGGACGGCGCTGCCGACAACCTGGTCGATGGCAGCCAGGTCAGCGCAACCAACGTCGTCGTGCTCAACGTCACGATCCAGGACACCGGCATCAAGGACATCCTCGGCAACCCGTCGCCGCTCGATGTGACCATCGGCTCCAATCCCGCCTGGGTCCTGCGCAACGGCAAGCTGATCCGTGGCAAGTGGAGTCGCCAGTCGATCAGCGACGGGATTCACCTGACCGACAAGGCGGGCAAGCCGATCGACCTCGCACCGGGACGCACCTGGATCGAGCTGCTGCCGACTGGAAGCAAGCCGCAGCGGCGATAGCCGAGCGTTACCGTGGCGTCGGCAGATCGTTGATCAGAACGACGGATCATGCCGATCCCCGTACCGGAGGCACTCGATGCTCGGCTCCTCGCGCACGGTCACCACGCCGCTGACCCTTGTCGTCAGCGCGAGTACCGGTGACGCGAGGCTCGAGGCCGAGCTTCGCTACGACCCGAGCGACCCGCTCGCCGTCGTACTCGCGATTGGCACGCAGTGCGACGAGCCAGTGGTGTGGGTGTTCGCCCGCGACCTGCTCGCCAGCGGGATCGCCGGATCGATCGGCGAAGGTGACATCACGATCGAGCCCGCGGACCGCGACATCCGGATCACGCTTGCCACCGACTGCCTGGCAACGATGCTCGCGCCACGCAACCGAGTCGTCGAGTTTCTCGTCGAGACCTTCACTCGAGTGCCATCCGGTGCCGAGTTCGACGGCATCGACATCGATGCGGAGATCGCCTCGCTGCTCGGCTAGCTGTGGGCGTCAGTTCCGCTCGGACTGGTGCCGCTCGGCCAGCTGCTTCACGGCCTTCGGCAACCGACCGGACGCCAGATCCGCGACCGTGACGTTCTCGAGCACCTCACGCAAGCTGCCGCGCACCGCCATCCAGACCTCGCGCAACGACTCCGCCGCCCCCGGGTAGCTCAGCTCGGTCAAGCTCAGGTCACGAACGTTCGCCAGCGGCCCGTCTACGGCGCGGATGACGTCGGCAAGGGTGATCTCGGCCGGCGACCGCGACAGCACGTAGCCGCCTTCGCGGCCGCGCTGGCTGCGGACGAGGTGGGAGTTGCGGAGCTCGCGGAGGATGCCGAGCAGGAAGTTCAGCGGGATGTCCTGAGCCACCGCAATCTGCTCGGCCTTGACCGAGGTGCCCACGCCGGCCGCGGCAAGCTCGGCCATTGCACGCACGGCGTAGTCAGACTTCGCCGAGATCCGCACGGACCGAAGTCTCTCCTATCCCAGGTCGTTTGGTGCGGATTCAGTGACGACGACGCACGGCAACCACGCCAGCAACCACGACGGCGGCGCCTGCGGTGGCCGCGATCGCCGTGCCGCGACCTTCGACAACCCGCTTCGGATTGATCCGGTCGGTGATCGCGTCGATCGTGTCGGCCAGCTCGGCACGCGTCTGCTCGATCTCGCGGACGATCACGTCGGGCTTGCGGGTTGTCGCCACTGGTCCTCCTAGGGAACAACTCTGATCTTCCCCCGCCTTCAGACGAGTACGCCAGCGGCGCTACGGTCCACGCATGGCCGAAAGCACCACGAGACTGTCTCCCGGCGACACCGCTCCCGCCTTCACGCTGCTCGACGACACCGAGACCAAGCACTCTCTGAAGGACTTCAAGGGCCGCAACCTGGTCATCTACTTCTACCCGGCGGCGCTCACACCCGGCTGCACGAAGCAGGCGTGTGACTTCCGGGACAACCTCGGGCTTCTCGACGGTTCGGACTACGCGGTCGTCGGCATCTCCCCCGACAAGCCCGCCAAGCTCGCGAAGTTCCGTGAGACTCACGATCTGACCTTCCCGCTGCTCTGCGATCCCGAGAAGTCAGTGCTCGAGGCGTACGGCGCGTGGGGCGAGAAGACGATGTACGGCAAGAAGGTCACCGGCGTGATCCGGTCGACCTTCGTCATCGATCCCGAGGGCGCGATCGCCCACGCCTTCTATAACGTCAAGGCGACCGGGCTACTCGCTGAGCTTGAGGTCCCTCAGCAGCTTGGCGACGTGACCGGTGGCCTTCACGTTGTAGAGGGCCTGGCTGACCGTGCCGGCCGGATCGATGACGAACGTCGAGCGGATGACCCCGAGCACGGTCTTGCCGTACATCGACTTCTCGCCGTAGGTGCCGTAGGCGGT
>DATAVE010000011.1:0-2832 GCA_036267875.1 Mycobacteriales bacterium
TGATCGCCTGCAACGGCCGGATCATCACGCGGAACTCCACGATGCGGCCGGTCTCGTCACACCGGATGATGTCGACGCCGTTGACGTACTTCCCGGCGAGCGTGGTCTCGAACTCCAGGACCGCGGTATCGCCCGCGAGCACCTGCTTGGCGTAGCGGAACTCGCCGTCAGGTCCGCCACCGAGCACCTGCTTGGCCGCCAGCAGATACATCGAGGTGACGTCCTTGCCGCGTTGCGGCGTGAAGACCACAGGCGAGTAGAAGACGACATCATCGGCGAGCAGCTCGCCGAGCTCGTCGGCTCCGCCGTGCTCGAGGAAGTGATGCCAACGCGGGATGACGTGATCGATCACGTCAGTGATCGTGTCACCCGTACGTCGATGAAGGACTACCGACCGCTTGTGTAGCCACGCAGAGCCCGAGGTGACTCCGCGGGACTCGGGAACGGATCGCCATCGAGGCAGTGGTCGAGCAGCCGCTCGATGATCACCGCTAGCCGCGTGACTTCGTCGGCGTCGATCGAACCAGGCAAGATGCGGATCTCGACGGTGTCGCGGATCGGGTTGTCGCGGAACAGCTGGGTGAGGTTGACGTCGTAGAACTTCGTCAGCCCTCCCGCGTCAGCCGCCGCGCGCAGCTCGTCGTACGTCGGTCGGCCCTCGACAGCCGCGACGAGCTCCTGCGGCAACGGCTGAAGCCGGCGGCATTCCGGATTGGTACCGAGCAGCTCGCGCAGCGGCTCCCGCCAGTACCCGAAGAGGCGAATCAGGTTCGCGAGGGCCATGGGCTCACGGAAGGGGGCGCCATCGAAATGCAGGTGCACCGCAGCCTCGAACGGCACGGCGAAGCCGAGGGCCAAAGCCGGGACGAGCAGCTCGGCGAGCGCCTCGCGATGGTTGACCCTCAGCGGTGGCGTGACGATCTCGCAGGGCCGCTCGCGCTCGCCTCCAGCGGGGGCGGCGAGTACGACGGTGGCTCCCCCGGCATCGAGGCGGCGGACGTTGCCGATGGTCTCGACCCGCTCGCCCCACAACGCCGCGATGGGGTCAAGCACCCTCTCGATCGGTGCGGCCGGGTCGCACTGGTCCTCGAGCAGCCTCGCCAGGCGAATGTCGTCGGTGAGCAGCCGATGCCACCCCTCGACTGCGGCCGATCCCGGCTTCAGGTCGGCGCTGATCGTGATGTCGTCGACGAGGGTGCACAGCTGTTCGCCGGTCGGGCGAAGCACTTCGAAGCCGGGTGTCAGGTGAAGAAACCGCCCGCCGAGTGACTCGAGCGGCACCGGTTCGCTGTCGAGGTGCCAGACCGGCCGAACCTCGCCGCGGCAGTCAGCAGCCAGCCGCTCCGCGAGCACTCGGCGGCTCGATCCTCGCGGTGCGAGGAGCTCGAGCTCAAAGCCGATGCGCTTGCGGAGCGGCTGCGTCACAAAGACAGTGTCGCTAGAAAACCGGGGTCAGGGCGACACCGGCAGGGTCTGGCCGTTCTCGAGCTTCTGTCCGGCCTCGGCCTTGACCTGCGTGATGTCGGTCTCGTGCCACATCGTGGCGAGCTGCTGCGCGTCGGCGTAGTCGTAGCCGGCCGCGAAGAACGCGTCGATCGCCTTCTGGGTATCCGACTCCGACGTACCACTCGGCGGGATCGGCAGCGTCTGGCCCTGCTCTAGCTTTTGCCCACCCTCGATCTTCGCGTGGTAGGGGTCAGCCGTGTTCCAGGTCTGCGCGAGCTGCTGGGCGTCGGCGTAGGTGTAGCCGGCAGCGAAGAACGCGTTGACCGCGTCGGTCTCAGCGTTGTCCGCCGGCGCAATGACCTTGCCGCCGCTGGGCTGGATCGGCAGGGTCTGGCCGCTCTCGAGCTTCGTCCCAGCCTCGGCCTTGACCTGCGCGAGGTCGGTCTCGTTCCACATTTGCGCCAGGGTCTGGGCGTCGGTGTAGTCGTAGCCGGCGTTCCAGAACGCCTCCATCGCGATCTCCTGCGGCGACGACGGGGTGCCACTCGGCGGGATCGGCAGCGTCTGGCCCTTGATCAGCTTCTGACCCGCCTCGGTCTTCACGTTGCCGATCGCGTCCAGACCCGACTCGTGCCACAGCTGCGCGAGCTGCTGCGCGTCGGCGTAGTCGTAGCCGGCATCGAAGTACGCCGTGAGCGGGTCCTTGATCGACGCCGCGCCGGCAGGAGCGGACGAGTCATCCTTCGGCGAAGCGACTCCACCGCCTGAGCCCTCCTGCACAACTGCGTTGTGCGTGGAGTGCTGTAGCGCGTGCGGGATCACGAGACCGCCGGCGATCAGACCCGCGGCAAGCACGCCGCTGCCGGTCGCCCGTACTGCCCACTGCCGCCGCTTGAGGTGACGGGCGATCTCGTGGGACTTGGCGAGGACCGAGTCGGCGTCTGGTGCGAGCACCTCGTGCGAGGAGAAGGTCTCGTCTAGCTGGTGAAGATCGGGGTTCATCGGACGTCTCCTGCTACCGGGATTCGCTGCCGCTCCTCTTGGAGCCGCAGGGTTGCCAAAGCCTTTGATGCGTTGCTGCGGACCGTGGCCTGCGCGCAGCTCAGCAATGTGGCGATCTCGCCGTCGGACAGCTGCTCGTAGTAGCGCAGGACCAAAACCGCGCGCTGCTTGCGAGGCAGCGTCGCGAGCCGCGCCCAGATGTCGTCGGTCTCGACGACGTCGTGCGCATGGTCGCGGTGGGATCCAGTGCGATCACCGAGGTCGGCGAGTCGCTCCCCGACTGCCTGGACGTTGCGTACCGCCCACCGCCGACGCCACGAGAGGTACTCGTTGAGCACCATCTGGCGGACGTAGGCATCGGGTGACCCAGCGCGCGAGATCCGG
>DATAVE010000012.1:0-44571 GCA_036267875.1 Mycobacteriales bacterium
AAGATTCGCTGGTAGGCGCCGCGGTGTGCGTCGTAGGCCGCCTGCAATCCGGCGTCGTCGAGGTCGAAGGAGTAGGAGTCCTTCATCACGAACTCGCGGCCACGGAGCAGCCCGGCGCGCGGTCTCGCCTCATCGCGGTACTTGGTCTGGATCTGGTAGAGCGAGACGGGGTAGTCGCGATAGGAGGCGTACTCGCTCTTCACGAGCAGCGTGAACAGCTCCTCGTGAGTCGGTGCGAGGAGGTAGTCGTTGTCCTTACGGTCGCGCAGCCGGAAGATGCCGTCGCCGTAGCTCTCGTAGCGACCGCTCGCGTCGAAGACCTCTCGCGGGATCATCGCCGGGAACAGCACCTCCTGGGCGCCGATCCGGTTCATCTCCTCGCGTACGACGTTCGCGACGTTGTCGAGGATGCGCTTGCCGAGCGGGAGCCAGGAGTAGACGCCAGGCGCGAGCCGGCGGATGTAGCCGGCGCGAACCAGCAGCCGATGGCTGGGCAGCTCCGCGTCCGCCGGATCGTCGCGAAGGGTGCGAAGAAACAGCTGCGACATCCGGGTGGGCATGCGGACGAGACTATTCGGGCGTGGGTGTCGGTTCCTCGCGATATTTCAGGCACGCGACCTTGGTGGTACCGACGTCGTACAGCGGCGGGTCCACGTAGTCCTCGCGAAAGTCCACCTCCACCGCGTTCGATTCGACCTTCACGTCGCGAACACCCCGCCACATCGGCTCAGCCGGCGTCTCACTGCGGATCGTGTCGAGAAGCCCCGAGACCTCGGCCCCGGTGTGACCACCGCCGGCGGGCAGACTCGCCTCGGTCGCCGGACGCTCCAGAAGGTCGAGCGAGCCGACCACCGGTCGCTCGACCTCATAGTCGGCACCGGTGCGTACCCAGTGCCGCTCCAGCAGGTCGGCGAGGTCGCGGCTCTCCCACCCGCACGGCTCGAATGCGACCGGGCAGCGCGGATGGAACGCGCACCCGAGCGGCGGCGCAGCCGCGTCCGGTACCTCGCCTCGCGGCAGGTCCCGGGCCACCGACTTCGACGGGTCCGGCTCGGGGATGGCCCGTAGCAACGCCTGCGTGTACGGGTGCTTCGGGTTCGCGTAGATCTCAGCGGCCGGCCCGTACTCGACGACCCGGCCGAGATACATGATCGCGATCGAGTCACAGAAGAACTTCGCGGTCGCGAGGTCATGGGTCACGTAGAGATACGTGAGGCCGAGCTCTTGTTTGAGCTCCAGCATCAGCTCAAGGATCTTCGCACGCACACTCATGTCGAGCGCTGAGACCGGCTCGTCCGCGACGAGGAGCTCCGGCCCGCAGATGATCGCTCGGGCGATCACGACGCGCTGCTTCTGCCCGCCGGAGAGGCTGCCCGGATAGACGTCGATGTAGCGGGCGGCGGGCGTCAGGCCGACCCGCTCCAACGCCTCGGCGACCAGCGTGCGGCGCGTCGCCTTGTCGTTGGCCATCGCGTGGATCCGCAGCGGGTCACCGACGGCCTCGCCGACCGTCATCGCCGGGTTGAGCGATGCGTTCGGGTCCTGGAAGACCAGCTGCATCCGTCGGCGGAGCGGCCGCAGCTGCGACTCTCGGAGGTTGGTCAGATCGGTGCCGTCGAAATGCACCGATCCCGAGGTTACCGGTACGGTCCGCAGCGCTGCCCGACCCAACGTGGTCTTGCCGCTGCCGGACTCGCCGACCACACCGAGCACCTCGCCGCGACGCAACGTGAGGCTGACGCCATCGACTGCCTTGACCGACCCAATTTCGCGGCCGGCCATGCGCTGCAAGAAGCTGCCCCGCAGCCCGAAGTGGACGCGGACATCATCGAGTTGCAGCAGGACGTCGTCGTCAGACATGCAACCAGCACTCCACTGGATGACCGCCGCCGATCTCTACTGCCCGAGGGAACTGCTCGGAGCAGATGTCCATCACGGCCGGGCAACGCGGATGGAACCGGCAACCGGTGGGCGGCGCGGCAAGGTCGGGGGGCGCCCCGTCGATGTAATGCAGGCCCGTCGTGGACAGGCTGATCGTCGATGCGAGCAGCTCACGGGTATACGGGTGCTGCGGTGCCGCGAACACCGATGAAACCGGTCCCTGCTCGACGATCCGTCCGGCGTACATGACCGCGATCCGGTCACAGGCCTCCGCAACGATTCCGAGGTTGTGCGTGATGAACAGGATCGAGGTGTCGTAGTTGCGCTTGATATCGGCGAGGATCTCAAGGATCTGCGCTTCGACCAGTACGTCGAGCGCCGTCGTCGGCTCATCGGCGACCACAAACTTCGGCCGGAGCACCAGGGTCAGCGCGATCAGGATGCGCTGTCGCATCCCGCCGGAGAACTCGTACGGATAGTTGTCGAACCGGGTGGGCGGGATTCCCATGCCGGCGAGCGCGTCGAGCGAGCGCTTGCGGATCTCGTCGTCGGAGAGCTGACGCTCGTGGGTACGGAGCACCTCGGCGAAGTGCGCGCTGACCCGCATCAGCGGATCGAGCCTGGTCATCGGCTCCTGGAAGACCATCCCGAGCGATGGACCGCGAAGCCAGCGCAGCTCCTCCTGCGGCAGACCGATGAGGTTGCGCCCCTCGAGCTCGACGACTCCGTCAGTCATGGCCCCGGGCGGAAGCAGCCCAAGCAGCCCGCGAGCCAAGGTGGACTTCCCGCATCCCGACTCACCGACGACGCCGAGCGTCTCGCCCTGCCGGACGTCGAAGGACACGCCGTCCACGGCCTGCACCGGTCCGCGCTCACTGGCGTACCAGACCCGCAGGTCGCGGACGCGCACCACCGGCGTCGCCGGAAGCTCGGCAGTGAGCGAGGTGACCGGCGGTGTCGCCGGCGGGTCCAACCGCCCGAAGCGGCGCTGTCGCAACAGCGGGTTGACCGTGTCGTTGAGGCTCTCGCCCAGGAGCGTGAGGCCGGTCACCAGGACGACGATGGCCAGGCCGGGAAACAGTCCAGTCCACCAGTAGCCGGCCTGCGCGTCGTCGATGCCGCGCGAGATGTCATAGCCCCACTCGGCCGCGGCAGATGGATCGATGCCGATGCCGAGGAACGACAGGGCCGCGAGGGTCAGGATCGCGTCGGCCGCGTTCAGCGATGCCAGCACCGGCACCGACTGCACGACGTTGGCGAAGACGTATCGACGAATCACGGCCCGCGGCCTGGCGCCAAGCACCCGGCCGGCCTCGACGTACGGCTCCTCACGCACCGACAGCACGCTGTTGCGTACGACGCGAAAGTACTGCGGGATGTAGACGACAGTGATCGCGATCGCTGCTGTGGCGACGCCGCCGCCGATCGATCCCTGCAACAGGAACGCAATCACGATCGCGAGCAGGAGGTACGGGAACGCGATCAGCGAGTCGTTGATCAAGACCAGGATTCGATCGATCCATCCACCGAAGTAGCCAGAGATCAGACCGAGCGGCACCCCGATGACAATGCTCAGCAGCAACGCGAGCACGACGACCTCGATCGAGGTACGTGCGCCCCAGATCACTCTCGACAGGACGTCGTCGGACTGCACCGTCGTACCGAGCCAGTGATGCGCCGACGGCCCGGCTTGCTGTGCAAAGCGAACCCCGTGCGCGGTGTACTGGTTGAAGCCGTACGGCGCGATGAACGGCGCGAAGATGGCCAGCACCAGGAAGATCACGGTGATAGCCAGTCCAACCCAGAACAGCACGCGCGGCAGCCCACGCATGTTGCGGATCGCGCCCATCAGAACCTCACCCGCGGATCAATCCAGGCGTTGATGATGTCGATCAGCAGGCTGATCACAACCACGGCAAGCGCGAAGGCCGTGACGATGCCCTGGACTGCCGTGTAGTCGCGTGCCTCTAGATAGAAGACCAGGCGATTGCCGATGCCCGGCCAGTTGAAGGTCTGCTCGGTGAGCACGGCGCCGGACATCAGCAGCGCCGCCTGCAACCCGGTCACCGTGACAATCGGGACCAGCGCGTTGCGCAGCGCATGACGCACCAGCACTCCACGCTCGCTGATGCCGCGCGCCCGCGCCGCCTCGATGTAGTCACCCTTCAACGTCTGGATCACGTTGACCCGCACGAGCCTGGTGATGACGCCCGAGATCGTGAGACCCAGGACCGTTGCAGGAAGGACGAGGTGACGGAGCAGGCTGGGAATGTCTCCCCACTTGCCGTCGATCATCGCGTCGAGGATCAGGATGTTGGTGTGCGGCTTGATGTCGAGCTGGGTGAGGACGTCCGCCTGACTCGTCGGCGGCAGCCAGTGCAGGACGTGACTGAACAGCTCCTGAGCAAGCAGGCCGAGGAAGAACACCGGCGCGGCGTAGATCACGATCCCGAACAGCCGCGAGGAGACATCGACCCAGGTGTCGCGCATCCGGCCGGCCAACAATCCCAACGGCACGCCGACGAGAACCGCGATGAACATCGCGGACACCGTCAGCTCGAGAGTCGCGGCGCCATTCTGCTTGATGATCTGGGTGACGGGTCGATCGTCAGTGATCGTCGTGCCGAAGTTGCCGCTCAGTACATGCTTGAGGTACTCGCCGTACTGCACGATCAGCGGCTTGTCGAAGCCCGCCTGCGCCTCGCGAACCTTCAGCTGAGCCTTCGTCAGGTGCGCCCCGACCGACGCCGCGATCGGGTTTCCAGGCGCGACCCGCATCAGCAGGAACACGATGGTGAGCAGGATGAACACCATCGGCACGACCAGGATCAGCCGCGTCAGCAGATACCGACGCAGCGATCCTGTCGTCGCCGCCACTAGCTAGCTGGGAACTGCTTGGTGACTAGCTCTTGCCGACCAGCCAGAACCGGAAGGTGTAGGACGGGTCAAGCGTCGACTGCACACCCGTGACGCCGGTCCCGACCGCGGCCACCTGACCGCCCTGCCAGATCGGGACCACCGGCACGTCGTTGGCGAGCTGGGTCTGCATGTCGGCGAACGCCTGCGCACGCTTGGCGCTGTCGTTCGTGCCCTCCTCGGCCGTGAGGTCCTTGTCGACCTGCTGGCTGCAGTAGTGGTCGTCGAGGAAGTCCTTGTTGCAGATGAAGAACGGCTCGGTGTAGTCGTCCGCGTCCGGGTAGTCCGGGAACCAGCCGAACAGGTAGACGCCGTAGCCGTCCGACAGCGCGGACTTCTCATAAGTCGCCCACTCTGCGGTCTGCAGCTTGACGTTGAACAACCCGGTCGCGTTGAGCTCGCGCATCAGCTCGGTCGCGAGGTCACCGTCGTTGTAGTGGTTGACGTTGTACCAAAGCGTGAACGAGACGGGCGAGGTGATGCCAGCCGCTGCGAGCGTCGCCTTGGCCTTGGCAAGACTCGGGTCAGCGCCGTACTTCGTCTTCAGTCCGTCGGTCGCGAAGTTGAGGCCCTGGGGCACGATCGAGTACGCCGGGGACACGGTGCCGCGATAGACCTGCGAGGCGATCGTCGAGCGATCGATGCTCTCCGCAACGGCCTGGCGAACAGCGAGACCCTTGGCATCCGCCGTGCCCGGGCCGAGCTTCTCGTTGAAGACCATGTAGCGAATCTCGATGCCCTTGCCCTGGTCGAGCGTGATGCCGTTCGAGCCCTGCAGCGCCTGCAGCTGGGTCGGCGACAACGTGCGATAGGCAATGTCAACGCGGCCCGACTGCGCGTCGGAGACCAGGGTTGACGCGTCCTGCTCGTACGTCACGATGAACTTCGAGTTGGCGAGCTGGTCCGCGCCGCCGTAGTGCGGGTTGGGCGTGAACTCCGCCAGCTGGTTGGCGGTGTAGTTCGAAAGCTCATACGGCCCGGAGCCGACCACCTGGGCGTCGGGGAGCAGCTTGTCGGCCGGGAACACCTTCGGGTCGACGATCGAACCCGCGGCGGTCGTCAGCACGTACGGCCATGCGGCGTCTGCCGCCGTCAGCGTGAAGGTGACCTTGTCTCCCGACGCGGTCACGGTCTTCATCGGTGCGAACAGCGAGGCGGGACCGGTCGGGCTGTTGATCTTCAGGACGCGATTGAACGAGTAGACGACGTCCTGCGCCGTAACCGGATCTCCGTTCGAGAAGACCTGACCCGACTTCATTGTGCAGACATAGGTAGTGGTGTCCTGGAAAGCGCAGTCCGCCGCCTCGGGGGCGACGTCGCTCGTGCCGGGCGGCACCTCGACCAACTGCTGGAAGACGTTGTACTGCACCGTCCACGAAGCAAGGTCGTAGGAACCCGCGGGGTCCGCGGAGACGATCTGGTCGGTCGTGCCCATCACGACAGTGCCCGACGCGGCACTGCTGCTTGGACTGCCTCCCGACGAAGGGCTGGAGCCGCCACTGCTGCCGGAGCCACACGCGACCGCGCCGATTGCCAGCGTGCCGACAATGACTCCGAACTTGACTCGAGACGACTGCCAGCCAAGACGCATCAAAGAACTCCCGCTCGTCGGATCCCCCACAGCTAGCCGCATCAAAGCGCTAGTTGCTCCTTGAAAGCAACGTTCGTGGGCCGCGGAAACCGATTCGTTACCTAACGACGCTCCCGGAAATCAGAACAACACGGAGGCGAAGCTGCCCACTTGGACGAAGCCGACGCGCTCGTACGCCCGCCGGGCAGGCAGATTGAAGTCGTTGACGTAGAGCGACACGGCGGGCGCGATGTCACGCAGGCACGTCGCCACAACGGCCGCCATCCCCGCGGTGGACAGACCACGCCCCCGCAACGATGGCTCGACCCAGACACCCTGCAGCTGGCAGACGCCTTTGGTTACGGCGCCGACCTCAGCCTTGAACACCACACGACCACCCTCGAATCGCGCGAAGGCACGGCCAGCTGTGATCAGCTCGCGAACCCTTGCGCGGTACATCGCGCCGCCATCGCCGACGACGGGCGAGACACCGACCTCCTCCGTGAACATCGCAATGCTCGCGGGAAGCAGCACTTCGAGCTCCTCAGGGCGAACCCGGCGTACTGCGGTGTCGACCTCCGTCACGGAGTACGCCCTCGTCACCATGAGCGGCTGACATAGCCTCACCTCACGGGCCGGACCCCAGCTCGACTCGAGCCCGGTCCACAAGGTCGACACCATGTCGGACGGTCCAACGATCGACGAGCAGCGGCGGCCCTGCCGGGCGGCGTACTCCGCGAATACGTGCAGCGCAGCCGCATCTGCGCCCACCGGGACCAGGTTCGCCCCGGCGTAACAGAGCGCCGTCAGCCGGCTGCCACGGCCGTAGCCCCAAAGTTGGGCACCCAACCGCTGCGGAGAAAGCCCGGCGGCTTCAACCCGGGATGCAACAAAGACGTTGCTGACCGGATCGACGTCGAGCAGATCGAGGACAGCAGACATGTCCCTGTCGTCGAGGACCCGGATCACAGCTCGCGCTCGCTAGCTGACAGAGACGGTCGGCGCGCCACCCTCGGCAGAGTTCTCCATCTGCTCAGCGAGGCGCATCGCCTCCTCGATGAGCGTCTCGACGATCTGTGCCTCCGGCACCGTCTTGATGACCTCGCCTCTGACGAAGATCTGTCCCTTGCCATTGCCGGACGCAACACCAAGGTCTGCCTCGCGAGCCTCGCCAGGTCCGTTGACGACGCAACCCATGACGGCGACCCGCAACGGGACGGTCATGCCCTCCAGGCCCGCTTGGACCTTTTCGGCCAGCGTGTAGACATCTACCTGCGCACGGCCACAGGACGGGCACGACACGATCTCCAGCTTTCGCGGGCGAAGTCCGAGCGACTCGAGGATCGCAAGACCGACCTTGACCTCCTCGACCGGCGGGGCCGAGAGCGAGACTCGAATTGTGTCGCCGATCCCTTCGGCCAGCAACGCGCCGAACGCTACCGCCGACTTGATCGTGCCCTGGAAGATCGGCCCGGCTTCGGTGACACCGAGATGGAGCGGATAGTCGCACCGTTGGGCAAGCAAGCGGTACGCCGAGACCATCACCACCGGGTCGTGGTGCTTGACCGAGATCTTGATGTCGGTGAAGTCGTGCTCTTCGAACAGCGAGCACTCCCACAGCGCACTCTCGACCATTGCCTCGGGCGTAGGACCGCCGTGCTTTTCGAGGAACCGCTTGTCCAGCGAACCGGCGTTGACGCCGATTCGGATCGGAACTCCTGCCGACTTCGCGGCAATCGCCACATCACGAACGCGGCCG
Source organism: Mycobacteriales bacterium (assembly GCA_036267875.1). Taxonomy (GTDB): domain Bacteria; phylum Actinomycetota; class Actinomycetes; order JAFAQI01; family JAFAQI01; genus DASZTV01. The sequence goes on from DATAVE010000012.1 coordinate 8,127, forward strand.
TCGAACTCCTTGATGTTGCCGGGGTTCACGCGCACCGCAGCGCATCCTGCGTCGATCGCCGAGAAGATGTAGCGCGGCTGGAAGTGGATGTCTGCGATCACCGGAATCTGCGAGTGCTTCGCGATCTCGGGCAACGCATCCGCATCGTCCTGGCTGGGCACCGCAACCCGCACGATCTGGCAGCCCGCCGCAGTCAGCTCGGCAATCTGCTGGAGCGTCGCGTCGATGTCGACGGTCTTCGTCGTCGTCATCGACTGCACGCTGACGGGAGAATCGCCGCCTACCGCCACGCCGCCGACATTGATCCTGCGGCTCTGGCGTCGAGGCGCGAGCGTCTGCGCGGCCGGAGCCTGACCCAGAGTCAGATCTGTCTTGATGGCAAGGACCTTCCGGCTACTGCAGGCGAATGGGGTTCGTGATGCCGGCGTACAGCAGGATCACCGACAGTCCGACGAAGGCTGCGACGACGGCGTAGGTGAGCGGAAGCACCTTCATGATGTCGACGCGCCCCGGGTCACGGCGGCCGATCACCCGGTAGATCCCGGTGCGGGCCTTCTCGAAGCCGATGATGGCAATGTGGCCACCGTCGAGCGGTAGCAGTGGGAGCAGGTTGAACAGTCCGACAAAGAGGTTGAGCTCGGCGAGGATCAGCAACAGCGACGCGACGATGTCGCCGATGCCGCCGCCCGAGGACGAGATCTGCCCGCTGACGCGCGCCACGTCGACGATGCTCGCCGGTTCGTTGCCGCCGCGCTGCTGACCGGCAAAGACCTGGTGCACCTCGTGGGGAATCGCCGTAATCGCGTGCCCGGTCGAAGAAATGAAGCTGCCCATCAGGGTGAACGTCCGACCGAACGCTCCCCCGACGCTCACATGTGCGGCGCGCAACTCGGTCTCGACACCGATGCGGCCTTCATTGATCTTGCCGACCTTCGTGGGCTGGGGAGTCAGCGTCGTTGTATGCGTTTGGCCGTCGCGCTCGTAGACGATCGTCGCAGGAGTGCCCGCGCTCTTGTGCAGGATGTTTGCGAAGTTGTCGCCCGACCCGGTGACCTTGGTCCCGTTGACCGAAAGCAGGACGTCGCCTGCCTGCAGCACGCCGTATGCCGGTGATGTCGGGGCACCAGCGCAACTCCCGTCGGCGGCCGGCGTCAGACACTTCTCTACCTGCGCGATCTGGACACCAGCGGTGCGGATCGGGTCCTGGCCGGTCGCGGCTAGAACGCCGAAGAGCAGCACGATCGTGATGATGAAGTGCACGACGGAACCGGCCGCCAAGACGACGGTGCGCTTGCCGGCAGGTTGCTTGTAGAAGGCGCGGGGCTCGTCCTCAGGCGCGATCTCCTCGATCGACGTCATGCCGTCGAGCTTCACGAAGCCGCCGAACGGCAGTGCCTTGATGCCGTACTCGGTCTCACCGCGACGGAACGACCACAGCGTCGGGCCGAAGCCGACGAAGAAGCGCGAGGCTTTCATGCCGTACGCCTTGGCGGTAGTGAAGTGCCCGGCCTCGTGCAGCATCACCGACAGCAGCAGCCCAACCGAGAAGGCGACGACGCCGATCGTGTAGCTCATCGAGTGCTGCCGGTGAGGTGCTGCGCGCGTTCGCGCGCCCAGCGTTCGGCGTCTGCCACGTCTTCCAGAGTAAGCGTCCCGCCTGAAGATCCACTGTGCTCGCCGACGACGGTCGCGATGGTGTCCACAATGTCCAGGTATCTGATCCGACCTGCGATGAACGCCGCCACAGCCTCTTCGTTCGCCGCGTTGAAGACCGCAGGCGTAGTGCCGCCCGCGAGACCGGCCTCACGCGCCAGCTCGACAGCCGTGAACGTCTCGGTGTCGAGCGGCTCGAATGTCCACGTCGCGGCCTGCGTCCAGTCGATCGGCGCGGCCGCCTCAGCGACCCGGTCCGGCCAGGCGAGCGCGAGAGCGATCGGCAGCCTCATGTCAGGCGGGCTCGCCGCCGCCATGGTGGTGCCATCGACGTAGGTCACCATCGAGTGGACGATCGACTGTGGGTGGACGACGACATCGATCGCGTCGTACCCGATGTCAAAGAGCCAATGTGCCTCGATCAGCTCGAGGCCCTTGTTGACCAGCGTCGCCGAGTTCAGCGTGATCACCGGCCCCATGTCCCACGTCGGGTGGGCGAGCGCCTGGTCTTTGGTGACCTCGGCGAGCTCGGACCGGGTACGCCCGCGGAACGGGCCGCCACTCGCCGTCAGCACGAGCTTCCTGACGTCGCCGTGCGCTCCCGCGCGAAGGCACTGCGCCAGCGCGGAATGCTCTGAGTCGACGGGCACGATCTGACCCGGCTTCGCGCGATCGGCGACGAGCGGTCCGCCGGCGATCAGCGACTCCTTGTTGGCCAGCGCGAGGGTCCGGTCGGCGTCGAGCGCGGCGAGCGTCGGCGCAAGGCCGACCGAACCGGTCATCCCGTTGAGGACCACGTCGCAGGGCCACGCGGCAACCTCCGCGGCGGCGTCTGAGCCGGCGAGGAGCTTCGGCAGCTGGTAGTCGCCTCGGCTGAATCCCCGTTGCTGCGCCTCGGCGTACAGCGCCAGCTGGACGTCCGCGAGCGCCGACGCTTTCGCAACCGCGACCACCTCGACCCCGAGGTCGACGGCCTGTGCGGCGAGCAGCTCGGCGCGGTCCCCGCCGGCCGCCAAGCCGACAACGCGAAAGCGATCACGGTTGGCCCGGATCAGGTCGATCGCCTGCGTCCCGACCGACCCGGTCGACCCAAGGATCACGACGTCGCGACTCACGCCTCCATTGTCCTACTCTCCCGACATGGCCGAGCTCGAACAGACCCGCCTTGTCGCCACAGAGGTCCCCGGTCCTCGGTCTCGCGAGCTAATCGAGCGCCGCAAGGCGGCCCTGCCTACCGGTGTGGGGGCGACGTTGCCGGTCTTCGCGACACGGGCTAGTGGGGGCATCCTCGAGGATGTCGACGGCAACCGGTTCATCGACCTTGCTTCCGGCATTGCCGTGACAACCGTCGGATCCTCAGCTCCGCGGGTCGTCGAGGCCGTCGGCGAGCAGCTCGCGCGCTTCACCCATACGTCCTTCCAGGTGACGCCGTACGAGTCCTACGTCGCGGTCTGCGAGCGGCTCAACGCCCTCACGCCGGGCGACCACGACAAGCGCACGTTCCTCGTGAACTCGGGTGCCGAGGCCGTCGAGAACGCGGTCAAGATCGCGAGGTACGCAACTGGGCGGCAGGCCGTCGTGGCATTCGACCACGGCTTCCACGGACGGACGCTGCTCGGCATGACGCTGACCGGAAAGGCAATGCCTTACAAGCACGGCTTCGGCCCGTTCGCCCCAGAGGTGTACCGCGCGCCGTACTCGTATCCGTTTCGCGGGACCGGTGACCTCAGCTCGACGCTCGCCTATCTCGACAAGACGGTCGGCGCCGACAGCATCGCGGCGGTCGTCGTCGAGCCGATCGCCGGTGAAGGTGGGTTCATCGTCCCGGAGCCCGGCTGGCTCGCCGGCCTCGCTGATTGGTGTCGAGCAAACGGCACCCTGCTGATCGCCGACGAGGTGCAGACCGGCGTCGGTCGCACGGGCGTGTGGTTTGCCTGCGAGCACGAGTCGGTTGTGCCGGACATCGTCACCACGGCGAAAGGTCTTGGCGGTGGACTGCCGATCGGTGGCGTCACGGCTCGCGCCGACATCGTCGACCGGGTCCATCCCGGCGGGCTCGGCGGCACGTTCGGCGGCAACCCGCTGTCATGCGCGGCAGCCCTCGCCGCGATCGAGACGATCGAGTCTGACGGCCTGCTTGCTCGTGCGAGGGCAATCGGAGCGCGAATGACGTCCGCACTTCGCGAGCTGCAGCAGTCCAGTCCCTGCATCGGCGAGGTCCGCGGACGGGGCGCGATGGTGGCGGTGGAGCTCGTCGGCTCCGACGGCATCACACCCGATGCTCCGCTCACCGCAGCCATCGCTGCCCGATGCCACAGCGCCGGAGTCCTTGTCCTCACCGCCGGCAGCTACGGAAACGTCCTTCGCTTTCTGCCGCCGCTCGTCATCACCGACGACCTGCTCGACGACGCCTTCGCCGTCCTGGCGGACGCAATGTCGAGCTAGGGCTCGACGCCGCGTTCACTCATCCAGTGCGCTCGCTCAGACCCCAGGGCGCGCCGTAGTCCGCAAGCAGATCGAGAAACGGCTGCGGTTCGAAGGCCTCGGGACCGAGCACCCCGGCACCCGACCAGACGCCGGACGCAAGCAGCTCCAGCGCGACAATCGGGTTGAGCGCGGTCTGCCAGACGACTGCCTGCGAACCCCACTCCCGCATGCACTGTTCGTTGTCGGCTACCTGGTAGAGGTACACCTCGCGCGGCGACCCGTCCTTGCCCACACCCTTGACCCAGGTACCCGCGCAAGTGAGCCCTCGCATGACTTCACCCAACGTCGCCGGGTCCGGAAGACACGCCGCCACCACATCGCGCGGCGAGACAGTCACAGCACCGACCGGCACAGGATCGGTGCGGTCGAGGCCGAGCCGGTGCAACGTCCGCAGGACCGCGATGAACTCCTCGCCGAGCCCATACTTGAAGGTCACGCGGTTGGTGTCGACCCAACGTGGAATGAGCAACACCTCCTCGTGCTCGACGTTGACGCACTCGACGGCGCCGATGCCTTCGGGAAAGTCGAACATCTCCGGCTCGGAGAACGGCGGCGTGGTGAACCAGCCGCGGTCTCGCTCCCAGACGATCGGCGGGTTGAGGCACTCCTCGATCGTCGTCCAGATCGAGAACGTCGGTGCGAAGTCGTAGCCGTCGACGACCAGGTTGGCACCGTCGCGGACCCCGACCTCGTCGATCTGTGAGAAGAGCTCGTCGGCCGCGTACCTTGCAAAGACATCCGACAGTCCTGGCTCGACGCCGATCCCGACGAGCGCAAGCAGTCCGGCGCGCTCCCAGTCATCGGCGGCCGCGAACTGATCGTCACCGAGCATGACGCCCGTCTTCGCGTACGGCTCCTCGGGATGCGGATGCGACAGCGACATCGCCATGTCGAGATACGTCGTACCTGTCGCGCGTGCGGCCTCGAAGATCGGCATGACGAACCGCGGGTCACAGGCGTTCAAGACCGCGTCTGCCCGAGCAGTTCGCAACAGGTCCGCAACGGCTTCGACATCTCCGGCGTCGACCTTCGTTGCGCGGAATCTCTCGTCCCCGACGCGGTCGACAACCCTGCGAGCGCGCGCCTCGTCGTAGTCCGCGACAACGAACGCGGTGTGAAAGTCTCGCCGTTGCGCGATCAGCGCGGCAGCACTACCGACACCTCCCGCGCCAATCATGGCAACGCGCATTCCGGGACAGTAGCGTCCTCGACAAGATCGGCGGCCGACAGCGGGAGGGCACGATGACGACTGTGACCGAAAGCCAAACTCCCGCCACGAAGGGCCTGAAGAGCGGAGCACTCGGCCTTTGGTCGACTGTTGTGGTCGGCGTTGCCTCGACGGCTCCGGCATACAGCCTCGCGGCGACGCTCGGCTACATCGTCCTTCACGCGACGATTCACACGCCGATCGTCGTGGTCCTCGCATTCATCCCGATGTGGATGATCTCGATCGGCTACAACGAGCTGAACAAGGCCGATCCAGACTGCGGGACGACCTTCACCTGGGGAGCGCGCGCGTTCGGTCCAAAGACTGGCTGGTACGCCGGTGGCTGGGGAATCATCGCCTCGGACGTGCTGATCATGGCCAGCCTGGCGCAGATCGCCGGTCAGTACGTGTTCCTGCTCTTTGGCGCCCATGGCATCGGGAGCAACGCCGCGAGTGGCTGGGTGCTGCTCGTCGGACTGATCTGGCTCGCCGTCATGACCTACATCTGTTACCGCGGTATCGAGGTCTCGGCGAACATGCAGAAGGGCCTGCTCGCCATCGAGTCCGGGATGCTCGTGATCTTCGCCGCGGTTGCGCTGATCCGGATTGCGATCGGAAACGCCCCCAAGAGCCACTTGTCGCCGTCATGGAGCTGGCTCAACCCGTTCGGCATCTCCTCGGTGTCGGCGTTCGTCGCCGGATTCATCCTGATGATCTTCATCTACTGGGGCTGGGACACGGCAGTCACGGTGAACGAAGAGACCGAGGATCCGCAACGCACGCCAGGTCGCGCGGCCGTGATCTCGACCGTCCTGCTGCTCGGGATCTACTTCGTGGTCACGTTCGCCGCGCAGGCGTACGCGGGCATCGGCGACAAGGGCATCGGCCTCTCGAACTCCGCCAACGTGAACGACGTGCTGTCCGTCCTCGGGCACGCCGTCTTCGGTCACAACTGGATCGGCACGGTCTTTCTGAAGCTGCTGCTGTTGATGGTGCTCAGCTCGGCTGCGGCATCGACGCAGACGACGATCCTGCCGACCGCCCGGACCACACTCGCGATGGCTGTCTATCGGGCCATCCCGTCGACCTTCGCCAAGGTGCACAAGAAGTACCTCACGCCGACCACCTCGACGGTCGCCATGGGCGTGGTCTCGGCCGTTCTGTACGTGATCTTCAACTACCTGTCGCACGGCAACGTGATCGCCGACTCGGTGACGTCATGTGGCGTCTTCATCGCCCTCTACTACGGAACGACCGGCATCGCGTGCACTTGGTTCTACCGAAGGACGTTGACGAAGAGCACTCGCGACTTCGTCATGCAAGGCGTCGTCCCGACCCTCGGCGCCGCGATTCTGTTCTTCGTCGGCGGCTGGAGCATGTACCTCAACTGGCTCAGCCCGACCTCGTCAAACCCGGCCATCTTGAACATCGAGTCGAGCTTCACGTCGTGGCAGATGCCGTTCGCGCCGCACTGGGACATCGGCGGTGTCGCGCTGCTCGTGATCTTCGCGGCAGTCGTCGGACTGATCCTGATGGTGGCGTACTGGATAGCTCGACCCGCGTTCTTCCGGGGTGAGGTCCTCAACAGCTCGACGCCGACGCTCGTCCCCGAATCGACCGGACTCGCGATCGGCTCACCGCCGTCACTCACTGCCGCGGACGTACCGCCCGGTGCGCCGTTGGTCCCGCCGCAGCTCGTCGCCCCGTTGAAGAAGACTGCCGCAAAGAGGGCAGCCCCGAGGAAGCGACCACCCGCTAGCTAGTCGAGGCTCGTCATCACGTGCTTGATGCGCGTGTAGTCCTCGAAGCCGTACATCGACAGGTCCTTGCCGTACCCCGAGTGCTTGAAGCCACCATGCGGCATCTCGGCGACGAGCGGGATGTGCGTGTTGATCCAGACGCAGCCGAAGTCCAGCGACTTTGCCATCCGCATCGCACGGCCGTGGTCGCGGGTCCACACCGATGACGCGAGCCCGTACTTCACGCCGTTCGCCCACTGCAGCGCCTCTGCCTCGTCACTGAAGCGCTGCACCGTGATGACGGGCCCGAATATCTCGTTCTGCACCATCTCGTCGTCCTGATGCAGGTCAGCGACAACCGTCGGCTCGTAGAAGAAGCCGCGATCGCCAATCCGGTTCCCGCCGGTACGCACCGACGCATGTGACGGCGCGCGGTCGACAAACCCGCAGACCCGCTCCAGCTGGTTCGCGTTGTTGAGCGGACCGAAGTCGGCGTCGTCATCGGGAGCGCCGACTGTCTGCCCCTTCGCGGCCTCCGTCAGCGCGTCGACGAAGTCGCTGTACACGCCCGGCGCAGCCAGCACCCGAGTGGCGGCGGTGCAGTCCTGGCCAGCGTTGAAGTAGCCGGCAACCGAGATCCCCTCGACGGCAGCCTCGATGTCGGCGTCGTCGAAGACCATGCAGGGCGCCTTGCCGCCAAGCTCGAGATGGACGCGCTTGAGATCCGTCGCGGCCGATGCCGCAACCTCGCTCCCGGCGCGCACGCTCCCGGTGATCGACACCATCTGAGGCACCGGGTGGGTAACCAGCGATCGTCCCGTGTCGCGGTCACCACAGATCACGTTCAGGACACCCGGCGGCAAGAACTCCGCCGCGATCTCAGCCAGCATCACCGTGCTCGCGGGAGTCGTGTCAGACGGCTTCAGGACGACCGAGTTGCCCGCGGCGATGGCGGGCGCGAACTTCCAAATGGCCATCATCATCGGGTAGTTCCAGGGCGTGACCTGGGCGCAGACACCGATCGGCTCCCGGCGAATCATCGAGGTGTGCCCAGCGAGGTACTCCCCCGCCGAACGCCCTTCGAGCACCCGTGCAGCGCCGGCAAAGAAGCGAATCTGATCAACCGCCGGCGGGATCTCCTCGGACATCGTGAGCCCCCGAGGCTTGCCCGTGTTGCGGCACTCCGCATCGACGATGTCGGCCGCTCGCGCCTCGATCGCGTCGGCAATCCGTAGCAGCGCGCGCTGGCGCTCGGAAGGGGTCACGTCTCGCCACGCCGCGAAACCGGCTTCTGCGGCGGCCATCGCCGCTTGCACGTCCTCGTCGGCCGACACCGGCGCCAGGGCGTACACGTCGCCGGTCGACGGATCGATCACGTCGCTCGTTCGTCCGCTCTTCGCCGCTACGGACTTGCCACCAACAAAGTTGCGCAGCTCCATGTGCTCATCCTGCCCCGCGACGAGCCACTAGTGTCGAGAGGGAAGCCGATCTTGCGCGGAGGCGCCCAATGTCCACTACTGCGGGGACCGCTGGCTCGAGTTCGGAGCTTTCAGATTCTGCTCGCCGCCATCTCTGGATGCACTTCACCCGCATGTCGACGTACGCCGACCATGAGGTGCCAATCATCGAGCGTGGCGAAGGCGCCTACGTCTGGGACAGCCATGGGAAGCGTTACCTCGATGGCCTGTCCGGGCTGTTCGTCGTCCAGGCCGGTCACGGCAGACAGGAGCTGGCTGACGCCGCAGGCAAGCAGGCGGCGCAGCTCGGCTACTTCCCGTTGTGGGGCTATGCGCACCCGACTGCGATCGAGCTGGCCGAGCGCCTCGCGTCGTACGCGCCCGGTGACCTCAACCGGGTCTTCTTCACAACGGGTGGCTCCGAGGCGGTCGAGAGCGCCTGGAAGCTCGCGCGGCAGTACTTTCAGCTGACCGGCGAGCCCGGTCGCTACAAGGTTCTCAGCCGGGAGATCGCCTATCACGGCACCACGATGGGCGCGCTGTCCATCACCGGCGTCCCGGCGATCAAGGCACCGTTCGAACCGCTCGTCCCTGGCGGCGTCCGGGTGCCGAACACGAACTTCTACCGCGCTCCGGAGCACGGCGACGACCTCGAGCGGTTCGGCGTGTGGGCGGCCGACGAGATCGAGCGCGCCATCCTTCGCGAAGGCGCACAGTCCGTCGCCGCCGTCTTCCTCGAGCCAGTGCAGAACTCCGGCGGCTGCTTCACGCCTCCCCCCGGGTACTTCGCGCGAGTGCGAGAGATCTGCGACCGGTACGGCGTACTGATGGTCAGCGACGAGGTGATCTGCGCATTCGGCCGGCTCGGCCACTGGTTCGGCTCGCAGCGGTACGGCTACACGCCGGACATCATCACGGTCGCCAAGGGCATGACGAGCGGGTACTCGCCGATCGGCGCAATGATCGTCTCCGACCGGCTGATCGAGCCGTACCTGTCCGGCACTGCGACGTTCTTGCACGGCATCACCTTTGCCGGGCACCCGGTGTCGTGCGCAGTGGCGATGGCGAACCTCGACATCTTCGAGCGCGACGGCCTGCTGCCACACGTACTCGCCAACGAGGCGGGATTCCGAGCCGCGATGGAGCGGCTGTCAGATCTGCCGATCGTCGGTGACGTCCGCGGCGACGGTTTCTTCTACGGGATCGAGCTGGTCAAGGACAAGTCCACCCGCGAGACGTTCGACGACGCAGAGAGCGAGCGACTGCTCCGAGGCTTTCTCTCGCCTGCACTCTTCGAGGCCGGACTGGTGTGCCGCGCGGACGACCGCGGCGATCCGGTGATCCAGCTCGCGCCGCCGCTGATCTGCGAGCAGGCGCAGTTCGACGAGATGGAGCAGATCCTGCGCAGCGTGCTCACCGAAGCCTGGTCCAAGTTGTGACCCGGTCGAAGCTCTAACGCCGCCGAGGCGGTAGCAGGTGTCAGACCGAACCACGATCCGGCGGCTGCCCGACAAGGCCGTTGCCGACCGGGACCAGCTCAATGCGGTGCTCGACGCGGGCCTGGTGGCGCACGTCGCGATCACGACCGACGAGCAGCCCTTCGTCATCCCATGCGGCTATGCCCGCGACGACGACCGGCTCCTGCTGCACGGCTCGACCGGCAGCAGACTCTTCCGCACACTCGTCGCCGGCGCTCCGACGTGCATCACGGTGACGCTGCTGGACGGTCTTGTCGTCGCCCGATCGCTGTTCGAGTCCTCGATGCACTACCGGTCGGCGATGGTCTTCGGTCGAGGCGCAGCCTTGTCGGGCAGCGACAAGGAGCGTGCCCTCGACCTGTTGTCCGACGCCCTGCTGCCGGGCCGGCGTGAGGATGCCAGACCGCCGACCCGTCGAGAGCTGGCATCGACCACGGTCATTGCCGTCCCGATCGACGAGTGGTCGTTGAAGGTGAGCAACGGTGCGCCCGAGGTCGTCAGTGACGACGAGGGATGGGCGCCGTGGACCGGGATCGTCCCGCTGCGACTACAGCCTCTCGAGCCAATCACCCACGAAGGCGGCGAACCACCCGCGTACGCGCGACGATGGCAACGGTGACGTCGCGTTGAACCAGTCTCCATCCTTCTGGCTCGATAACTGTGGCGACGACCTGACGCCACGTGCGCCACTGCCCGGCGACCGTGACGCCGACGTCGCCATCGTCGGAGCGGGCTACACCGGGCTGTGGACGGCTCACCAGCTGTTGCGGTACGAGCCATCGCTGCACGTCGTCGTCCTGGAACGGGAGTACGCCGGATGGGGGGCCTCCGGACGCAATGGCGGCTGGTGCTCGGCGCTGTTCCCTGGTCATGATCCGACCGGTGAGATGCGCAAGGCGCTCGAACGCACGGTTGACGAGGTCGGGGCCTGGTGCGCCGAGCACGACGTCGACTTCGTCAAAGGCGGGACACTGACTCTCGCTCGCGGCTCCGCCCAAACAACCCGGCTCCGAGGCACAGCAGGCTGGCTCGCCGACTCTGCGACCAGGGAGCGGATCCGGGTCACAGGAGTCGAAGGAGCGGTGTTCGATCCCCACTGCGCAGCTCTGCACCCCGCAAAACTGGTCCGAGCTCTCGCACATGAAGTCGTGGCGCAGGGAGCCGAGCTCTACGAACAGACCGCCGTACTTGACCTCCAACCCGGCCTCGTCACGACCTCGCGCGGCTCAGTCCGAGCCGCCATCGTCGTCCAGGCGACGGAGGGCTACTCATGTGAGCTCCCTGGCCGACGTCGGTCGATCGCGCCGGTGAGGTCGCTCGTCATCGCAACCGAAGCACTCGACGCCGGTTTCTGGGACGAGATCGGCTGGAGCGGCCGCGAGACGCTCGCCGACGACCGCCACTTGATCATCTACGCCCAGCGCACCGCCGACGATCGGATCGTGCTCGGCGGACGCGGTGCGCCGTACCGCTTCGGCTCACGGACCGACGGCGACACCGGGTACGCAGCTACGCACGCTGCGCTCGAGCGCACATTGCGCGAGCTATTCCCACAGGCATCAGGTGCTGCGATCACTCATCGCTGGGGTGGCGTCCTAGGTGTCCCTCGCGACTGGATGCCATCGGTGCGATTCGACCGCTCGACCGGGCTTGGCGAGGCCGGCGGATATGTGGGCGACGGCGTGGCCAGCGCCGCACTTGCAGGCGCCACGCTCACCGACCTGATCCTCGATCACGACACCGAGCTGACCCGACTGCCGTGGGTAGGGCATCGATCGCGCCGCTGGGAGCCGGAGCCGCTCCGGTGGCTTGGTGTCTCCATGATGGCCGCAGCAATGTCGGCTGCCGACCGGGCCGAGCAGCGAACCGGACGCCCCTCGAAGCTCGCGAAGACTGTCAGCCGCTTGATCGGAAAGTGAGGGTGAAGTCTTCGCCACCGGTCAGCGGGCTCGCGGTCACCAAGGTCTTGCGCTGCCGCACCCATTGAAACCGGAACGGGTGCTGCGAGCCGAGCGGACGTGAGTTGACCTTGACGTCAGTGACCTGCGATGCGCTGAACGGATCGAGATTCCCGCTCTGGCCATCGACCACAACGCTGTTGTCGCCGACGAACGTCTGGACAGCGTTCTGCCCTCGCCCCCGTCGCGTCTTCGTTACCCCTGACGTGACGTCATCGAGGGTGACCTGAGTGCCGCCGGGCATGACCTGAACCGTGACCTGCACGGTGTCACCCGCGTTCAGCTCGAGGTCGTTGAAGGCCTTGTCGTCGACGATCATCACGGACTCGTAGAACGGCCCGCCGTCCTCGCAGGCGACCCCAACCCCCGCCCCCGACGTGATGTGCGAACCGGTGCGAGCGTTGACGTTGGAGTAGACCAGCACAGACGGTCCGACTCCGCTGAAGCTGTTCTCACAGGTGATGGTCGGTACGACAAATGTCGCCGTGACCTCTCGCACCGAATGCCCTGGGTTGGACACGGCGTACCCGGCGAAGATCGCGCTGTGCCTGTGGGTCACCGAAGCGGAGGCAGCGGAGGCAGCAGCGAGGCCTTCCACCAGCGCCGCAACCAACACTGCGGCAACGGCGGTCGACCGTCGCCGCATCAGAGAGCCTCGAGCGCGGCGAGCTGACCACACGCGCCATCGATCTCGCGCCCCCTGGTATCTCTCACGGTCGTCGAGACGCCGTAGGACCGAAGGATCCTGACCATCTCCCGCTCCCGCGCCGGCGTCGTCGCGGTCCACTGGGAGCCGGGCGTCGGATTCAGCGGGATCAGGTTCACGTGCGCGAGGTGGCCAGCAAGCAGCGAGCCGAGCAGGTGAGCGCGGTCCGGCTGGTCGTTGACGTCGAGGATCATCGCGTACTCCAACGACACGCGACGCCTTGTGGTTTCGGCATAGCGCCAAGCCGCGTCGAGAACCTCGGCGACGTTCCATCGCAAGTTGACAGGCACCAGGGTGTCTCGAAGCTCGTCGTCGGGGGCATGCAGGGAGACGGCCAGATTGACCTGCAGTCCCTCACCCGCGAGTCGATCAATCGCTGGGACCAAGCCGACAGTCGAGACGGTGATGTGCCGCTGTCCGATGCCGAGCCCCGCCGGCAACGGATCGGTGATCCTGTGCAGCGCTCCGATCAGCGCCGAGTAGTTGGCAAGCGGCTCGCCCATGCCCATGAATACAACGTTGTCGACCTCACCGCGGCCGCCGAGGACGATCTGCCCGACGATCTCGGCCGTGGACAGGTTGCGTGTCAGACCCGCCTGCCCAGTCGCACAGAACGGACAGCCCATCCCGCAACCGGCCTGTGACGAGACGCACATCGTGACTCGGTCGGGGTAGCGCATCAAGACGCTCTCCACCAGCGAGCCGTCGACCAGGCGCCACAGCGTCTTGCGAGTTTGCCCACCGTCGCATTCGATGTCGCGGACACCGTCGAGCAGCGGCGGCAAGAACTGCTCGGCGAGCCGCTCGCGATCGCGTGCCGGCACATCGGTCATCGCGTCGAGATCGCCGTAGTGGGCGAAGTAGTTGCGCGCTAGCTGCTCGGCACGGAACGCCGGCTCGCCTGCTTCGACGACAGCCGCGCGACGCTCGTCGACGCTGAGGTCGGCCAGGTGCCGCGGCGGCTTGCTGGGCTTTCTCACGAGCGAAGCCTCACGAGTGAGGCGTGACGAACGCCGAAAGCAATGCCCACGCAACCGGGGCTGACGGGAGCAGGGAGTCCAGCCGGTCAAGCAAGCCGCCGTGCCCGGGAAGGAGATTGCCCATGTCCTTGATCCCGAGGTCGCGTTTGACCATCGACTCACCAAGGTCGCCCAGCGTCGCGGTCGTCACGAGTGTCAGTCCCAGCAGCACGCCCTGCCACCAGTAGGTGTGAAGGAGCGTCGTACACAGCAGCCAGCCGATAAACGAGCACATGGCGATCGAGCCGGCCAGGCCTTCAATCGACTTCTTCGGGCTGATCTTCGGCGCCAGCAAATGCTTGCCGAACATCGCACCGATCGCGTAGCCACCGACATCACTAGCGACGACTGTCGCGACGAAGCACGTCACCCTGCGGTCGCCGTCATGCGGCGCCAGCAGCAGGCCACAGAAGCCGGCCAGGAACCCGACGTAGAGCAACGCCAGAAGCGAGGACGACAGGTCGCCGACGATGCCATCGACCCCACGCCAGACCCGGAAAGCGAGCACGAGCGGGATGGTCAGCAGCATCGCCGTTGTCATCCAGTCGCGGCCCTCGAAGTACGCCGTGCAGAGGATCCCGACCGCACCGACCACCAGCGGGATCATCGGCGGGTGCAGGTCCTTGGCACCCAGCGCCCGGGTGAGCTCGTACATCCCCATGCCGATCGCGAGCGCAACCACAGCAAGGAACGCCGGCTTGTACAGATACAGCGTGGTCAGGATGAGCGCGCCAAGGCCGAGGCCAACCGCAACCGCGGCCGGCAGGTTGCGACCTGCCCGCCCAGGCTCCTCAGCCATTGCTAGCGACTCATACTTCGAGCAGCTCTGATTCCTTGATCTGAAGTGCCTCGTCGACCGCCGCGACGTAGCCCTGCGTGGTCTTCTCCAGCTCCTTCTCGGCGCGGACAACCTCGTCCTCGCCAACCTCGCCATCCTTGCTGAGCTTGTCGAGGGTCTCCTTGGCGTGACGCCGGATGTTGCGGATCGAGACGCGACTGTCCTCCGCCTTGCCGCGAGCAACCTTGATCAGGTCACGGCGCCGCTCCTCGGTGAGCTGCGGGAACACGACCCGGATGATCGAACCGTCGCTGGTCGGATTGACCCCGAGATCACTGTCCCGAATCGCCTTCTCGATGGCGGTGAGTGAGCCCTTGTCGTACGGCGAGATGACAGCCATGCGCGGCTCGGGCACGTTGAACGAAGCGAGCTGGTTCACCGGCGTCGGCGTGCCGTAGTAGTCGACGATGATCTTCGAGAACATCGTGGGCGTTGCCCGGCCGGTACGGATGGTGCCGAGATCGTCGCGGAAGACCGTGACGGCCTTCTCCATCTTCTCCTCGGCTTCGAACATCGTCTCGTCGATCACGCGGGACCTCCGTCCACAAGAGTCCCGATCGTCTCACCGCTGACCGCTCGGGCGATGTTGCCGTCGACCAGCAGATCGAAGACGACGATCGGCAGCTTGTTGTCCATGCAGAGGGTGAAGGCGGTCAGATCCGCCACCTTCAGCTCGCGGGCGAGCACCTCGCTGTAAGTGATGTGCTCGAAGCGCTTGGCGGCCGGGTTGGTCCGCGGGTCGTCGTCGTATACCCCGTCGACGGCCTTCGCCATGAGCAGGACCTCGGCTCCGATCTCCAACGCGCGCTGCGCCGCCGTCGTGTCAGTCGAGAAGAACGGCGCGCCGAGGCCGGCGCCGAAGATCACGACCCGGCCCTTCTCGAGATGCCGCATCGCGCGACGCGGAATGTAGGGCTCCGCGACCTGACCCATCGTGATGGCGGTCTGCACTCGGGTCTCGACACCCTGCTTCTCCAGGAAGTCCTGCAGCGCGAGGCAGTTCAGGACCGTGCCGAGCATGCCCATGTAGTCGGCTCGACCGCGGTCCATCCCGCGTTCGGAGAGCTCTTGGCCGCGGAAAAAGTTGCCGCCGCCGATGACGACGGCAACCTGCACCCCGCTGACCACGACATCGCGAATCTGCCTCGCGACATCCTGGACGACGTCGGGGTCGACACCCACGGAGCCGCCACCGAACATCTCCCCGCCCAGCTTGAGCAGGACGCGGCCCCACTTCGCCGGCGGCTCAGCCATGCGTCAGGCGCCCACCGCGAACCGAACGAACTTGGTGATCTTCACGCCTGCCTCGTCGAGCACAGCCTGTACCGACTTCTTGTTGTCGCGGACGTAGGCCTGATCGAGCAGCACGTTGTCCTTGTAGAAGCCGGTGAGGCGACCCTCGACGATCTTGGGAAGCGCCTGCTCGGGCTTGCCCTCCTCGCGCGCGGTGGCCTCGGCGATCCGTCGCTCGCTCGCGACGGTCTCCTCGGGCACCTCGTCGCGGGTAAGGTACGGCGGGTTGTACGTCGCGATCTGCATCGCCACGCCTCGCGCCGTCTCCGCGTCGTCACCCTCGAAGGCGACGAGCACGCCGATCTGCGGCGGCAGGTCGGTCGCCCGCTTGTGGAGGTAGGTCGTGGTCTTGCCTTCGAATACGGCGACTTCGCCGAGCGCGATCTTCTCGCCGATGACCGCCGCGGTCTGGGCGATTGCGTCGTCGACCGTCCGGCCGTCGGCGAGCGTCGCGGCCGCAAGCGCGGTCGCGTCTGCCGGGTGGGTGCTCGCTGCGAGCGCGACGATGTCAGCCGCGAGGCTCTGGAACTCCTCGTTCTTCGCGACGAAGTCCGTTTCGCTCGCGAGCGAGATCATCGCACCGTCGGCGGCGACCACGAGGCCGTTCGTGGCCTCACGCTCGCTGCCGCGCTTTGCAGCCTTCGCCGCACCCTTGACCCGGAGGATCTCGACGGCCTTGTCGAAGTCGCCATCGGCTTCCTCGATCGCCCGCTTGCAATCCATCATCCCGGCGCCAGTGGCGTCGCGGAGCTTCTTCACGTCAGCAGCGCTGACACTCATCGCTTTCGCTCTTCCTACTTGTCGTTAGTGGTCAGGAGGCGGGCTCGGCCGGCGGCTCCGCCGCTACGGACTCAGCCGCTGTCTCGGCAGGAGCGGCCTCTGCTGCCTCAGCGGCAGGCGCCTCGGCCGCGGGTGCCTCTGCGGCCGCAGCCTCAGCGGCCGGCGCGCCCTCGAGCAGCTCGCGCTCCCAATCAGCCAGCGGCTCGTCGGCACCGAGCGCCCCGGGCTCCGGGGTCTCGTCAGCCTCAGCCGCGCCGGCACGGGCGATCAGGCCCTCGGCCACCGCGTCGGCGATGACACGGGTGAGCGTCGCGACGGAGCGAATGGCGTCGTCGTTGCCCGGGATCGGGTAGTCGACCACGTCCGGGTCGCAGTTGCTGTCGAGCACGGCAACGACCGGGATGCCCAGCTTGCGCGCCTCGGCGACGGCGATGTGCTCCTTGTTGGTGTCCACGACCCAGATCGCACTCGGGATCTTGGACATGTCACGGATGCCGCCCAGCGTGCGGGCGAGCTTATCGCGCTCACGCGACAGGGTGAGGGCTTCCTTCTTGGTCGTGACGTTCGCGCCGCCCGTGGCCTCGATGACCTCGAGCTCCTTGAGGCGCTGCAACCGCTTGTGCACGGTCTGGAAGTTGGTGAGCATGCCGCCAAGCCAGCGCTGGTTGACATAGGGCATGCCGACTCGCGTGGCCTGCTCGGCGATCGAGTCCTGACCCTGCTTCTTCGTACCGACGAACATCACGGTGCCACCGTGAGCGACCGTCTGCTTGACGAAGTCGTACGCGCTGTCGATGTAGGTCAGCGACTGCTGCAGGTCGATGATGTAGATGCCGTTGCGCTCGGTGAAGATGAATCGCTTCATCTTGGGGTTCCAACGACGGGTCTGGTGCCCGAAGTGAACGCCGCTCTCGAGCAGCTGGCGCATCGTGACGACGGCCATAGGTGGTGCTCCTCTCGCACAGGCGTGCGCCTGTACTCGGTTATCTCGCGGCAGACCGGATGGTCGCCACGCCTGATGCCGTCGTCGCGCCGAACCCCTGTGTTGAATCGACCCAGGGGACCGTACGACGCGCCACCCCAAACTGCGGGGCGTTGACGGCATGCGAAGTCGGCTCGCTTGCGCGAACCGCTCCCACGAGTCTACGTCGATCTGCCCGAGACCGTCGTCCACAGGATCTCTGGGCCGCTTCCGCCGCCATCCGGGCGAGCATTTGATCGCGGAATGACCCGACTCGGCCTCACTGTCGTCCCACTTCTGCTCGGTGGCCTGACCGCCTTCGGCTCCGCCGGCTCACCAACCACGCCGCATTCCGATCCGCCACCAGCGGCCAGCTGGCCCCTACTTCCCGGTCCGGACACCGTTGCTGCTGACTTCGACCCGCCGGCCGAACCTTGGCTGGCCGGCAACCGCGGCATCGACCTCGCCGGACACGCAGGCGAAGCAGTGCACGCGGCCACCGACGGTGTCGTCAGCTTCGCGGGCACCGTCGCCGGCATCGGAGTCGTCACCGTGACCGATGGTGCCCTGCGAACGACTTACGAGCCGTTGCAACCCACCGTGCGAAAGGGTCAGCAGCTCACTCGAGGCATGGTGCTCGGCAGACTCAGCCTGGCAGGCTCCCACTGCCTGCCACAGGCCTGCCTGCATTGGGGCCTGCTGCGCGGCAGCGACTACCTCGACCCACTCGCGCTGCTCGGGCTCGAACAGGTACGCCTGCTCCCAGTGCCCTAGGGCAACCAGGCAGCCAGCTAATCCTTCGGCTCGGAGAGCTTTCCACGAAGCTGCAGGACGGCCTTGGTGTGCATCTGGCAGATCCGGCTCTCGGTGACTCCGAGCACCTGGCCGATCTCGGCGAGCGTGAGGCCCTCGTAGTAGTAGAGCGTCACGACGATCTTCTCGCGCTCGGGCAGCGTGTTGATCGCTCGGGCGAGCAGGTACTTCGTCTCTTCGGTCTCGAATACCGCGACCGGGTCCTCGGCCTTGGTGTCCTCGAGGGTGTCAACCAACGAGAGCTTGTCGCCGCGCTCGCCGCCGACGTTGAGCAGCTCATCGAGCGCGATCACGTTGACAAAGGACACCTGGGAGAAAATCGCGTGCAGGTCCTCGAGTGCGATCCCGAGCTCGGCAGCAACCTCTGCCTCGGTCGGCGTCCGGTGCAGCCGCGACTCGAGCGCGGCATACGCCTTCTCGACCTCTCGGGCCTTGTAGCGGACCGAGCGCGGGATCCAGTCGATCGCGCGCAACTCATCGATGATCGCGCCCTTGATCCGGCTGATCGCGTAAGTCTCGAACTTGATGGCACGACTGATGTCGAACTTCTCGATCGCGTCGATCAGCCCGAAGATGCCGTAGGACACCAGATCTGCCTGCTCGATGTTCGGCGGGAGCCCAACACCGACGCGCCCTGCGACGTACTTCACCAGTGGTGAGTAGTGCAGGATCAGCCGCTCGCGTAGCGACTGGTCGCCCGAGCCCTTGAAGTCACGCCACAGCTCAGCAAGCGCTGCGTCGACGGCAGGCGCATCAAGCTTGCGCTCGTCGTCCTCGAGCGCGACTTTGTCACGCCCTGGGGTGCGCGGACTCATACGTCCTTCTCAGTCGTTCAATGGACACGTGGGTATAGATCTGAGTCGTTGCGAGCGTAGCGTGACCGAGCAGTTCCTGAACGCTTCTAAGGTCCGCGCCGCCCTCGAGTAAATGAGTGGCCGCCGTGTGTCGCAGCCCATGCGGGCCGAGATCGCTAGTGCCCTCGACAGCGCCGACACGTTGGTGCACGACCTGCCGGGCAGCTCGAGGATCGAGCCGTCCACCACGCGCGCCGAGCAACAAGGCGGGCGGGCTGTCGGATACGACAAAAGCCGGCCGACCCGTCGCCAACCATTCAGCGGTCGCACGCGCTGCGGGCTGGCCGAGCGGGACGACGCGCTCCTTCGCGCCCTTGCCGAACAGCCGCAGCGTCCGCCGCTCACGATCAAGGTCATCGATGTCGGCACCACATAGCTCGCTGACGCGCGCACCTGTCGCATAGAGCAACTCGACGATCGTCGCGTCCCGAAGGCCGATCGGCGAGCGATCCTCAGCCGCCGCGGCCATGACTTCCGCCGCCTGGTCGATGCGCAGCACCTCGGGAAGCTTTCGGGTCGCCCGCGGAGTCGCCAACCGAGCACCGGCGTCAGCATCAGCCAAGCCGTCTCGACAGGCCCAGCCGGTGAACATCCGCGCTGAGGACGCTCTTCTGGCAAGTGTCGCGCGACTCTTGCCCAAGGCATGAAGCTGGGCGAGCCAGGAGCGGAGTACACCGACATCGATGTCGGCCACCGTGACGCACCGCATCCGAGCCGCATGGGTCAGCAAACTGTCGAGGTCGACCGCGTAGGCGCGCACCGTGTGAGGCGACAGACCTCGCTCGAAGCTCAGATGCTCGATGTAGCGACCACGAGCATCGAGCAGCTCCGGGGCGATCTCGCCCTGATCTCCGACTGCTGAACCCCGTGACACCGCCTCACGCTCGGCCCGCAGCACCGAGGCGTCAAGTCGCCACGCTCACACGTCGGCATTCACCACCAGCCGAGCGGTAGCTCGGCGGCACCTCCGCCGCCCTCGGCGAAACGCTCGTCACGGCCCAACGTGGTCATCGTCCATCCGCGATCACCCTCGACAGCGAGGCCGGCAGCCGCGAGCGCAGCAAGCGCCGGCGCGACCGCATCCAGCCGCAGTCCCGCGGTAACGGCGATGCGCTCGAGTGGCGCCGGACGGTTGACCGGAACCGCCTCGAATACCCGGCTCACCACCGGGCCGAGCAGGTCTCGCCGACGGACCGGCCCGCTCACCCGCTCGGCAAACTGACCGAGCGGTCCGACTTGCTCGAGCACCTCGTCGACCTTCGTGACGAGCACCGTGTCAGGGCGGTCTCGCAATAGCTGGTGACAACCCGCCGAGGTAATCGAGCTGACCGGGCCCGGCACCGCCATC
The DNA here is from genome assembly GCA_036267875.1 of Mycobacteriales bacterium. GTDB lineage: Bacteria > Actinomycetota > Actinomycetes > JAFAQI01 > JAFAQI01 > DASZTV01. The sequence goes on from DATAVE010000012.1 coordinate 28,718, forward strand.
ACATGACGGAACAGCTCACCGGCGTGACGAGCAGTCGAGCGCGCGCCACTGCGGGGCGCCGCCTCGACGACCACCGTCCCAGCCGACAGCGCCGCGATGAGGCGGTTGCGCACCAGGAACCTCGCACGATGCGGCGCCGAGCCCAACGGATGCTCGCTCACCACCGCACCTGCCTCCGAGCAAGCCTGCGCGAGGTCGGTATGGGCCTTCGGGTACGGCTTGTCGACGCCGCATGCCATGACACCGATCGTCGGCCCACCGCCTGCCAGCGCACCACGGTGCGCCGCAGCGTCGATCCCCAACGCCAGTCCGGACACGACCGTCCAGCCCTGCTCGACCAACCCGATGGCGAGGCTGCGGGCAACGCCCGCGCCGTAGTCGGTCGCAGCGCGCGTGCCGACGATCGCAACCGCCCGGTCGCAGAGGACAGCGAGTGACTCACGTCCGCGGACCCAGAGTCCCAGGCATTCGGCGCCGACCCGGCCAAGATCGTCAAGGCCAACTGGCCATTCCTCGTCGCCCGGGCAGACCAGTCGTGCGCTTAGCCGGCTACCTGCCTCGAGCTCGCGATGACCGTCGGCATCGAGGATGCGCGCCGCGTAGGCCGCAACATCGCCATCGCCGAAGCGGATGCCCCGTCTGATGTCCGCCACCGCTTGCTCGGGACCGACGTCGCGAACGTGGCGAAGCAGCGACACGTTGCATGGCTCGACTGCCCGCAACAGCAGGGCCCGCGCCGCACGCTCGGGCTCGGCCGTCGTCATGCCGTCCTCGCAAGGGTGTTGGCTTCGCCGACGACGCGCAGTGCGAAGGCGTGGTCGACGTCATCCCTGCGCGGCTGATCGCGCCCCGCTAGATCCGCGAGCGTCCACGCCACCTTCATTACGCGATCGACGCCACGAGTCGACAGCTCGCCACGATCCAGCTCCGTCGACAACGAGGTCAACGCGGTTTGCGGAATCGGCCAGTGTCGGCGCAAGTCAGGACCGGGAACCTCCGCGTTCGTCGTCCACGGTGTGCCAACCAGGCGCCGCGCAGCGCGATCTCGGGCAGCGAGCACCCGCTCGCGGACGGCCTCCGTCGGCTCACCCGACGCACCCGCCGACAGGACGGCACGGCTGACCGGCTCGAGTCGGGCACGTAGATCGATGCGGTCCAGTAACGGGCCCGAGAGCCGGTTGCGGTAGGCGCGTAGCTGAGTAGAGCTGCAGCGACACGACGCCACATCGGTCGAACGACCACCCCGTGCGCACGGGCATGGGTTCGCGGCAAGGACGAGCTGAAAGCGGGCCGGATACCTGGCGGTGCCCCCGGATCGGTGGATGCTCACCGTGCCCGACTCCAGGGGCTGGCGCAATGCGTCGAGCGCGCGACGCTCGAACTCTGGAGCCTCGTCGAGAAACAACACGCCTCGGTGGGCGAGGGAGATGGTCCCCGGGGTCGGGACGCCACTCCCGCCACCGATAAGTGCCGCCACGGTGGCCGAGTGATGCGGAGCGCAGAACGGTGGCCGGGTGAGCAGCGGCCTGCCCTGGGCCAGCCGGCCGAGCAGCGAGTGGATCGACGTGACCTCGAGCGCCTCATCGCCCTCGAGATCTGGCAGCAGGCCTGGAAGCCGCTCGGCAAGCATTGTCTTGCCAACACCAGGGGGGCCGGTCAGCAGCAGGTGGTGACCGCCGGCTGCGGCGACCTCGATCGCATGGCGCGCTTCTTCCTGGCCGACGACATCGGTCAGATCGAGCGGCGGATCCACCGGCTGCGGAGAGACCGAGAACAGTTCGTCTAGCCCGAGGTCCACCGCCTCGCCGCGCAGCAAGGCGCACAACTCACTGACCGAACTGACCGGGATCACCTCGACACCCGGCACCAATGCCGCTTCCCGTGCGTTGCCGCGTGGGACCACCACTCGGCGATGTCCGAGCCGTACGGCGCCGATGACCGCGGGCAGCACACCGGTGACCGCGTGCACGCGACCGTCAAGACCGAGCTCTCCGAGCACCACCAGCTCGCGCGCCGCACCCGGATCGAACGCCCGCTGGGCCGCAAGCACAGCCACGGCGATCGCGAGGTCGAACTGGCTGCCGCTCTTGCGCACTGACGCCGGAAACAGCCCGATTGTGATGCGGTGATCCGGCCAGGGCTCGCGGCTACTGGACAATGCGGACTTGATCCGGTCCGCCGACTCTCGAACAACAGCGTCAGGAAGCCCGGTCCAGACCGTCTTCGACAGCCCGCCGCCGACGTCTGCTTCGACAGTCACCGAATGCGGAGTGAGTCCGCTCAGCACGATCGAACGAGTGCAGCCGAGCGTCATCAGAACGCCGCCCGTACGTGCTCGAGCTCAGGCAAGCTGTTTCGGGGCATGACGATGCTGACGACGTCGAACCGGACCGGGCCGGGCCACGGGTTCTCGCGCAGCCATCGGGCGGCGAGGCCGCGAAGCTTTCTCACCTTGCGCCAGGTGACAGCCTCGTGCGGCTCGCCGTACGCCGTCGTCGTTCGGGTCTTGACCTCGACGATCACGAATGTGTTGCCGTCGACCGCGAGAATGTCGATCTCGCCCTCTGGACATCGCCAGTTCCGGTCGACGATCCGGAAGCCAGCACCAACGAGATAGCGGACGGCGTAGTTCTCGCCATCGATGCCGAGTTGATCCTTCATATGCATCGGGCCAGGCTCGGCAGGAGCACCGACAGCGCCCGGCGGGCAGCCGTCGGCCTGTGGAGATCAGCGCCCGCGGTGGACGCTGTGGGGAACTGGCTAGTGATCCTCGGGGATCTCGAGGTCTGCCGGTGGCAGCTCTTCGATGTTGACGTCTTTGAACGTGAGCACCCGAACGTTGCGGACGAAACGGGCAGGCCGGTACATGTCCCACACCCAGGCGTCCTGCATCACGGCCTCGAAGTAGGTCTCACCGGCATCGGTGTGCTGGATGACCTGAACTTCGTTGGTGAGGTAGAAACGGCGCTCGGTCTCGACGACGAACCGGAACAGCCGGACTACATCGCGGTACTCCCGATAGAGCTGTAGCTCCATCTCGGTCTCGTACTTCTCGAGATCCTCCGCGCTCACATTGCCATTGTTACTGACGGGGCCCAATCGTCCTGATCGTCGGCCGCCTGTGCCTCGACGTTTGCCGCGGCGCTGCGGACATTGACGTAGGACCGGCGATGCTCCGGGCAGGGTCCGTGCAACGACAGCGCATTCTGATGCTCCGGCGTGACGTAGCCCTTGTGGCTCGCGAACTCGTACTCGGGCCATTGCTCGTCCAGGCCAACCATCATCCGGTCCCTCGTCACCTTGGCGAGCACCGATGCCGCGGCAATGCAGGCGGCAACCCGATCACCTTTCCAGACCGCCAAGCCGGGTACGTCGAGACCGGGCACCGGAAATCCGTCTGTCAGCACGTAGCCGGGCCGCACCGAAAGTGACGCCAGGGCTCTGCGCATCCCCATGACGTTGCTGACGTGCAAGCCCACCCGATCGACTTCCGCGGCAGGGATGACCACCACCGAGTAAGCCGCGGCGCGGCGCACGACCTGGGCGTATACCCGCTCACGCGCCAGCGGCGTCAGCAGCTTGGAGTCGGCAAGGCCAGGGATCTCGCCCGCCTTGCCGGGCTTGAGGACGGCGGCAGCAACCACGAGTGGACCGGCGCATGCGCCGCGGCCGGCTTCGTCGGTGCCGGCGACCGGGGTCAGTCCGCGACGAGCGAGGGCGCGTTCGTAGCCGTAGATCCCGGCGTCACGCCGTACGGTCTGCCCTGCCTTTCCCATCAAGGGCGAGGGTACGCCGACGACGGCGACGCCACAGACCGATCGGCGCGACCATCAGCGCTCCGCCGACCACCGGCGTCACCGAGGAGCTCGCCGCAGCCAGACCCGCCTGCTTGAACGTCGACGGGATGGGCAGCGTCTTCCAGTCCGAGATCGGCCAGATCACCACGAAGGCACGACCGATGACGTCGGAGTTCGGGACGAAGCCGTTGACGCGCGAGTCGTCGGAGTCGTCACGGTGGTCGCCCATGACGAACAGGTCACCCTTCGGCACCACCTTCGTCATGCCTTCGAAGTTGCCAGCCGAGCAGGGATGCGATCCCGGGTAGAGGTAGCTCTCGTGCAGGACATGACCGTTGACCGACAGGACGTCGTCCTGGCACGAGATCGTGTCGCCGCCAACACCGATGACGCGCTTGATGAAGTCACTGCCACCCGAAGGAGCGATGCCGATCGCCGAACCGATGTCGTGGAAGAAGCGCAGCACCGGGTTGCTGGGCGTCGTGAAGTTCGACTCGTTCGGCCAGCCGGGCGGCTTCTTGAAGACGACGATCTCGCCGCGATGCGGAGACCGGAAGTCATAAACGAGCTTGTTGACCAACACCCGGTCGTAGGGATGCTTGCCGGTCGCGGCGGAGTTGGCGAAGTCGCCGCCACCTTGCAGGGTGTTCTCCATCGAGGCAGACGGGATGTAGAAAGCCTGGACCAGGAACGTCTTGATCAACAGCGCGAGTACGAGCGCTATCAGGACGAGAAACGGCAGCTCACGCCAGAACGACCCATGCTCTGACCGGGGCTTCCCGGGCGCCTCCGACGGCTCTTCGGAGTCGGACTCGGGGCGCTCTTTGGATTCTGGCTCGGGTTCGGGATCGGTCACGAGGTGGCCGGGAGGTCAGCTCGCCGGATGGGCGTCGCGACGCTCCTTGATCTTGGCCTTCTTGCCGCGCAGGTCACGCAGGTAGTAGAGCTTCGCTCGGCGAACGTCGCCTCGGGTGACGACCTCGAGGTGATCGACGATCGGCGAGTGAACCGGGAACGTCCGCTCGACGCCGACACCGAAGCTCACCTTGCGGACCGTGAACGTCTCCCGAACACCGCCGCCATGACGGCGGATGACGACGCCCTGGAACACCTGGACGCGCGTCCGGTTGCCCTCGACGACCCGGACGTGAACCTTGACGGTGTCGCCGGGGCGGAAGGCGGGGATGTCGCTGCGCAGCGAGGCGGCGTCGATCGCGTCGAGCGTCTGCATGGTGGTCGATTCCTCGTTCGGGGGACACGCGCAAAACGGCGCGGTCGGTCAGGCGGTCCATCTACTTTGCCACAGCGGGCGTCTCGACCGTTAATCGCCGGCTCAGGTCCGGAGGTCTGGGCGGCGCTCCTCGGTCAGTTTGCGGGACTGCTCCTCACGCCATCGGGCAATCGCGCCGTGGTCACCAGATCGGAGGATCTCGGGCACGTCGAGGCCACGCCACGTCGCCGGCCTCGTATAGGACGGCGCCTCGAGGGCTCGGCCACCGGAGAACGAGTCGTCGATCGGCGACTCGGGGTTACCCATGAAACCGGGCAACAGCCGGACGACCGCCTCGACGATCACCAGCGCAGCCGCCTCGCCACCCGCGAGGACGTAGTCACCTATCGAGACCTCGGCAACGTCCATGCGGGTCGCGGCATCGATTGCGACCCGTGCGTCGATTCCCTCGTATCGGCCGCACCCGATGATCACCCAGGGACGCTGCGACCACTCCTGTGCGACGGACTGGGCGAAGACGGCACCGGCCGGTGTCGGCAGCACGAGCAACGGCCGGGCTGAGTCGGCTGGAGGCTCCGCAAGCAACGCGTCGAGTGCCCGGCCCCACGGCTCCGCACGCATCAACATTCCGGGACTGCCACCGTAAGGCGAGTCGTCGACCGTGCGGTGCACGTCGTCTGTGTGCTCGCGCAGGTCGTGGACCCGCAGATCGACGTCGCCCCGCTCGTGCGCCTTGCCGAGCAAGGAGACCGACAACGGAGCGAAGTAGTCCGGGAAGATCGTGACCAGGTCGATTCGCACCGTCACAGCTCCCGGAGATCGAGCAGGCCAACGGGTGGATCGACGACGACCAACCCGCGCGCCAGGTCAACGGTGGGCACGATGGCGGTCACGAAGGGCACCAACACCTCACGCCCGTCGTCCGCGGCCCGGACGACCAACACCGGCGACCCGGGCTGGTGGAGCACATCCACGACATCGCCCACCAGGACGCCCTCACGGTCTCGCATCTGCAGCCCGATCAGGTCGTGGTCCCAGTAGCCGTCCTCATCCGAGCTGCGACTGCTCGCCGAGTCCGCAACGAGCTGTACGCCGCGCAGCGCCTCGGCGCCGTTGCGATCCGGAATGCCAACGAAGCGGACGAGCAGACGGCCGGAGTGCCAGCGAGCGGTCTGCACGACCAGTGGTCCCCGCTCGGGCGGGTCGGTGTCGAGCGTCGTGCCTTCTGCGAATCGGTGATCGGGATCGTCGGTCCGAACGTCGACCGACACCTCACCGGCAATGCCGTGAGCCTTCGTGATCCGACCGACTACGAGCTGCATCGAGCTAACGCGGTGCTAGTCGACTCTGCTGTCAGTCGACCAGGTCGACGCGAACACCCTTGCCGCCCAGCGCGGTCATCACAGAGCGCAGCGCCTTCGCGGTACGGCCCGCGCGACCGATCACCTTGCCGAGGTCATCTGGGTGGACCCGGACCTCCAGCACCTGGCCGCCCCTACGCTCGCGAAGGTCGACCTGGACGTCGTCCGGGTGGTCGACGATCCCTCGAACCAGGTGGTCGAGCGCCTCGGTGAGCATTACTCCGCAGCCGGAGCTTCGTCTACTGCCGGAGCCTCGGCCGCCGCAGCTTCCTCGGCAGGCGCCTCAGCGGCCGGTGCCTCTTCTGCGGGGGCTTCGGCCGCCGCAACCTCGGGTGCTGTCTGTTCTGCGGGCGCCGCAGCGTCAGCAGAAGCCGCAGCCTCAGCAGGTGCCTCAGCCTCAGCTTCGGCCTTCTTGGCAGGCGCCTTCTTGGCAGGCGCCTTCTTGGCAGGCGCGTCGTCGTGGGTTTCCTTGGCAGCAGCCTCGAAGACCGCCTTGCGGTCGGCCTTCGGCGCGGCCGTACGGACGCCTTCGGTCGGAGCCGGAAGACCCTTGTGGGCCTGCCAGTCGCCCGTGAGCTTCAGGATGGCCGCGACCGGCTCGGTCGGCTGCGCGCCCACCGACAACCAGTACCTCGCGCGCTCGGAGTCGACCTCGATGAACGACGGGTCGGACTTGGGGTGGTATTTGCCGATCGTCTCGATGACGCGACCTTCCCGCTTGGTGCGGGCGTCGGCGACGACGATGCGGTAGTACGGCGCGCGGATCTTGCCGAGCCGCATAAGCCTGATCTTGGTTGCCACGAGGCGCTGTTCTCCAAAAGTGCGTCCATTAGGGGCGATCACGTCCACACGCGCCGCGCCGGAGAAGTCTACCCGGCTGGGAGCTGACCTGCTCGCCAGATGTCTCGCAGGGCCCACGGCATGATGATGAACAGCCAGATGCCGAGGCCGATGACGCACGGGATGATGCCAACAACGGTCCCGACGATCATCGGCGCGAGCGGGAGCACCAGGGCGACCGTCCAGACGACTCGCCCGAGCGGGCCAAAGGTAGTCGGTGTCTTGCGCCAGCGGGACTTGACCATCGGAACCACCGGACGCGCGGCGACCTGTTGCCGATTGCCGGACATGATCGACAGCTCGCCCTGCTGCGGCACTACCGGAGCCGCGCCCTGAGCGGGAATCGCCACGGCACCGCGCGGCAGGTAGCACTGGCCGCACCAAGTGGCAGCCGGCGTCAAGGCCGCGCCGCAGCTGGTGCACTGGTCCACGGACTAGGTATCGGCCCGAACTGTCGCCGGGTTCACTCGGAGTCGGGCAGCTTGAGGTTCGACAGGTCAGGCGAGAGGCCCGGTGGCAGCTTCATGCCGGGCGGGAGGGCAAGGTTCGGGGGCATGCCGCCTCGCATCGGCGCGCGGCCACGCTTGGAGTTGCCCTTCTTGCCCTTGGCGCTCTTGCGGTTCGAGGGGCGCCGCATTCCTGGCATCCCACCGACCATCTGCTTCATCATCTTGCGGGCCTCGTAGAACCGCTCGACCAGCCGGTTGACCTCGGTGACCGTCGTTCCCGATCCGCGTGCGATCCGCAGCCGCCGTGAGCCGTTGAGGATCTTCGGGTCCTGCCGCTCCGCCGGAGTCATCGAGCGAATGATCGCGGTGATCCGGTCAAGATCCTTGTCATCGATCTGAGCGATCGCGTCCTTCATCTGCCCCATCCCAGGCAGCATTCCGAGCAGGTTGCCGATCGGGCCCATGCGCCGGACCATGAGCATCTGGTCGAGGAAGTCCTCGAGGGTGAGGTCGCCCCCGCCGAGCATCTTGGAAGCCATGCGCTCGGTCTCGTCGGCCTCGAACGTGCGCTCGGCGTGCTCGATCAGAGTGAGCACGTCGCCCATGCCGAGAATCCGCGACGCCATCCGCTCGGGATGGAAGACGTCGAAGTCCTCGAGCTTCTCCCCGGTCGAGGCGAACATGATCGGCCGACCGGTCACGTTGGCCACCGAGAGCGCCGCACCGCCACGGGCGTCGCCGTCGAGCTTCGTCAGCACGACGCCGGTGAAGCCGACGCCGTCACGGAAGGCCTCCGCCGTTGTGACGGCGTCCTGGCCGATCATCGCGTCGACGACGAACAGCGTCTCGTCGGGCTGCACGGCGTCTCGGATCGCCGCGGCCTGCGCCATCATCTCGACGTCGATACCAAGGCGACCGGCGGTGTCGACGACAACGACGTCATGGCCCATGCGCCGGGCGTGCTCGATCGCCGCCCTCGCGACGGCGACTGGGTCGCCGATGCCATTGCCGGGCTCGGGAGCGAAGACGTCGACGCCGGCCTGGCCGCCGACGACCTTCAGCTGGTCGACGGCGTTCGGACGTTGCAGGTCGGCCGCGACCAGCAGCGGCGCGTGGCGCTGCTGCTTGAGCCACCGGCCGAACTTTCCAGCTAGCGTCGTCTTTCCCGCGCCCTGCAAGCCCGCGAGCATCACCACTGTCGGCGGCGTCTTGGCAAGAGTCAGCGCGCGGGTCTCGCCACCGAGGATGGCGACGAGCTCCTCGTTGACGATCTTGATGACCTGCTGCGCGGGGTTGAGCGCCTGGCTTACCGCAACGCCTCGCGAGCGCTCCTTGATCGCGGCGATGAACTCCTTGACCACGGCCAGTGCTACGTCTGCCTCGAGCAGTGCGATCCGGATTTCGCGCGCGGTGGCGTCAATGTCGGCTTCGGAGAGCCGCCCCTTGCCACGAAGCGAGGTGAAGACCGACTCGAGCCGGTCGGAGAGGGTGTCGAACATCGCTCCGCCAGATTACGGCGTGACCGATACCTCTGACGCAATGCCGATCTCGAGGCCAGCGCTGCCGCCGTACACGGCGTCGACAAGGTCGCCGTAGCGCTTTCTGAGCCCACGGCGCTTGAGCTTCATCGTCGGGGTGAGCACGTCGGAGTCGGGCAACCACTCCTCGCCGAGGACGGCGACGCGTCGTGGCTGCTCGACGCGCGAGAGCCGCTCGTTAGCCACTGCGATCCCGTCGGCGAGCTCGCGCAGCACATCGGGGTCCACAGCGACATCGGCCAGCGATCGGCCCGGGAACCTGGCAGCCACGGAGTCGGGATCCAGGGTGAGCAAAGCCACGAGGTACGGCCGGGCATCGCCAATCGCCATCGCCTGTGCCACCAGCGGGACGGTCTTGAGCACTGCCTCGACGTTCGCCGGCGAGATGTTCTTGCCGCCGGCGGTGATGATCAGCTCCTTCTTGCGGTCGACGATCTTGAGGTAGCCATCCTCGTCGAACTCGCCGATGTCGCCGGTGTGCAGCCAGCCATCTGCGTCGAGCGCCTCGGCAGTCCGCTCAGGATCGTCGAGGTAGCCGCTGAACACGATCGGACCGCGGCAGAGCACCTCGCCGTCCTCGGCGGTGATCACCTCGATGCCCGGGTACGCGCGGCCGACCTTGCCCGGCTTGACGAGGAACGGGTCCCAGGTCATCCCTCCACAGTTCTCGCTCATGCCGTAGACCTCGCTCATCGGCAACCCGAGGTCGCGCAGGAAGTCGATCACCTCCGGTGGCACCGGCGCCGCCCCAGAGAACACGAACTCGACCTTGTCGAGGCCGACGGCCGCACGGATCGGAGCGAACGCCATCGCGTCGACGAACTCCCAGGTCGCGGCGAGCTCCGCGGTCAGCTCCTCGCCCTTTGCCCGTAGCTGCTGGACCTCGCGGCCGATCTTCAACGCTTCGGCGAAGTTCGCCTGCGTGTCAGCGTCTCGCGCCGCCACCTGCGACTTGATGCCGGCGACGAGCTTCTCCCAGACCCGAGGCGGGCCGAACAACGCGTCGGGATGCACCTCGGCGAGATACGTCGGCAGCTGGTTGAGATCGGCCATCGGCACGACCTCACTGCCGCGAAGAATGTGGTTGTAGTGCGACATCATCCGCTCGGCGACGTGGGCCATCGGTAGATACGAGATCAGCCGGCGCCCTTCGTCGCTGTCGCGTTCGAGGTAGTGACGAATCACGCTGCCAGCGGCAAGGACGTTGGTATGGCTGAGCATCACGCCCTTGGGTGGACCAGTCGTGCCCGAGGTGTAGATGACGGTCAACAACGAACTCGGATCGATCGCACCCGCTGCCGCGGCCAGATCGACCGGCGTACCGGCCGTCAGCTGTGCCCACTCGATCGTGCCGGCGGGGCCGTCGCCAAGGACGACGACGGTCTTCAGCTGCGGGCAGTCCCCGGCAGCCGCGAGCACGCGTTCGGCGAACTCGCCGCCTTCCACCAGCGCCACCTGCGCTTTGCAGTGGTTCACCAGATAGGCGATCTGCTCGGGCGAGGACGAGTTGTACATCGACACCGGCGTCGCACCTGCCGCCACTACCGCAACGTCCGCGACGTGGAACTCGAGCCGGTTATGCAGCATCAGCACGACGCGGTCCCCCGCGTCGACGCCCAGCGCCTTCAGACCGCCCGCGAAGTGAGCAACCCGGTCGGCGTACTCCGACCACGTCATTTGCTCGCCGTGAAGCTCCCGGACCGCTACCGAGTCAGGCTGGCGGATAGCTGTGCGGACAAAAGCCTCGAGCAAGTTGGTGGGTGCGTCGGTCACGTGCGAACCGTACGACGCACAATGCCTCCATGACGAGCGGAGTCGAGCCACCGCCGTGGTTAGCGCGCTACCCCGACCTCGTCGGCAAGGTGGCCGTGATCTGCGGAGATGACGCCATGACGCCAGGCATCGTCACGGCCCTGTCCGCCAGCGGCGTCGCGATTGCCCTCGCCGCACCGAGTCGTGCAACCGTCGAGGGTGCGATCGAGGCCGCCGACACGCACGGCGTCCCAATCTTCGGCGTGACGGCAGATCCGGCCGACCCGGCGACCTGGGCGAGGATCGGTCCCCACGCAGAGCAGCGGCTCGGCCCCATCGACATCGTTGTCTGTCTCGGTGCCGACGCGGCGCAGGACGCCGTAATCGCGGCGTTGCTACCCGACATGGCCGCGCGCCGCCGCGGCGTGGTCGTGGAAGTAGGCGAGCGATCTACAACCTCGCACGACGCCTCGGGCGTCCGACGCCGGACGGTCTCCCCCACCGCCACGACCGGCGTCCACGACATCGCCGCCGCCGTCGCGCTGTGCGCAAGCGACGTGCTGCTGTCGCCGTCCGCCGAGATCAGGCTCGGCGGCTAGCAGACCGCGATCAGTGCCGCGTCAATCGCGGCCCGGCGCTCCTTGTCGTCAATACTTCGCCCGGCCGCGTCGACCACGTAGAACGAGTCGACCACCTCGGCACCGAGGGTCTGGATCCGCGCCGACCGGACGTCGAGTCCTTCTGCGCCCAGGGCATTGGTCAGCCGATGCAGCAAACCCTCGGAGTCGTGGGTGCGCACCTCGACGATGGTCGAGTGGTGCGACTCGTCGTCGAACCAGAGGATCAGCGGCGGTGCCGGAGCCGGTGAGCCTGCGGCGTACGTCTGCTCCCGCTCCTGCAGTCGGGCCTCGAGCGGCAGCGTGTCGTCGAACGCGCGCCTGACGTCAGCCGCAAGCGCGTCGACATCCGGGATCGCACCGAACTTCGGCGCGACCTCGAGCGTGGTGATCGCCATGCGGCCCGCGGCCGTCGAGGAGAAGGTCGCCGTCGCGGACCGGACGGTGAGTCGATGCAGCGCCACCACGCCTGCCCACCGGGACATCAGCCCAGGCCGGTCAGGCGCGACGATCGTGAGCTGGGAGCCGCTAAGCGCAACTGCGAGCTCGCCGGCCTCGGCGAGCGCACGCTGCTCCGCTGTGATCGTCTCGAACTCGGCAACGTGCTCGCCCGCGACTGCCGCGGACGCCCGGCGAACCAGCTCCGCGACGAGACCACCCTTCCAGTCACTCCACGCGGCGGGCCCGGTTGCCGCAGCGTCGGCGATGGTCAGCGTGTGGAGCAGCTCCAGCGTCGTGACATCGCCCACCGCGCGCGTAACGATCTCGATCGTCGCTGGATCTGCGAGGTCACGGCGGGTTGCCGTGTCAGGCAGCAGCAGGTGGTGGTGCACCAGGGCCGTGACGATCGCGACCTCGTCTTCCGGCAAGCCCATCCGGCGAGCGATCAGCGGCACCCGCTCGACGCCGGCGTCGGTGTGGTCGCCGGGGAAACCCTTGCCGATGTCGTGAAACAGCGCCCCGAGCAGCAGCAGGTCGGGGCGCGCCACCCGGCGAGTCAGCGCCGAAGCTTCGACGGCGGCCTCGATCAGATGACGGTCGACCGTGAAGCGATGGACTGCGTTGTGCTGGGGCTTGCAACGCACCGCATCCCATTCCGGGATCAGCCGAACGAGCATCCCTGCCTGGTCGAGCGCCTCGAGGATCGCGACGGCCGGTCGCCCGGCGCCGAGAATCGCGACGAAGGCATCTCGTGCCTCGGCCGGCCATGGCTCCGGTAGCGGGGCGGACTCCGTCGCGAGCCGAAGCGCAAGGTTCGCAGCGATGGGCAGATTCGCCTGCGCGGCCGCAGCCGCCACCCGTAGCGCCAGCACCGGATCCGACGACAGGTCCGCCTCGCGTGCGAGATGGACCTCGCCGTCCTGCTCGACCACCCCTTCGGCAAGCGGGCGACGGACGGGGGCGGAACCCTTGCGGCCCCAACGTCGCGCGGGACGACTGGCAGCGGTCGCGCGGCGACAGGCCTCGTCAAGCGCGAAGGCGATGGTCCGCCCCGCTTCGAACACGCTGCGCATCAGCTGATCCGGGTCATCGATCCCCAGCGCCTTGGCCACTGGAATCCGCTCCTGCGCGACCAACCGATCACTGCCCCGCGAAGATCGTCGATGCAGCTCGCCTCGGACGTCTTGCAGCCACGCGTACGCCTCGCGGACGGCAGGGCTCGGTGCGTCTGCGACCCATGCGGCGGCGATTGCCGTGATCGCGTGCACATCGCGAATACCGCCTCGCGCCTCCTTGAGGTCAGGCTCGAGCAGGAAGGCAAGCTCGCCCATCCGCGAAGCTCGTTCGGTGACGGACTCGACTAGCTCAGGCAGCCGACGACGCGAATCCTTGCGCCACGCGGTGTACACCTGCTCGCGCAGTGCACCCGTGAGCGCGGCGTCACCGGCGACGTGCCGCGCATCGAGCAGGCCGAGTGCAGCCTTGAGGTCCTCGCGTGCCACCGAGACGGCCTCACCGACGGTACGGACCGAGTGATCCAGGCCAACGCCGGAATCCCAGATCGGATACCACAGCGAGTTGGCGAGCTCCGCGACGTCGGCGCCGTCGGCATGGAGCAGCACGAGGTCGAGATCGCTGGCCGGGGCGAGCTCACGCCGGCCAAGGCCACCAACGGCGACCAGGGCGACCCCCTCCGCAGAGCCGAGCCGCTCGGCCAGCCAGTCGTCGGCGACGACGGTCAGTGCTTCCCGAAGCTCCGCGCCCGACAGCCCGGCAGTAGCAAGGACAGCGGAGCGAGCCTCGCGAAGCTCGCCGGACGTGTCGTCGGACATCAGCCGATGCGTACTGCGCGAGCGTTACCGAACTCGTACGCCGACTCGGCATGGATCGTCGTGTCGAGGCCCTCCAGCTCGTCGGACTCGCTGACTCGCAGCCCGATGGTTCGCTGCACCGCGGTCGCGACGATCCACGTCATGGAAAACGCCCAGGCGATCGTCACTACGACCGCGAGCGCCTGGACGCCGAGCAGATGCGCACCACCGCCGTCGATCAGGCCGTCATGGCCGATCGCCGGGTTGACGACCTTGCTCGCGAAGACCCCGACGAGAAGGACGCCAACAACGCCCGCCGCGCCGTGCACGCCGACCACATCGAGCGCGTCGTCATAGCCGCCCCTGTGCTTGAGGTTGACGGCGAACAACGCCACCACGCCTCCGATGGCGCCGATCGCTATGGCGGCCATGCTGTTCACATATCCGGCGGCAGGGGTGACGGCGACGAGCCCCGCCACCGCGCCTGACGCGGCGCCGAGCGTCGTGGCGTGCTTGGTCCGTGCCTTCTCCAGACCGCACCAGGCAAGCAGGCCAGCGCATGCTGCGAGCTGGGTGTTCACCAGAGCCTGCGCAGCGAGAGTGCCTGACGCGAGAGCTGATCCGGCGTTGAAGCCGAACCACCCGAACCACAGGATTCCGGCGCCGAGCATCGTGAACGGAAGCGAGTGGGGCGCGATGAACTCTCGGGGCCAGCCGTGCCGGCGGCCGATGACGATCGCGAGTGCAAGCGCGGATGCACCCGAGTCGATCTCCACGACGTTGCCGCCGGCGAAGTCGAGGACTCCGCGCTGCGCAAGCCAGCCGTTCGGTGAGAACACCCAGTGCGCAATCGGCGCATAGACCACCACCACCCAGATCGCCGCAAAGACCAGGAAACCGCCGAACTTCGCCCGCTCCGCCACGGTCCCGGTGAGCAGAGCCGCGGTGATCACCGCAAACATCATCTGGAACGCCGCGAATGCGAGCGGTGGAACCGTGAGATGCAGGCCGGGTACTTGCTGGTTGGAATGACCGAGTCCTGCCAGGTGAAGCGTTCCGAGGAAGCCGCCGCCGGTGTTGGGACCGAAGGCGAGGGAGTATGCCGCGACCGCCCAGACGATGCTGACGACCGCGATCGTTGCGAAGTTTGCGACCAGCATGGCCAGCACGTTCTTGGAGCGGATCATGCCGCCGTAGAACAGTGCCAGACCAGGGGTCATGAACAGAACGAGCCCAGTGCTGCCGAGCACCCAGGCAGTGTCTCCCCCATCAATGTGCACGGCGGTGAGCCTAGGAGACGAGCTCCGGCTCACCGCCGTGCACATTTGCCAACTGGATCGAGCGGGTAGTGCTAGATGGCGTCGGCTCCCTTTTCGCCGGTGCGCACTCGCACGATCTGCTCGACCGGCGTGACCCACACCTTGCCGTCGCCGATCTCGCCGGTAGCGGCGGCCTTCACGACCACCCCCACGACTCCCTCGGCATCGCCGTCATCGACGACAATCTCGACCCGAACCTTGGGCACGAAGTCGACCTTGTACTCCGCACCTCGGTAGACCTCGGTATGGCCCTTCTGGCGGCCGAAGCCCTGCACCTCGCTGACCGTCAGGCCAGCGATGCCGAACGCCTCGAGTGCGCTCTTCACGTCCTCGAGCTTGAAAGGCTTGATGATCGCGGTGACGAGCTTCACGCCTGCACCTCCGTACGGTGGCCGAACGACGAACCTTCCAGGTGTGTAGCAGAACCCGACGGGACGGAAGTGCCCCAGTCGTACGCCGACTCGCCGTGCTCGTTCACATCGATGCCTTCAACCTCTGCAGCGGACGTGACGCGCCAGCCGATCGTGTACTTGATCGCCAGCGCGATGATGGTCGTGACGACTCCGCACCAGATGATAGTGAACGCCACTCCGAGGAACTGGTGCCAGAGCAGCGTCGCGTTGCCGCCGTAGAACAGGCCGCCACCGCCGCTCGGGAACAGCCCATCGATGCCCTGCGGCGACTTCACGGTGCCGAAG
>DATAVE010000013.1:0-95960 GCA_036267875.1 Mycobacteriales bacterium
GCACGCCTCCGTCAACGCCCAGGCAACCGAGACAGTCAGCAAGGCCAGCACGACGACCACGGTTGGCATCAACGGCGGCACGTTGACCGCGACGGTCGCGCCGGTGGCGCCCGGCGCCGGAGTGCCGACCGGCACGGTCACTTTCACGGTCGGCGGCATCACGGCAGGAACCGGGACATTGAGCTCGGGCGTTGCGACGTTCACCGGCACGCCGGTCGGCAACAGCGCTGTGTCGGCGTCCTTCAGCGGCGACGGGAGCTTCCTGGCGTCGAGCGGAAACCGTTCGTCGATCCCGCCGACCGTGGTTGCGCATGTCACCAGCAACGCGACCAAGACGTTGGCCGGCTGGTACAACGCGCCGGTGCGGGTGTCCTTCACCTGTACGCCGACCACCGCACCGATCGTGAACTGCCCGGCGACGCAGACGCTGTCCAGGAACGGCGGCCACCAGTCCGTCACCGAGACGGTGACGGCGACTGATGGCGGCACCACGACGGTCACGAAGTCGGGCATCAACATCGACAAGGTCAAGCCGACGCTGGCCGTCAAGCGCAAGGGCACGAAGTTGTCCTGTCACGCGATCGACGGCCTCTCCGGCCTGAAGTCCTGCCGGATCACCCGTCGCAACCGGGACCACGACGGGATCCGGACCGTGAGCTGGACGGCCGTCGCGCGCGACCATGCGGGCAACAGTCGGACGAAGCACGGGAAGTTCAGCTACATCCTTGGCTGATCAGCCTCCCCGGCCACGCCGGCGGCTCGACCCACTGCTGCTCGTGCTCGCGCTCGCGGCAGCCGGGCTGGTCGTCGCTGGGCTGCACCAGCCGCAGATCGGCATGTGGATCGTGTGTGGTGCGCTGGCGACAGCGGCCGTGCTGCGGTTGTTCCTGCGCGAGCGAGATGCCGGATCGTTGGTCGTGCGGATTAGACGGCTCGATGTCGTGATGCTCGCTGGGCTTGCCATCGCGCTCGGGGTCTTTGCTGCCATCACCCCCTTTCCCACTGGCCAAAACTGACTGCACTAATCTGCGATGTGGGCCGGACAACCCGCGCCCATGAACGCAGGAGCTTGCATGACCACCCACGAGGTGACGTTGATTCCCGGCGACGGGACCGGTCCTGAGCTCACCGAGGCCACCCGTAGGGTGCTCGAGGCCGCCGCCGCGACGACCGGATCCGGGTTCACCTGGGACCAGCAGGAAGCTGGCGTCGACATCATGGAAACGGCCGGTACGCCGCTTCCGGACGAGACGCTTGCCTCTGTACGACGTACCGGGCTCGCCATCAAGGGCCCGATCACGACTCCGATCGGGACCGGCTTCCGCTCGGTCAACGTCGCGCTGCGCTACGAGCTCGACCTCTACGCCTGCGTGCGCCCCTGCAAGACCTACGAGGGAATGCGCACCCGCTTCGAGCAGGTCGACGTGGTGATCGTGCGTGAGAACACCGAGGACCTCTACGCCGGCATCGAGTACGAAGCGCACAGCAAGGACGCCGACGCCGTCATCGCCTACCTCAACTCGCTGCAGGACAAGAAGATCCGCGAGGGTTCAGGTATCTCGATCAAGCCGATGAGCGAGTTCGGCTCGGAGCGGATCATCCGCTACGCGTTCGAGTACGCCCGCGACAACGGCCGCAAGCGCGTCCACTGCGTGACGAAGTCCAACATCATGAAGCACACCGACGGACTGTTCCTGGCGGTGTTCCGTGAGGTTGCGAAGGACTTCCCGGACATCGAGCCGTGGGAGAACCTCGTCGACGCGACCTGCATGGGTCTGATCCAGCGCCCGGAGGAGTGGGACGTCCTGGTTCTGCCGAACCTCTACGGCGACATCCTGTCCGACCTCACCGCTGGCATGGTCGGCGGTCTCGGCGTCGCGCCCGGCGCCAACATCGGTGCCAAGGCCGCGGTGTTCGAGGCGACCCACGGCTCGGCGCCGAAGTACAAGGGTCAGAACAAGGTCAACCCGACCGCGATGATCCTGTCCGGCGAGATGATGCTCCGTCACATCGGCGAGAACGTCGCCGCCGACAACCTCGAGCGCGCCGTTTCCGAGGTCATCGCCGAGGGCAAGAGCGTGACCTACGACCTCAAGCCGCACCGCGACGACCCGACTGCCGTCGGCACGTCGCAGTACGCCGACGCAATCATCGAGAAGCTCGAAGGGATGAAGTCCTAGCTATGGGCAAGAAGGTCACCGTTGTCGGCGCCGGTTTCTACGGGTCGACGACCGCACAGCGGCTCGCCGAGTACAACGTCTTCGAGACGGTGTTCCTGACCGACATCCTCGAAGGGCGCCCCGAGGGCCTCGCCCTCGACCTGAACCAGTCGCGGCCGATCGAGGGCTTCGAGACCAAGGTCGTCGGCGTCACGACGGGCACCGACGGCTCGGGATACGAGCAGACCGCCGGCTCGGACATCGTGGTCATCACCGCTGGCCTCCCGCGCAAGCCGGGGATGAGCCGCATGGACCTCATCGAGACCAACGCCAAGATCGTTCGCTCGGTCGCCGAGCAGGTCGCGAAGCACTCGCCCGAAGCCGTCATCATCGTCGTGTCGAACCCGCTCGACGAGATGACCGCGCTGACCGCCAACGTCACCGGCTTCCCGAAGTCGCGCGTCATCGGCCAGGCCGGCATGCTCGACACCGCGCGCTTCACCAACTTTGTCGCCGAGGCGGCGAGCGTCGACGTCGCGTCCGTGACGACCCTCACCCTCGGCTCCCACGGCGACACGATGGTCCCCGTCCCGAGCGCCTGCACGGTGGAGGGCAAGCCGCTGTCCGAGGTGCTCGATCAGGCGACCATCGACGAGCTCGTCGACAAGACCCGCAACGGTGGCGCAGAGGTAGTCGCACTGCTCAAGACCGGTTCGGCGTTCTACGCCCCGTCCGCGGCTGCGGCGCGAATGGCCAAGGCCGTCGCTGAGGACAGCGGCGCGGTCATGCCGGTCTGCACCTGGGTCGACGGCGAGTACGGCATCTCAGGTGTCTACCTCGGCGTCGAGGCGGAGCTCGGTGCCGGCGGCGTGCGCCGGGTCGTCGAGCGGGACCTCTCCGACACGGAGAAGGCCGGGCTCGTCGAGGCGGCCGAGGCGGTCCGAGCGAAACAGGCCGACGTCGCCAATCTCTGACCACACGCCTGACGCCGTTGTGATGAGCCAGGTGGGGGCGCTGTGAGCTGGTGGCTCAGCATCATCGTCGTCCTGATCCTCATCCTGATCGAGGCCGTGTTCGCGGCCAGCGAGATGGCGCTTGTGACCCTGCGCGAGGGTCAGGTCACCTCGTTGGCCACGACCGGGCGCCGCGGCGAGCGGATCGCAGCGCTCGTGTCGGACCCCAACCGGTTCTTGTCGGCGGTTCAGATCGGCGTGACGACCACAGCGTTGCTCTCGAGCGCCTTCGGTGCGATCACCCTCTCCGACAAGCTCTCAGACCACCTGCGTGATCACGGGCTCGGCAAGGACCCAGCCAACGTCATCGGGTTCCTGGTCGTCACTCTCGCCATCGCCTTCGTGACGCTCGTGGTCGGCGAGCTCGCGCCAAAGCGCATCGCGTTGCAACGCGCGGCTGGGACGGCAGGCGCGATCGCTCCGACGCTGGACCGGTTCGCCGCCCTAATGACGCCGTTCATCTGGATGCTCTCGGTGTCCACCGACCTGGTGGTCCGCACGCTTGGTGGCGACCCTTCGATGAACCGCGAGGTCATCAGTGAAGGCGAGCTGCGCGACCTGGTGACCGGTCACGAGGCGCTGTCGAGCGAGGAACAGCAGCTCATCGATGATGTGTTCGAGGCGGGGGACCGCCAGCTCCGCGAGATCATGGTTCCTCGTACGGAGGTCGAGTTCTTTGACGCGACGTGGTCGCTGACCAAGGCGACCCGGACCGCGCACGACTCTCCGCACAGCCGGTTCCCCGTGATTCGCGGATCGCAGGACGACGTCATCGGATTCGTTCACGTCCGCGACCTGTTCCGCCCGCCGACCGGACAGCGTCGCGGGGTCAAGCTCGCGGACCTCGTCCGCGAGGTGCCGATGGTGCCGTCGACCAAGCGCGTGCTCGCAGCCATGTCGGAGATGCGGCGGTCAGGTGACCATCTCGCAGTCGTTGTCGACGAGTACGGCGGCACCGCCGGCATCGTCACTCTCGAGGACCTGATCGAGGAGCTCGTTGGCGACATCCGCGACGAGTACGACGTCGCCGATGACGAAGCGCGCCCGCTTCGCGGCGGCGACCTCGACGTCGACGGCCTGATGAACCTCGACGACTTCGCAGACGCTGTCGGCGTCACGCTTCCGGACGGGCCCTATGAGACCGTCGCCGGCGCGATGGTCGCGACGCTCGGCAGGTTGCCGAAGGTCGGCGATGCAATCGAGCTTGCCGGCGTACGACTGAAGATCACCAAGCTCGATGGTCGTCGCGCCGCCCGGGTGCGCGTGACGGTCCTCAAATCCGATGCCGAATCCGACGCGTGATGGCGACAATGGACTCATGACAGCGAGCTCACCCGTCTCTGGAACGGGCAGCTCTGGAATGAGCAGCTCTGGAATGAGCAGAGTGCTGTCCGGCATCCAGCCGACGGCCGATTCCCTGCACTTGGGAAACTACCTCGGAGCGTTGAAGCAGTGGGTGGCGCTGCAGGACAGCCACGAGGTCTTCTACTTCGTCGCAGACATGCACTCGCTGACGATTGTCGACACCCTGCCCGAAGAGCGCCGCCAGCGCACGCGGGTGACGGCCGCCCAGTTCCTCGCTGCCGGCGTCGATCCGGACCGTTCGACGCTGTTCGCGCAGAGCCAGCTGCCCCAGCACGCCCAGCTCACCTGGATCCTTTCGTGCCTCACCGGATACGGCGAGGCCAACCGGATGACCCAGTTCAAGGACAAGTCGGCGCGGTCCGGCTCCGTCGGACAGAACGTCGGTCTCTACACCTATCCGATCTTGCAGGCGGCAGACATCCTGCTCTACCAGCCGCAGCTCGTGCCGGTCGGTGAGGACCAGCGCCAGCACCTCGAGCTCACCCGCAATCTCGCGGAGCGGTTCAACGCGCGCTTCGGCGAGGTCTTCATCGTCCCCGAGCCATACATCATGAAGGAGACGGCGAAGGTCTACGACCTCCAGGTCGTCGACAAGCAGATGTCCAAGAGCATCGGAGGCTCCGGCTGCCTCTGGCTTCTCGACGAACCGGCTGTTCTCGAGAAGCGAATCCGCAGTGCGGTCACCGACGCCGGTCGTGAGATCGCCTACGACCCCCAGGACAAGCCTGGTGTCAGCAATCTGCTGACCGTCCTCTCCTCGTTTACCGACGAGCCTGTGCCCTCCATCGTCGAGCGGTTGGCCGGCAAGGGATACGGCGATCTGAAAGCCGAGGTCGCCGCGGCTGTGCTGGGCTGGGTGCGACCGTTCCAGGCGCGGGTGCAGGAGCTGCTCGGCGAGCCGAAGCTGTTGGACGAGATTCTTGATCGAGGCGCCGATCATGCCGGCGAGATGGCGTCTGCGACGTTGCGAGCGGCGTATGACGCGGTCGGATTCCTGCCCTCTCGATGACGAGCAACGAGACCCGCAAGATCGGCGTCGCCGTCGGCATCCCGGAGCCGTTCGGAGCGGAGCTGCAGACCTGGCGGGAGCGCCTCGGCGACCCCAATGCGCTGCGGATCGTGCCGCACGTCACGCTGCTTCCGCCCACCGAGGTAGGCAACGGCGCCCTTCCCGAGATCGAGGAGCACCTGCGCCGGGTCGCCGCGCGGTTTCGGCCCTTCGAGATCCGGCTGCGCGGGTCCGCGACGTTCCTTCCGATCTCCTCGGTGGTTTTCGTGCCGCTCATACAGGGCATCGCAGAGTGTGAGCAGATCGAGGCACAAGTGCGATCCGGTCCGCTGACCCGGGCGCTGGACTACTCCTACCACCCGCACGTCACGGTGGCGCACGACCTTCCCGACGAGTCGCTGTACCGCGCGCTATCTGAGCTGTCGGGGTTCGATGCGCGCTTCGAGGTGTGGGGCTTCTCGCTGTTCGAGCAAGGACCGGACCTGCATTGGCGGCCGCAGCGCGACTTCGCGTTCTCCTCCGGTGGACTGCCTGGACCACCCGAGGAGCGCTTCGCCCGCACCGACGACGGTTGGTGAGCATCCCGGCCCTGAAGACGCGGGTCGATGTCTATCAGCAGTCCCATAAGTGGCTGGCGTTCCCACTTGCCGTGCTGCTGAAGTTCAACGACGACTCCTCGGGCAATCTCGCGGTCGTCATGACGTACTACGCGTTCTTCTCGGTCTTTCCGCTCCTGCTTTCGCTGGCTTCCGTGCTCGGCTTCGTGTTGTCCGGCCATCCGAGCTGGCAGACGAGCATCGAGAACTCAGCCCTGAAGAACCTGCCGCTGATCAAGGGCTCGCCGCTGCCGCACCACGGCAGCATCTTCGTCGCGATCATCGGCCTCGTGCTGGCCCTCTACAGCGGTCTCGCGGTGGCGAAGGCGGCCCAGCAAGCGTGGAACATCGTCTACGACGTACCGCGCGCGGCCCGGCCGGGGTTCGTGTCGTCCAACCTGCGCGCCTTGCGCCTTGTCGTCGTCGGGGGGCTGGGGCTCATCGCGACGACGATCGTCGCGGGTGCCGTCACAAGTGGGCACGCGGTGGGGATCTCGGTCGGCTGGGGTCTGACCATCCTCGGCGTCATCGTGAGCGCGTTGCTCAACACCGCGTTGATGGTGGTGGTCTTCCGGTGGCTCGCGGTCCGAGACGTCACGATCCGTCAGGTGCTGCCGGGCGCTGCTCTCGCAGCTTCGACACTCGCGATCCTGCAGGCGGCCGCCTCAGCCTTCATCTCTCACAAGCTGCAGCACGCGTCAGCTACGTACGGGTCGTTCGGGACCGTGATCGTGCTGCTGTCGTGGTTCTTCCTGCAGGCCCAGATCCTGCTGCTGTGCGCGCAGGTGAACGTGGTCAGGCAGGATCGGCGCTGGCCACGCTCATTGGTGACCTAGCCGCTCGTCAGGTGGCGAGGTGGACCTTGTCCGCCTGCGGACCCTTCTGACCTTGCGTCACCTCGAACTCGACGCGCTGGCCCTCTTCGAGGGTCTTGTAGCCGTCCATGTCGATGGCGCTGTAGTGGACGAACACGTCACTACCGCCGTCTACGGCAATGAAGCCGTAGCCCTTCTCGCCGTTGAACCACTTCACCGTGCCTTGCGCCACAGCTACCCCTAAGTGCTCGATCCGGGAGCGGATTGGCGGGGACGATACTCGCTCGGAGCCTCGGGCGATAGCCCGAGATCGGCTAGCTGGAGGGCAGGCTGAGGCGGGACTTGTCCCGCCGAGGGATGACCCGGCGCAGCGCGATCATGCCCGCGGTGAAGGCCGCCAACATGACGACCAGCGCCTCGATGACCGGCACGGTCTTGCTTCGGTGGCTGGGGCTTGCGACGGCGACGGTGCTGCTCAGCGCGCTTGCCTCGCGGACGACCGGCTGAGGCGGTGGGATCGGCTTGACGAGCTGTCCGATCGGTTCGACCTTGCCGGTGGCCTTGAAGCCCCAGTTGAGCAGTGCCGTCGCCATCGGCCACCACGTCGGGTACGCGTGCATGAGCGTGACGAGGATCGTCTGGCCGTGTCGCGTCGCGGCTCCGACATATGTCGCCTGCGCCGCGACTGTGTAGCCGTTCTTTCCGCCGATGTCGCCGGGGTACGGGTGGGTCGTCAGCAGGTCGTTGTGGCTCTGGATCTGGAAGTGCCGATGGTGCGCCGCTGGGATCTCACTGCTCGTCTGGGTGATGTAGTGGCGGAACGCAGGGTTCGCCCAGTCGTTCTGCGCGATCAGCGCGAGGTCGTACGCCGAGGTCGTCTCGCCAGGTCCGTCGAGGCCGCTCGGGGTGTCGGCGTGGGTGTCGTTGGCTTGCAGCACCTTTGCCTCGGCGTTCATCGCCTCGAGCGTGTCCGGCACACTGCCGTACGCGTGGGCAAGGGCTTGCGCGGCGTCGTTCGCGCTCATCTCGAGCATGCACTGGAACAGCGTCGACACCTGGTACTTCATGCCGACCGACAGCCCGGCCTTCGTGCCGTCGACGACCTCATCGGCGTAGCTGACGGGGACGTACGTATTCGGGTTCAGGCGTGGGATCAGGGTCGCGGCGGTGAGCAGCTTGAGCGTGCTGGCGGGCAGGAAGCGCTCGTGGGGCGCCTTGGCGGCCAGCACCTGTCCGGTGGTGAGGTTCGCGACCAGCCAGGAGCTCGCCGGCAGCTCCGACTCGGGCGGAAGCGACGGCGCCGTACCGTCCGAGCGGACGATCACGCTGTCGCTGGACAGCAGGTTGCCACCGACTACGCGGGCACGGCCAGGCAACACCGCTGCAGCGCTCACGGGGGCTGACAGGGCGACCAGGGTGACCGCGGCAAGCGCGGCGGCCAAGCGGCGAGCCATCCGGTCAAAGGTATCTGGTGGGCTCGGTTGAGCGCTCGCGGGCGTACTACGGCGCGGCGAGACCGTCCGTGGTCAGCGTCGGCCGGTCACCGATCCGTACGGCGGTGAGCAAGGCGATCGCGCAGAGCCGGTCGCCGTTGCCGGCGTCGGTCAGCCGGACCTCGACCACGGCATCGCGCCTTCCCACGCGGACCGGCATGCCGACCGCGACTGCCGGACCGACCTTGACCGGCGAGAGATAGGAGATGTTCAGCGACTGCGTGGCCACGAGCCCGTCGAGGGCGCGCGAGGCAGCGGTCGCGCCGGCCGTGTCGAGCAGCGTGGCGACGAGCCCGCCTTCTACCGAGCCGGCGGGGCCTCGCAGCTCGTCTCGGACGTCGCACTGCACGGTGGCAGAGCCGTCAGCGGGCGGGTTGTCGAGATCGTCGAGGTAGTGCATGCCGAGATGGCGCTGCAACGGCGTGTGACCGAGCGGGATAGACACGGGAGCAGAGGCTATCCGCGCTATTCGTGGTCCTCGTCGCCGGTGCCGCGGCACGGTCGACTGCGCAGCTCGGCGACGTAGTCGTCAGGGGCGCCGGCGCGCTCAGCGGCGTCCGCCATCACCCCGAGGTAGCGGGCAGCGGGCCGCCCGCCCTCGTAGCCCGCGAGGACGTATACCCAGGCCAGCTGGAAGCCGTCGAGGGTGTGCACTCGGACGGTGATCTTCCGGTACAGGCCGGTCGAGGCGAACTCGATCTCGTCGAGGGTGGCCTCGTCGTAGGTCTCGAGGTCGTAGAGCATCACGAAGACGCGCGAGCCGGGATCCTCGACGACGGTCGCGAGCGAGCCTTCCCAGCCGAGGTCCTCGCCGCCGAAGGTCAGCCGCCAGCCCTCCAGCCAGCCCGAACCGCGGCATGGCGAATGCGGGCACCGCTCATGCATCTGTGCCGGATCAAGGTTCGACCCGTAAGCCGCGTACACCGCCACGAAACAGAAGGGTAAGAGGGCCGAGCGAGAATGACGGTGTGACGCGCATTGCGATCCTCGGCGGCGGACCTGGCGGCTATGAAGCTGCGCTCGTTGCGGTGCAGCTCGGAGCCGAGGTTGTGCTGATCGAGCGCGACGGGGTCGGCGGCGCCTGCGTGCTCGCGGACTGTGTCCCCTCGAAGACGCTGATCGCGACGAGTGAGTCGATCGCCGCGCTGGAAGCCAGCGACGCGCTCGGCGTCCGTTCGGTCGCTGGTGGCACGGCGAGCGACCACATCGAGGTGGACGCCGCCACGGTCTACAGCCGGGTCAAGGCGCTCGCGGCGGCGCAGTCAGCCGACATCACTCGCAGAGTCTGCGGTGAGGGAATCCGGGTGATCAAGGGAACCGGGGCGTTCGCCGGTCCGCGGCTGATCGAGGTCACGACGACCGATGGCGTGGAGGAGATCGCCGCCGATGTCGTGCTGATCGCGACCGGCGCCTCGCCTCGGGTGCTCGCAGGCGCCGAGCCGGACGGCGAGCGGATCCTCGACTGGCAGCAGGTCTATGACCTGCCCTCGCTGCCCGAGCACCTCGTGGTGGTCGGCTCGGGCGTGACGGGCGCGGAGTTCGCGAGCGCCTACCTGGCGTTGGGCAGCGAGGTCACGCTCGTGTCGAGCCGAGACCGGGTCATGCCCAGCGAGGACGCAGACGCAGCGCTGCTGATCGAGGACGTCTTCACCCGCCGCGGGATGCGGATCATCAAGCAGGCGCGGGCCGCGGGTGTGCGGCGTACCGAGGACGGGATCGAGGTCTCCCTTGTCGGAGGCGAGATCGTTACCGGCTCTCACTGCCTCGTCACGGTCGGCTCGGTTCCCAACACGGCCGATCTTCGGCTCTATCGTGCCGGGGTCGAGACCGACGAGGCCGGCTACGTGAGAGTCGATCGGGTCTCCCGGACCAACGTGCAGGGGATCTACGCGGCAGGCGACTGCACGGGCCTGCTTCTGTTGGCGTCGGTGGCTGCGATGCAGGGACGTACGGCGATGTGGCACGCGCTTGGTGACGCCGTGCTGCCGCTTCGGCTGGCAACGGTCGCCGCCAACGTGTTCACCGACCCGGAGATCGCCACGGTCGGTCTAGTCGCAGCTGAGGCCGCCGCCGACCGAGGTGGTGTGCGCGAGATCAAGCTTCCGCTCGCGACCAACGCGCGGGCCAAGATGCAGGGCATCGAGGACGGCTTCGTGAAGCTGTTCTGCCGGCCCGGCACCGGGACGGTGCTCGGTGGCGTGGTCGTCGCGCCACGGGCAAGCGAGCTGATCCTGCCGGTCTCGCTTGCCGTACAGCATGGGCTGACGGTCGACCAGCTGGCCCACACGTTCACGATCTATCCCTCGATCAGCGGCAGCATCACCGAAGCCGCGAGGCAGCTCCACCTAGCCGTCCAGGACTAGTCGCCTAGCGCGCGATCGCGTATCCGGTCATAGATGACCAAATACCGGCGATGGCGAGCGAAACGCGCCGGGGACGACGGTTGCGCCCTGGTCGTAGCGGGTTTGGTCTTTGACTCTGGGCGAGTTACTCGGCGGGCTTGATCTCGCAGACCGAGGAGCCGGAGGTGACGACGTCGCCGACGTTGGCGGTGAGTCCGGTGACGGTGCCGGCCTGATGGGCGTTGATCGGCTGCTCCATCTTCATCGCCTCGAGTACGACGATCAGGTCGCCGGCATCGACGGTGTCGCCGTCAGCGACGGCGACCTTCACGATGGTGCCTTGCATCGGCGCGGTGACCGAGTCACCGCTTGCAGCAGCCTTGCCCGACGCCGCCTTGTGTGAGGACGGTGGCTTGCGCGCGCCACCGGCGGCGGGCCGGGATGCGGCAAGGCCACCCGGCACGGATACCTCGAGCCGGCGGCCGCCGACCTCGACGACGATGCGCTCGCGCTCAGCAGGCTCTCCGCCGTCGGCGGTGCCGCCGTCGTACGCCGGAACTGATCCGCTCCATTCGGTCTCGATCCAGCGGGTGTGCACTCGAAAGGGCTCGTCGATGAAGTCCGGGTCGTTCAGGACGGCGCGGTGGAACGGGATCAGCGTGGGCATCCCGCCGACCTCGAGGTCGGCGAGCGCGCGCCGTGATCGCTCGATCGCTTCCTTGCGCGTCGCGCCGGTGACGATCAGCTTCCCGAGCAGCGAGTCGTAGGCGCCCGGGACGGTGTCGCCCTTCACGTAGCCCGCGTCCATGCGTACGCCGGGACCGGAAGGCACCTGCCACTCAGTGACCGTTCCCGGCGCCGGAAGAAAGCCGCGCCCGGCGTCCTCGGCGTTGATCCGGAACTCGAACGAGTGACCACGGGGCTTCGGGTCCTCGAAGTCCAGCGCCTCGCCGTCGGCGATCCGGAACTGCTGACGGACCAGGTCGACGCCGCTG
The DNA here is from genome assembly GCA_036267875.1 of Mycobacteriales bacterium. Taxonomy (GTDB): domain Bacteria; phylum Actinomycetota; class Actinomycetes; order JAFAQI01; family JAFAQI01; genus DASZTV01. The sequence goes on from DATAVE010000013.1 coordinate 11,788, forward strand.
ACCTCCTCGGTCACCGGGTGCTCGACCTGCAGTCGGGTGTTGACCTCGAGGAACGAGACCAGACCGTCTGGCGCGATCAGGAACTCACAGGTCCCGGCGCCGACGTACCCGGCTTCCTTGGCGATCGCCTTGCTCGCCGTGTAGAGCCGGTCGAGCTGGTCATCGGTGAGGAACGGCGCGGGCGCCTCCTCGACGACCTTCTGGTAGCGGCGCTGCAGCGAGCAGTCCCGCGTTCCGACAACCACGACGTTGCCGTGCTGGTCGGCAAGGATCTGGGTCTCGACGTGCCGCGGCCTGTCGAGGTAGCGCTCGACGAAGCACTCGCCGCGACCGAACGCCGCGACTGCCTCGCGGACCGCGCTCTCGTAGAGGTCCGCGATCTCCTCGCGGTCTCGGGCAACCTTCATGCCGCGCCCGCCGCCGCCGTACGCCGCCTTGATCGCGATCGGCAGGCCGTGCTCATCGGCGAACGCGATGACCTCGTCGACTCCGGCGACCGGGTTCGGTGTGCCGGGTGTGAGTGGTGCGCCGACCTTTGCCGCGATGTGACGCGCCTTGACCTTGTCGCCGAGTGAGTCGATCGCGGCGGGAGGCGGTCCGATCCAGGTCAGGCCGGCTTCGATCACGGCGGCGGCGAAGTCGGCGTTCTCGGCCAGGAAGCCATAACCCGGGTGCACGGCGTCGGCGCCGGAGCGGGCTGCGATGTCGAGGATCTTGGCGATGTCGAGGTAGGTCTCGCCGGGAGTCGAGCCGCCTAGCGCGTACGCCTCGTCGGCGAGCTTCGCGTGCTGCGCTTCGAGGTCTGGGTCGGCGTAGATCGCGACGCTGCCGATCCCGGCGTCACGGCACGCTCGAATGACCCGGATTGCGATCTCGCCACGGTTGGCGACCAGAACCTTGCGCATGGTCAGAGACCTTATTCCGTACCGGTGCGTAACGTTTTGCCAGGTGGCTCCGCCGCCGGTCTGAATCTCTGCCGCCGGTCTGAATAAGGTGCACGCGTGAGCGAGCCGCCGTTCTCCGCCTACCAGTTCGAGATCTACATCAACGGGATGCTCGGCACGAAGCCCGAGCTGCCGATGTCCGTCGAGTCTCTCGAGGCGGCGGCTCGCGAGAAGCTCTCGCCCGAGGCCTTCGGCTACGTCGCCGGCAGTGCCGGCACCGAATCGACGGCCCGGACCAACCGGGAAGCCTTCGAGCGCTACCGGATCGTGCCGCGCTTCCTCGGTCAAGACGTCTCGGTGCGCGACCTGTCGACCACAGTTCTCGGTACGCCGATGCCGGCGCCCGTGATCCTCGGCCCAGTCGGGGTGCAGGGGATCGTGCATCCCGAGGCCGAGCTGGCCGTAGCTCGGGCGGTGTCCGACCTCGGCGTACCGATTGCCCTGTCGACGCTGTCGTCGTACCGCATGGAGGAGGTCGCCGCGGTGTGTGGCGGCTCGCCGCACTGGTACCAGCTCTACTGGCCCAAGGACCGTGACGTCGGCGCCTCGTTCCTTGCCCGCGCCAAGGCTGCTGGCTTCTCCGCCCTGCTGCTTACCCTCGACACGTTCATCCTGGCCTGGCGACCACGCGACCTCGTCCATGGCTACTTGCCGTTCCTGTCGCGGCTCGGACTTGCCAACTACGAGTCCGACCCGGCGTTCCTCGCCGGCCTGCCTGCAAGCCCGCAGGACGACCCGACCGCGTCGGTCATGCACTGGCAGTCGATGTTCGGCGATCCCTCGAACACGTGGGCGGATCTGGCGTGGGTCCGGGAGCACTGGGACGGCCCGATCGCGCTGAAGGGCGTGCTGCATCCCGACGACGCGCGCCGTGCTGTCGACGCCGGGATGGACGGCGTCCTGGTGTCCAACCACGGTGGCCGACAGATCGACGGATCGATTGCGGCCCTTGACGCGCTGCCGGGCGTCGTTGAGGCCGTCGACGGGCGCGCGGAGGTGCTCTTCGACTCCGGCATCCGCACCGGCTCCGACGTGATGAAGGCCCTCGCGCTCGGCGCTCAGGCGGTGTTGCTCGGTCGCCCGTACATCTACGGCCTCGGCATTGCCGGTGAGGCCGGCGTACGTCACGTGGTGCGTTCCCTGCTCGCCGAGCTGGAGCTGTCGATGGCACTCGCGGGCTGCGCGTCGCTCGCAGATATCGGGCCGGAGCTACTGACCCGGATAACGTAATCGGACTATGGCGCCGGACGACTCGCTAGGCCTTGCAGGCCTTCGATTCCGCAGGTTGCATGAAGGAACCCAGATCCGATCCGCGGTCGGGCAGCCGATTGCCGACCGGATCTACGGCATCTGGGACCGCCGTGACGTGCTGCGGATGCTGGTCGAGCGCGGCTTGCGCCACAAGTACTCCGGTTCGGTGCTCGGCTACGCCTGGTCGCTGCTCGAGCCGGCGATGCTGGTCGTCACGTACTTCCTGCTGCTGAAGATCTTCCATCGGTCTCAGCCGATGTATCCGCTGTTCATCACCTCGGTGATCCTGCCCTGGCAGTGGTTCGCGACCGTCGTGAACTCCGCGCCGAAGACGCTGCGGCAGAACTCCCGCCTCATCACTTCGATCGCGTTGCCGCGTGAGATCTATCCGTTGGCCGACGTCGTCGTGAAGGCCGTCGAGTTTGCGCTGAGTCTTCCGGTCCTGTTCCTCGTCGCGTGGATCTACCGGGCGAAGCCCTCGGGCTACGTGTTTCTCTGGCCGCTGGCGTTGCTGTTGGAGCTGATGATCTGCATCGGCCTCGCCCTGCTGCTCTCGGCGCTCAACACCGTGCTGCGCGACATCGAGCGTGGCATCGGGATCGTGGTCCGGATGATGTTCTACGTCGTACCGATCCTCTATCCGTTGATCAGCGTTTCGCCGTCGATGCGTCGCTGGGAGTCCTACAACCCGATCGTCGGGATCCTCGAGATCAGCCGCGCCGTCTGGCTGCCGGCGTACTGGACCGGCTGGGCACCGGTGGAGTACTCCGCGATTGGCGCCGTCGTCATTCTGATCGCGGGCTTCAGCGTCTTCGCCCGACTCGAGCGCACCGTGCTGAAAGAGCTGTAGTGCCTCCCAAACAGAAAGACGCGATCGTCGTCAAGGACATCGGGATCAAGTTCGCAATCAACCGTCGTCGCCGGATCGGCGTCAAGAACCTGTTGCTCGAGGGACGAACGGCTGCGACTGGCGAGGGCGAGTACTGGCCGTTTCGTCACATCTCATTCCGGGTGAAGAAGGGCGAGTCGGTAGGCATCGTCGGGCGCAACGGCTGTGGCAAGAGCACGTTGTTGCGCCTTGTCGCCGGCGTAATGCTTCCCGACGAGGGGACCATCCAGGTCAATGGCGGTGTCGGCGCGATGATCGAGCTGTCTGCGGGCTTCGTGAACGATCTCAGTGCCCGCGAGAACGTCTACCTGATCTCCTCGTTGCACGGTTTCAGTCGTGAGCAGACCGACGCGCGCTTCGACGAGATCATGAACTGGGCCGGCGTCGAGCGGTTCGTAGATACGCCAGTCATGCACTTCTCGAGCGGCATGCGCGCGCGCCTCGCCTTCTCGATCGTCACCCGTATGGAGGAGCCGATCCTCCTCGTCGACGAGGTGCTCGCCGTCGGCGACAAGGCCTTCCGGCAGAAGTGCGGCGTCGTCATCGACGGGATGCTCAGCGAGGGCCGCACGATGCTGTTGGTGTCCCACAACGAGAGCGACCTTCGGCGCTGGTGTCAGCGAGGCGTCTATCTGCGGCGCGAGCTGCCGCCGTTTCAGGGGCCGATCGAAGAGGTCCTCGAGATGTACTACGCCGACGAGGACGCCAGCTGATGTCCCGCCGCCGTCGCTAGTAGCGGCGGCGCATCGCAGGTACGCCGCGAAGCGCCTCGATGGCGATCTTCGTCGACATCTTCGAGGTGCCTGCGACGCGCTCGTGGAAGACGATCGGGACCTCGACGATTCGGGCGCCAGCCGCTCGGGCGCGCATCGTCATCTCGATCTGAAAGGCGTATCCGTCGCTTGCCGTCGTGGCTGCATCGAGGCGGGCGAGCAACTCGGCCCGCCAGGCCTTGAAGCCACCGGTCAGGTCACGAATCGGGCTGCCGAGAACGGTGCGCGCATAGATGTTCCCGGCCCGGGAGATCGCTTGGCGGTGCACGCTCCAGCCGCTTACCGAGCCGCCCACGACGTACCTGGAGCCGATGACCAGGTCGGCGTCGGACGTCTCCGCGACGAGCCGGTCGATATCGACCGGAAGGTGAGAGCCATCGGCGTCCATCTGCACGACAACGGCGGGGTCGAGCTCAGCGAGCGCATGCGCGAACCCGGCGGCGTACGCGCGTCCCAGCCCCGACTTGCCCGCGCGGGTCAGCAGGCTTACGCGGTCGGGTTGTCCGGCAGCAAGCTTCTCGACCAGACCGCCGGTCCCATCCGGGGAGCTGTCGTCGACGACCAGCAGGTGCGGCGTGCAGGGCCTGGCGAGTACCTCGCCGACGATCGCCTCGATGTTGTCGCGTTCGTTGTACGTCGGCATGACGACGACGACCGCGGGCATCTGATCACGGTATCCGGCAGAACCTGAAGGAAAACTCAGGACAACAACCGTCAACGACTAGCCTCCCGACTCATGGCACGGACGTCGGCGGGGCTGCGCACCGTGGGCGTCGTGCTCGCTGGTGGCGTCGGTACCCGGGTTGGGCTGAGCATCCCGAAGCAGCTGCTCAAGATCGCTGGCAAGCCGGTGATCGAGCACACTCTCGCGGCGTTCGACGCGGCACCCGAGGTCGACGACGTCATCGTCTTGATGACGCCCGATCACATCGACGAGGTGAAAGCGCTGGTCGCCGGACGCGGCTTCCGCAAGGTGAGCGCGGTCATCGAAGGCGGGCGGACCCGCAACGACTCGACCCGCAACGCCATCGCGCATCTGGGCGACGGCGAGTGCAACGTCCTGTTCCACGACGCCGTGCGCCCACTGGTAAGCCAGCGGATCATCCGGGAGTGCGTCAACGCACTGCGCGACTACGAGGCAGTCGATGTCGGGATCGCTTCGGCGGACACGATCGTCGTGGTCGATGAGAACGACGTGATCACCGACATCCCGGATCGCTCCAAGCTTCGTCGTGGCCAGACTCCCCAGGCTTTTCGGCTGTCCACGATCCGGCGGGCCTACGAGCTGGCCTGGCAGGATCCGGACTTCGCCGCGACCGACGACTGCAGTGTCGTGCTGAGGTACCTCCCCGAGGTGCCGATCCACATGGTCGAAGGCTCCGACCAGAACATGAAGGTCACGGCTCCTGTCGATCTGTTCATCGCGGACAAGCTTTTCCAGCTCGGTTCCGCTGCCGTCGATGCGTTGCCGAACAAGACGGCCTACATCGACGCGCTGCGTGGCCGGGTTGCCGTTGTGTTCGGCGGCAGCTACGGGATCGGCGCCGACGTCGTCTCGCTGCTCGAGTCCTACGGCGCGACGGTCCACTCGTTCAGCCGCTCGGCGACGGGGACCGACGTCGGAAACCCCGACGACATCCGTGTCGCTCTCGAAGCCGCCCACTCAGCAGATGGCCGCATCGATTACGTCGTGGTGACCGCCGGGGTGCTGACGACCGGAGCACTCGCGAATGTCGATGACGCGACGGTCGAGGAGTCGATCGCAGTGAACTTTGTCGCGCCGGTGCAGATCGCACGGCTCGGCGTGGGCTACCTCGAGGAGACGAAGGGCCAGCTGCTGCTCTTCACGTCGAGCAGCTACACCCGCGGTCGTGCTGGCTACAGCCTCTACTCCTCGACGAAGGCGGCTGTCGTCAACCTCACCCAGGCCCTCGCCGACGAGTGGCTGCCGCTCGGGGTGCGGGTCAACTGTGTCAACCCGGAGCGCACGGCGACCCCGATGCGCGAGCGGGCGTTCGGCGCCGAGCCGGCCTCGGAGCTACTCGACCCGGCCGAGGTGGCGCGAAGTTCGGTGGATGTCCTCGTCTCCTCGATCACCGGCCAAGTGATCGACGTACGCCGCGAGCTCAGCTAGTCCGTCAGACTTTGGTGCGGGTGCCTTTCACCAGGCCGCTCGCGACCCAGGCGTTGAGCGGCTCCCGGAGCTTGCGCTCCTCCGCTTCGACCGCACCCGAGCCGAGCGTCATCACGGCGATCAGCGCGGCGAGCTCCTCCTCGCTCGGTTCGCCGCCGTTGATGATCCGAAGCCGCGGCCTGGCGTCTTCCTCGCTCACAGCGGAATGTTGCCGTGCTTCTTGGGTGGGAGGGACTCTCGCTTGGTGCGTAGCAGCCGCAGTGCGCGGATCACCTCGACGCGCGTCGCCGACGGCTTGATCACCGCGTCGACGTAGCCTCGCTCCGCCGCGATGTAGGGGTTGGCGAAGTGGTCCTCGTAGTCGGCGACGAGCTCCTTGCGCGTCGCCTCCGGGTCTGGCGCGGCAGCGAGGCTGCGCCGGTGCAGGATGTTGACCGCACCTTGCGCGCCCATCACGGCGATCTCTGCGGTGGGCCAGGCCAGGTTGATGTCGGCGCGCAGGTGCTTGGAGCCCATCACGTCGTACGCCCCGCCATAGGCCTTGCGCGTGATGATCGTGACCTTCGGCACGGTCGCCTCGGCGTAGGCGTAGAGCAGCTTCGCGCCGCGCCGGATGATGCCGTTCCATTCTTGGGAGGTGCCAGGCAGGAAGCCGGGTACGTCGACGAAGGTCAGCACCGGGATGTTGAACGCATCGCAGGTGCGGACGAAGCGCGCGGCCTTCTCTGAGGCGTCGATGTCTAGCGTGCCCGCGAACTGCATTGGCTGGTTGGCGACGATCCCCACCGAGTGGCCGTCGACGCGGGCGAAGCCACAGACGATGTTGGGCGCGAACAGCGCATGCACCTGAAGGAAGTCGGCGTCGTCGACGACGTGCTCGATCACCGTGACGATGTCGTAAGGCTGGTTCGGCGAGTCAGGTACGAATGTGTCGAGGAAGCTGTCGGCTTCCTCGACCGCAAGGTCGACCGCGTCATAGGACGGCGCCTGCTCCATGTTGTTGCTCGGCAGGAACGACACCAGAGCGCGGGTGAGCTCGAGGGCGTCGTTCTCGTCGGAGGACATGAAGTGGGCGACCCCGGACTTGCTGTTGTGGGTGTGTGCGCCGCCGAGGTCCTCCATCGTGACGTCCTCGCCCGTGACCGTCTTGATGACGTCAGGGCCGGTGATGAACATGTGCGAGGTCTGGTCGACCATCACGATGAAGTCGGTGATGGCGGGGGAGTAGACCGCGCCGCCGGCACATGGGCCCATGACCAGTGAGATTTGCGGGATGACGCCCGAGGCCATGACGTTGCGGTAGAAGATCTCGGCGTAGAGGCCGAGCGCGACGACGCCTTCCTGAATGCGCGCGCCGCCAGAGTCGTTGATCCCGATGACCGGGCAGCCGGTCTTCATGGCCAGATCCATGACCTTGCAGATCTTCTCGCCGAAGACCTCACCCAGCGAGCCACCGAAGACGGTGAAGTCCTGGCTGAACACGCAGACCTGGCGGCCGTTGATCGTCCCGTGTCCGGTGACGACCCCATCGCCGTACGGGCGGTCGTCGTACATGTCGAAGTCGTGGGCGCGGTGACGGGCCAGTGCGTCGAGCTCGACGAACGATCCCTCGTCGAGCAGTGTCGCGATCCGCTCGCGGGCGGTCATCTTGCCCTTGGCGTGCTGCTTCTCGATCGCTGCCTGCGACCCCGCGTGCACTGCCGCGTCGATGTGCCGCTCGAACTCGGCGATGCGGCCGGCCGTGGTGTGCGGGGTGGCCGCGCCGTCTGGGGTCGCGGGTTGTGCAGTCATGGGGCCGTAGCGTAACGACCCGTGATCTCACGGTGGAGCGACCTCGCTCGCCCTCCGTTGTCGGCGACCCGGTTGCAGCGTGACCTCGCTGGGGATCTGTGGCGCGAAGTACGCGTCGTCGACACGACCGTATCCACCAATCAGGATCTCGCGCTCGAGGCGAAGGCCGGAGCCGCCGAGGGACTAGTGCTGGTCGCCGAGCACCAGACCTCCGGTCGAGGTCGGCTCGACCGGCAGTGGGAGTCTCCGGCCCGCGCGGGACTGACATTCTCGGCCTTGCTGCGCCCGTCGCTCGACATGGCCCACTTGACCTTGCTTCCGCTGATCGCCGGGCTGGCAACGGTCGAAGCGGTCAGCGCTGTGTGCGGCATCGAAGCGATGCTCAAGTGGCCGAACGACGTGCTGGTCGATGGTCGCAAGCTTGCCGGCCTGCTCGTGGAGATCGCCGGCGGTGCCGCGGTGATCGGAATCGGGATAAACGTCTCCACGCGCGAGGACGAGCTGCCGATCGATAGCGCGACGAGCGTGGCTCTCGTCGGGGGCGTCACCGACCGCGAGCCGTTGCTCAAGGAGGTGCTGCGATCGCTGGCGCGGCGCTACTCGAGTTGGCGATGGTCGGGTGATCCCGCGTCCGTCATGCCCGCATATCGCGAGCGATGCGAGACGATTGGCGCAGAGGTGGCGCTCGAGCTACCCGGGGGAGACGTGGTGCGCGGGATCGCGGTCGATGTCGATGACACCGGCCGGCTGATCGTCACGAACGTCGAGACTGGGGAACGGCACGCCTGGCTGGTCGGCGACGTGACACACGTACGAAGGGCATGAGACATGGGGTTCCCCGAGAACATCCTCGACAACGACGAGCACGTCGTCCGCAACCTGCGACCGCACTGGCGCAAGGTGGCCGGGCCGGTGGTGCTCGCTCCGATCGTCGTCGGCCTCGCGTCGTACGGCTGGTTCTCGCTGCCCGATGACTCGGCGCGCAAGATCCTGCGCTGGGTGATCCTCGCGGCTGCCCTGGTGATCCTGATCTGGTGGTCCGTGCGGCCATTTCTGAACTGGCTGACGACGCGCTACGTGATCACCGACCGCCGCGTTCTGATGCGCCATGGCGTGCTGTCGCGCAACGGTCGTGACGTACCGCTGACCCGGGTCAACGACGTGTCTTTCAACCGCAGCGTCGTCGAGCGGATGTTCGGCTCAGGAACCTTGGTGATCGAGTCCGCGGGTGACCGGGGCCAGGTCTCTCTGAGCGACGTGCCGCACGTCGAAGAGGTGCAGCGCGACATCTACCGGCTCGTCGAAGACGAGGCACAGCGTCTCAAGTGACGCGGCCTTCTCGGCGTTCGCTTTGATGGTGGCGTGGAGACGCTGACCTTCCCAGTCCCCGGCCGTCGTGGCTGGGCGCTGGTGATCCTGCTGTTCTCCGCGTTTGGACTCGCGATCGCATCCGCTGCCGAGGGCTGGAAGTGGGTTGTCGCCGCAGCGTTGCTGTTGGCGTTCGGCGTCGAGCTTGTCGCTGCTCGGCTCGCACCTCGCGCGGTCGAGCTGCTGGACGAGTCGGGGCTCGTGATGCCGATCCGGCTCGCCGTCGCGTCGGTCTCGGTGGTCCTGCTCGCTTCGACCTGTCTGTCCACGTCGATCACGGTCGGCGCTGCAGCGGTCGCGGCGGTGGTGGTCGTCACTGCGGCGGGGGTCGAACAGCTGAGGGTTTGGGTCGTACGGGTTCGCCGCGTCCCGTTGCGCGCCCGTCGACTCGACCTGGGCGGCTTCCGGCTGCCCCCCAAGGCGCCGCGCCTCGCGATGAACCCGATGGGTGCCGACGCGATCTTTCCGCTGATCGCGGCGATCGGCCTTGCCTCCTCGGCCCAGACCGGCGGGACGCTCGCCGCCTCGCTCGCCCTCGTGTTGGCAGCGGTCGCAGCGGTTTCCGCGCCTGCGTTGCTTGGCTTGCTGATCGCGCGAGACGTCCGCTCGGGGTTGCGAGACTGCGCAGTCGTGGCTGCATCGGCAGCAGTCGAGCGACTGCGTCCGGAGGTCGTCATCTATTTCGCGGGCACAGTCGAGGAGCTCTACCAGCTGCGAATGTGGTTTGCGCCGGTTGCAAAGCTCGAGCGCCGAACCCTGGTCATCGTTCGCAGCGACCTCGCGATGGATCAACTCGAACGCGTCCCGTTCCCCGTGGTCTCCTCGCCGTACAACGGGATGATCGACGCGCTGCCGTTGCCGCCCAAGGTCGTGACGCTCTTTCCCACTCACAGTGGGAACAACCTGTCGATGGTTCGACGACCGGAGACCTACTGCGTCTTCGTCGGGCACGGCGACAGCGACAAGCCGGACAGCTCGAATCCCTACGCGCGGCTCTACGACGAGATCTGGGTGGCCGGTCCGCTCGGTCGTCGGCGCTATGCCGAGGCGGCAGTCGGGGTGCGCGACGAGGCGATCCATGAGGTCGGGCGTCCGCAGTTCGTCCGGTCCGACGAGCCGCTGCCACAACCATTGGTGATCCTCTACGCACCGACGTGGGAGGGCTGGGGCGGCGACGACCATCACGGCTCGCTCGCCCATGCAGGTATCGCGCTGGTCGAGGCGTTGGCTGCGACGCCGGGCATCCAGGTTCGCTATCGGCCTCATCCGTTGACCGGCGTACGAAACCCCGTCGTACGACGAATCAACGCCGAGATCATCGAGCGCGTCGGCCGGGTCCCCGAAGGAGAGCGGATCGAGGTCAGCTTCGGTCACGCCGCCGCCCTGATCACCGACGTGTCGAGCACGATCTCCGAGTACCTGCCCTTCGACCGGCCCTACGCGCTGGTCGATACCCGGCCGCTCGGGCGGCGGGCCTACTCCAAGCGCTTCCCTTCGACCGCTGGCGCGTTCCTGCTGGGGCCGGACCTGTCCGGTCTGGACGCGTTCCTCGCAGCCGCGGCGGGCGGCAAGGACGTCACCGCCCGTGCCAGGCGAGCACTCATCGCCGATGCGTTGGGCGACCCGGCAACTTCGCAGGAGCGGTTCGCCGCGGCCGTAGATCGGGCGCTTTCGTCATGACAGAGGAAGGCGCGGCGTTCGAACCCGCAGATCTCGACCGGGAGCTGCTCGGTGGCGAGCGTCGCTATACGCGGCGTGAGGTCTCCGAACAGGCCGGCGTCGCGATCGCCCGCAGCACCGAGCTGTGGAACGCACTCGGCTTCGCCGACGTCGGCGATGACGTGCGCGCCTTCACCGACCGTGATGTCTGGGCGTTGCGGACCGTCACGGCGCTCGGCGACTCGGGTTGGCTCGACGAGGACCTGCAGGTCTCGATGGCACGAGCGCTCGGGCAGTCTCTGGCGCGGCTCGCGGACTGGCAGCTGGCAGCAATCGGCTCGATGATCGACGCCGACACCTCGCCGGACCAGGCGATGCGTCGCGCCGAGGAGCTGGTCCCGATCGTCGAGCAGCTGATCGGCTACGTCTGGCGCCGCCATCTCGCTGCTGCGGCAGGTCGCGCACTCGCGGCGGGGAGCGAGGAGCTCGCTGCCGGCACGCTCGCTGTCGGCTTCGCGGACTTGGTCGGTTTCACCAGCCTCACCCGGGAGATCGACGAGCAGCAGCTCGGAGATCTGGTCGAGCGCTTCGAGAGCCTCGCCTCAGACATCGTCGCAACGAGCGGCGGTCGGGTCATCAAGACGATCGGCGACGAGGTGCTGTTCGTCGCCGACGACGTCGCGACCGCCGCCGAGATCGGGACCCGGCTCGCCGAGGAGCTGCCGAAGCACGACTCCGTCCCGGATCTTCGGGTGGGCATGGCGTTCGGCACGGTGCTCTCCCGGCTTGGTGACGTGTACGGCGAGCCGGTCAATCTCGCGAGCCGGCTCACCTCGATTGCTCGGCCGGGAGCGGTCCTGATCGACCGGGGCTTCGCCGAGCGACTCGAGGGAAACCCGGCCTGGCGACTGCGTCGAGTGCCACCGCGACCGGTGCGCGGCTATGCGCTGCTGCACCCCACTCGGCTCCGTCGGGCTTCGCCCGCTAGCGGACCGAGCGCAGACGTAGGGTCGTCAGGGTGAGCGATCTGCCGGCGACACTCAGCCTTCGCGAGGTCGGGCCCCGTGACGGGCTGCAGAACGAAGCACCCGTGTCGACGCAGGCGAAGGTCGAGCTGCTGGACGCGTTGTCGGCTACCGGCGTCCGCCGCATCGAGGCAGTCAGCTTCGTCTCGCCGAAGGCGATTCCGCAGATGGCGGACGCCGACGACGTCTGGGCCGCTATCGCTCGCAATGCCGACGTGCGTTACTCCGCACTGGTCCCGAACCTGCGCGGCGCGCAGCGAGCGCTCAGTGCTGGATTCCGCGAGATCGAGGTCGTGGTGTCTGCGTCGGACACCCACAACCGCAAGAACATCAACCGCGGGACCGAGGAGTCGCTCGACGAGATCGCCGAGCTGATAGCGACCGCCCACGACCTCGACGCAAAGGTGCAGGTCGTCGTTGCGACGGCGTGGGGCTGCCCGTACGAAGGGGACATCCCGGTCGAGCGGGTCGTCTCGGTCGCTGGCCGCGCTCTTGCTGACGGTGCTGATGGAATCTCCTTCGGTGACACAACCGGCATGGCGACTCCGAGCCGGGTGACCCGCCTGATCGGCGAGCTGCGCAACGCCCATCCCACAGCGGCGGTGAACCTGCACTTCCACAACACCCGCGGCACCGGTTTGGCCAACGTCGTCGCGGCACTGCAGCTCGGCGTCAACGACTTCGACGCGAGCGTCGGTGGCCTCGGCGGATGTCCTTACGCACCTGGCGCAAGTGGCAACGTCGCGACCGAGGAGCTGATCCACATGGTCGAGGACATGGGCGTAGCGACCGGGATCGACCTCGAGGCGATGATCGAAGCCGCTGCTACGGCGGAGCGGATCGTCGGCCGCACGTTGCCGTCTCAGGTACTCCGCGCGGGGCCTCGTACCCGCACCGTCTCTGAATGATCGAGATCCGCTACGCGGTTTGCGAAGATCTCCCCGCGCTGACGGAGATTTACAACCACTACGTCGTCCACACCGCCGCGACGTTCGACATCGAGCCGTTCGAGGTCTCGGCGCGTCAGGCCTGGTTCAGCCACTACGGGCCGACCGGGCCGCACCGGTTGCTTGTCGCCGTGCAGGAGGGCGAGCTCGTCGGATACGCGAGCAGCAGCACGTTTCGTCCGAAGCCCGCCTACGACAGCTCCATCGAGGTGACCGTCTACCTGCATCCGCGGGCGACGACCTCCGGAATCGGCACTGCCCTCTACACCCGGCTGTTCACCGAGCTTCGCGACGAGCCGTTGCATCGCGCATACGCAGCTATCTCGCTGCCGAACCCGGCCTCGGTTGCGTTGCACCGGAAGTTCGGCTTCTCGGAGGTCGGGACGCTGACGCAGGCAGGCCGCAAGTTCGACCAATGGTGGGATGTGTTGTACATGGAGTGTGCGATCGCCTGACAGACAAGCGTCCGCGATGGTGAGAACGCCCACGGTGTGATCGCGACTGCTCCTCTAGTCTCGCGCTCGTGACCGACATCGAGAAGCTTCGCGAGCAGATCGAGCGGGGTGGCGCCGAGAAGTATCACGCCGCCAATGCCGAGTCCGGGAAGCTGTTCGCACGCGAGCGGATCAGGCTGCTCGTCGACGAGGGTTCCTTCGTCGAGGACGGGATGTTTGCCAACGCGCAGGCCGGCGACCTGCCGGCAGATGGCGTCGTCACCGGCACAGCCCGGATCGATGGCCGCCCGGTCTGTCTGATGGCGAATGACTCGACCGTCAAGGCCGGTTCGTGGGGTGCGCGCACCGTCGAGAAGCTGGTGCGAATCATCGAGCTCGCGCTCTCCCTCGGCGTACCGATGGTCTGGCTTGTCGACTCGGCCGGCGCGCGGATCACCGACCAGGTCCAGATGTTCCCCGGTCGGCGCGGCGCCGGCCGGATCTTCTACAACCAGGTGAAGGCCAGCGGCGCGATTCCGCAGGTATGTGCGCTGTTTGGTCCGAGCGCTGCCGGTGGCGCGTACATCCCGGCGTTCTGCGACGTCGTCGTGATGGTCGACGGCAACGCCTCGATGTACCTCGGCTCCGCGCGCATGGTCGAGATGGTCGTCGGCGAGAAGACGACGCTCGAGGAGATGGGCGGTGCCCGTATGCACTGCACCACCTCCGGCGTCGGTCACTTCCTCGCTCCCGACGAGCCGAGCGCGATCGACATCGTGCGTCGCTACCTGTCCTACCTGCCGTCGAGCTGGCAAGGAGACGCGCCAGCGGTCGAGGCGCAGCCCGCAGGCAACGGCGACCTGAGAGCGATGATTCCGGACAACGACCGGCAGGCCTACGACATGCGTCGCTACGTGGCTGCGCTGCTCGATGAAGGCTCGTTCTTTCAGATCCACGAGCTCTGGGCGAAGGAGATCGTCGTCGGCTTCGGCCGCCTCGATGGCTTGGTCGTCGGTGTCGTCGCCAACAACCCGATGATCAAGGGTGGCGTGCTTTTCGTTGACTCTGCCGACAAGGCCGCGCGCTTCATCCAGCTGTGTGACGCGTTCAACGTTCCCTTGCTCTTTCTCGCGGACGTGCCCGGCTTCATGGTCGGCACAGCGGTCGAGCGCGAAGGCATCATCCGTCATGGGGCCAAGCTGATCAGCGCCGTTTGTGAGGCGACGGTCCCGAAGATCTCCGTCGTGGTGCGCAAGGCCTATGGCGCCGGGCTCTACGCGATGGCAGGTCCGGCGTTTGGGACCGACGCGACGCTGGCGCTGCCGACGGCGAAGATCGCAGTGATGGGTGCCGAGGCGGCCGTCAACGCCGTCTACTACAACCAGATCCAGAAGATCGGGGACGAGGCCGAGCGCGAGGCGTTCGTCGCCAAGCTGCGGGCGGAGTACGACGAGGACATCGACATCGTGCATCTGGCCAGCGAGCTGATCGTCGATGCGATCGTCGAGCCGGAAGAGCTGCGTACCCAGCTGATCGCGCGCTTCGCGGCGTACCGCGGGAAGGACCGCACCTTCGCGAGAAGGCGCCACGGGGTTACCCCGGTCTAGACGAGAGCGACCTCTGCGGCTTCCTGATCGCGGTTGGCGTCCTCGATGAACACCCATCGACGGAACGACCAGAATCGCCAGACCGTCCCGAACCCCGTGCCGATGATGGTCGAGGAGATGTTGTAGGACAGCGGTGAGTCCAGGCCCATCAGGTACTTGGTCACCACGAGCGGGAGCTCGGAGATGCCAAGCCCGACGACCGACAGCGCGAGGAACAGCGGCAGCTCCCGTCGTAGCCCGGTCTTGTCGCGACCGCGCCAGGTCCAGTGGCGATTGGCGAAGTAGGACAGGACCGCGGCGATGACGGTGGCCAGCCCGAAGCTGGTCAGTGGGCCGAGATTTGCGGCGAAGTGGAAGAGGTTGCTCAGCGCTGTCGTGAGAGCGAATGCGGCCGCGCCGATGATCCCGAACTTCGCGATCTCGTGAATAAGGTGCTCGAAGGTCTCGTAGAGGTGCCGAACCCTCGTGCCAACCACGGCGTTGAGGCTACGGCCTGCCGCTGGCGCGGCTTAAGGGTCTCTTCAGATACATGCGAAAATCAGGTGTGGACCACCGGCTGAGCGATGAGCACGAGGCGCTGCGCGCGAGCGTCGAGGCCTTCGCCCGCGACGTCGTCGCGCCACAGGCCGAGGAGTCGGACCGCACCGGTGAGCTCCCGTACGACGTGATTCGCCAGATGGGCGAGATGGGGTTGTTCGGGCTGCCGTTCCCCGAGGAGTACGGCGGCATGGGCGGGGACTTCCTCGCGCTCTGCCTCGCGATCGAGGAGCTGGCGCGGGCGGACTCCAGCGTGGCGATCACCCTCGAGGCGGCCGTGGGTCTCGGCTCGATGCCGGTCTACCGGTTCGGCACCGATGAGCAGCGCAAGGAGTGGCTCCCGTCGCTGTGCAGCGGCGAGCGGCTCGCGGCGTTCGGGCTCACCGAGCCGGGCGGCGGCTCTGACGCGGGTAGCCCGCGGACGCGCGCGGCACTCGACGGCGGCGAATGGGTGGTCAACGGCACCAAGGCGTTCATCACGAACTCGGGCACCGACATCACGAACCTCGTAACGGTCCTGTGTCGGACCGGTGATCGGGCCGACGGCAAGCCCGAGCTCACCTCGATCATGGTGCCGGTGCCGCACGACGGCTTCACTCCGTCAAAGAAGTACGACAAGGTCGGCTGGCACGCCAGCGACACCCGTGAGCTGTCGTTCAAGGACTGCCGGGTGCCCGAGGCCAACGTGCTGGGCGAGCGAGGCCGCGGCTACGCGCAGTTCCTGTCGACCCTCGACGAGGGCCGCATTGCGATCTCTGCGCTTGCGGTCGGTCTTGCACAGGCTTGTGTCGACGAGTCGGTCCGCTACGCCCGCGAGCGTGAGGCGTTCGGTGCGCCGATCGGGACCTACCAGGCGGTCGCATTCCGAATCGCTGACATGGAGACGCGTACCCATGTCGCGCGTTGCGCCTACCTCGACGCAGCCTCGCGAATGCTGGCCGGCGAGAAGTTCAAGCGGGAGGCGGCAATCGCCAAGCTCTACTCCTCGACGATCGCGGTGGACAACGCGCGTGACGCCACGCAGGTGTTCGGGGGATACGGCTTCATGAACGAGTTCGCGGTAGCGCGGCACTGGCGCGACTCGAAGATCCTCGAGATCGGGGAGGGCACTTCGGAGATTCAGCGAATGCTCATCGCCCGCGATCTCGGGCTCTGACCATGGCGACCTCCAGTGCCATCGGCCTTCCGGTCGTCGGCATGGTCGGTGCTGGCCAACTAGCCCGCATGACCCATCAGGCGGCTATCTCGCTCGGCCTGACCTTGCGGGTGCTTGCCGACACTCCGGAGGATGGCGCGGCGATTGTCAACCCCGAGGTGGAGATCGGGGCGGCGAACGACCGTGAGGCCGTCGAGCGGTTCGCCAAGACCTGTGACGTCGTCACCTTCGACCATGAGCACGTGCCCAACGACATCGTCGCCTCCCTCAGCGCGCTTGGAGCAGTCATGCGTCCGGGCGCATCCGCGCTGAGGTTCGCGCAGGACAAGCGCGCGATGCGGCAGCGGCTAGCCGAGCTCGGCGTCCCGATGCCGCGGTGGTCCAACGACCCGAACGAGCTGCCCCGGCCTTACGTCGCGAAGGCGGTACGCGGCGGGTACGACGGCCGCGGCGTGTGGTTCGTTGCCGAAGGCGATCCCTTGCCTACAGGGGACCTGATCTTCGAAGAACGCGTGACGATCGTCCACGAGCTTGCGGTGCAGGTGGCGCGTACGCCGTCAGGCAAGACGCGCTGTTGGCCGGTTGTCCAGACCGTGCAGCAGGACGGGATCTGCGTCGAGGTGATCGCTCCGGCTCCGCGGCTGAGTCACGCGCTGGTTGACCAGGCGCAGGCTCTCGCCGTACAGATCGCCAACGAGCTCGATGTCGTGGGTGTCCTGGCCGTCGAGCTCTTCGAGGCGCCGCAGGGTCTGCTGGTCAACGAGCTTGCGATGCGGCCACACAACTCCGGCCACTGGTCGATCGAGGGTTCGGCAACGAGCCAGTTCGAACAGCATCTGCGCGCGGTCCTCGACTGGCCGCTTGGTGAGACGCGCATCCGTACGCCAGTGACCGTCATGGTGAACCTGCTCGGTGGGGCGGAAACGAACCTCGCCAGGTCGTTGCCTGCAGCGCTTGCTGCGGTACCGAACTGTTCGGTGCATCTCTACGGCAAGGCTGCTCGGCCGGGTCGCAAGCTCGGTCACGTCACCGCGCTGGGCACTGACATCGAGGAGACCCGCGAGCGAGCTCGCACCGCGGTTGCGATTCTCAGAGGGGACGACTGATGCCCGCAGTTGGAATCGTGATGGGAAGCGACTCGGACTGGCCGACGATGCAACCGGCGGCTGACGCGCTCGCAGAGTTCGACGTCGAGACCGAGATCCGGGTGGTCTCTGCCCATCGCACCCCAGCCGACATGTTGGAGTACGGCGCGAGCGCCGCGGATCGTGGCCTGCGAGTGATCATCGCCGGCGCCGGGGGCGCGGCACACCTGCCCGGCATGCTCGCCTCGGTGACGCCGCTGCCGGTGATCGGCGTACCCGTACCGCTGGCGCATCTTGACGGCGTGGACTCGCTGCTCTCGATCGTCCAGATGCCCGCCGGCGTTCCGGTTGCGACCGTGTCGGTTGCCGGCGCACGTAACGCGGGGCTGCTCGCCGTACGGATGCTGGGGATCTCCGATCCAGGGCTGCGTGCGGCGATGGTCACGTTCCAGGCCGCACTTGCCGACACCGCGCGAGAGAAGAACTCGGCGTTGCAGAAGAAGCTGGGTGGCGACGGGTGACGTCTGCGGTGGCATCGGTCGAGGCGGCCGAGCTGGTTGCCTGGACCGTCGAGGTCGACGATCCAGGTGAGCTGCTGACGTGGCTGCCCGCAGGTGGCGCATTCGGCTTCCTGCGCGGCGGCGACGGCATCGTCGGCTGGGGCGAGGCGGCGCGGCTTCACACCCGCGACCCCGCTGAGGTCTCGGCGGCGCTGACCGCGATTACGTCTCGCGACGATGTCGGGCTGCCGGGATGTGGGCCGGTAGCGATCGTCTCGCTCGGCTTCGACCCGGCGGTCGACGACTCTGTCGTCGTCGTACCGCAGGTGATCCTGGGCCGCCGTGAGGGCCGTTCTTGGCTGACCCTCGTCAACCCGCCCGGTGCGGTCGCGGTTCCGGCGCTGCGACGTCGTCCGGTTGCAGCGGCTACGGCGCCACCTGCAACGTTGACCGCAGCTGTGCCGACAGAGGAGACCTGGGCCGCCGCAGTCGCGGAGACCGTCGCTGCGATCCGGGCAGGCGCGGTCGAGAAGGTCGTATTGGCGCGCGCGCTCGACGTGACGGCGCCTGCCGCGATCGATCCGCGCGCCGTTGCCGCTCGGCTCGCTCGCCGGTTTCCCTCATGCTTCACCTTTGTCTGCGACGGGCTCGTTGGTGCATCACCCGAGTTGCTGGTACGCCGCGTCGGACGGCACGCCGAGTCGATCGTGCTGGCGGGCACCGTGCGACGTGGCAGCGATGCCGAGGAGGACGCGGCACTCGAGCACGAGTTGCTGGACTCACCGAAGAACGCCATCGAGCACAAGATCGCGGCGGACTCGGTACGCGAGACGTTCGGGGCGGTCGCCGTCGATGTGGTGAGCGATCCCACGCCGCAGTTGCTGCGGCTGGCCAACGTGACGCACCTCGCGACCCACGTCGAGGCATGGCTGGGCGCTGAGCCGCCGAGCGCTCTCGACCTCGTGGCGCGCCTGCATCCGACGGCCGCCGTCGGCGGTACGCCGCAGCCTGTTGCGCTCGCGATGATCACCCGCCTCGAGGCTGCGCCGCGGGGTCGTTACGCCGGACCTGTCGGCTGGATGGATGCCAAGGGCGATGGCGAGTTCGCGATCGCCCTGCGCTGCGCCGAGCTGTCCGGGGCGACCGCGCGGCTGTGGGCAGGCGCGGGCATCGTTGCCGACTCCGATCCGGACGCCGAGGTGGCCGAGACCACAGCGAAGTTCGACGCCGTACTCTCCGCGCTGCTCTGAGGCACCGCTGCGCAAGAATGCGCTCATGAGCGATCGGCTGGAAGTTTCTCGCGACATCTCGGCATCACCCGAGGCGGTGTACGCCGCTATCTCCGACATCACGCGCATGGGCGAGTGGTCGGAGGAATGCCACGCCTGTCAGTGGCACGACGGATTCGACGAACCTGCGCTTGGTGCGAAGTTCGACGGACACAACCGCAATGGCGACAAGGACTGGACGTCGCAGGGCGAGGTCGTCGAGGCCGACCCGGGTCGCGCCTTTGCCTTCAAGTGCTCGATGTATGACTTCCACTTCTCGACCTGGGGCTATCGGATCGAGCCGACTGAATCAGGCTGCCGGGTCACCGAGTGGACCGAGGATCTTCGGCCCGAGTCCGCTCTCGAGATGAGCAAGAAGATGTCCGGCGTGGATGACCGCACCGAACGTAACCGCACCACGATGAGCGGCACGCTTGATCGACTCGCGGCATCCCTCGAAGCCTGACCTGACCGAACGGGTACGTGCCATCTGCTCGGCATTCGCGGGAGGTCGAGGAGAAGGTCTCGCACGGTGCGCCGGCGTTCTTCGTGGGCAAGCAGTTTGCGATGCTGTGGTCGACAGGCCACCACTAGCCGAAGACGCGTACCGACTCATCGCCCCAGCCCGCCTCGTCTCCCTCCTCGACTCGAAGTAGCACACGACCTCAGCGCCGAGACGGACATGAGGGCACGAGCGGCACGACAAGTCCGCGGATTCGCGGCGGTCGTGTGCTACTTCGGGGAGGGGGCTAGGTGAGCTTGGCTTTGAGGAACGCGACGGCTCGGTCCCAGGCGAACTCCGCCTGCTTCGCGTCGTACGTGCCGAGCAGGTTGTCGTCGTTGTGGAACGCGTGACCGGCTGGGTAGAAGAAGTACTCGACCTCGGCCCCTGACTCGGTGTGGATCTGCTCGGCCTGCTTACGCGCTTGGTCGGCAGGGAAGAAGTCGTCGTTCTCGGCGTAGTGGCCTTGAACGGCTGCGCGGATCCCGGCATACGCATCGGGAGTTGCCGGGCCGACGCCGTAGAACGGCACCGCCGCGGCGATGTGCTCACCCTGCTGTGCCGCGAGCATCAGCACGAAGCCGCCACCCATGCAGAACCCGATCGCGCCGACCTTGCTCCCGGTCACTGCCGGATTGGCGAGCAAGTAGTCGACGGCGCCGGCGAGATCCTGTGCGGCCTTCTCGACCGGCAGAGCCATCATCAGCGAGCCGGCCTCGTCTGAGTCGTGCGTCGTGGTTCCGCCGTACAGGTCCGGAGCGAGAGCGACGAATCCCGCGGCGGCGAGCGCATCAGCCTGCCGCGCGATGTAGTCGGTGAGACCCCACCACTCCTGGATCACGATCACGCCGGGCCCGCTGCCCGAAGCCGGCGTCGCGAGGTAGCCGTGCGCGTGGTCACCGTTGCTTGCGAAGGTGACGTTCTGTCGCGGGTTGTCGTCGTGCTCGTGCACCATTTGGCCTGTCCCTCGCGCTCGGTGATCTTCTCCATTCGACCCTACGACCCGGTCCTGCCCGCGGTTCACCACGCTCAACCGAATGGCCGGCACCGGCGTCATAGTGACGTGATGCGAGCCCGCGCAACTCTTGTCCTGGCGTCTGCTGTCCTGGCCGCGCTTGTCACCCCAGCGTTCGGCCACGCCGCCGTCGGCGTGGTGGCGTCGCGCTGTCAGAGTCTCGATGCGCCGTCCGACGGGTCCGGCGGCACCGCGCTGCTGAGCATCGAGTTCTCGAGTCGTACGACGGGATGGGCCGCCGGTGGCGACCGCGTTGTGCGCACGCCCGACGCTGGCAGCCATTGGTCGGTCAGCTACCAGCGAGCTGGTGCGGGCTTGTTCGCAGTGGACGCCTACAACGATCGGGAGGCCTGGGTGCTTGGGGCTCACGGGATCGCCAGGACGTCGGATGGTGGCCGGAACTGGCATTGGGCGCCGTTCGCCGCGCTTCCATCGAAGTGTCCGGCGATCTCCGAGATCGACTTCTACTCGCCGCAGCGAGGTGTTGCGATCTCGGGCCACACGCTTCTCGTAACCGGCGACGGGGGCCGCGCCTGGCGGTTGCTGACGTCCCCGGGCGACATGCAGTCGGTCTGCTTCAGCGACGTCGACCACGGTTGGGCCGGGTCCCATGGGCGGGTCTACCGGACGGTCGATGGCGGAGCGAAATGGTCGCTCGCGGTCGCCGGCCCTCGGATGGACAAGGCGGAGCGCCGCATCACCGCAGCCGTCGTGCAGTGCGCGGGTCCAAGCGCTGGTTGGGCGGAGCTGAACATCGGCGGTGCGGCGATGAACCAGTCGCCACACGTCGGCTACCACCTCTCTGCGGCGGGGTCGCGGCCGATCTTCTCGGAGGGCTACTTCCCCTACGCCGGACTGCCGAAGCTGCCCTCGTCGCCAGGCTCCGAGCCGGCCACCTTCAGTGCGATCAGTCCGAGCAGGGCCGCCTACGTCGACTTCTGCCCGGCCTGCGGATACGGCACGTCGGAGGTCGAGGTCTTCACGGGGGAGGACCGCCATGGACGGTCTTACACCGTCCGTCACATCTCAGCTGCCCGAGGAGCCGCATTCCTCAGCCCGACCAGCGGCTGGGTGATTGGGCAGACCAGCTTCGCCAGCAAGCACATGCATTGGCGGATCGAGCACACCACCGATGGTGGCAAGACGTGGGTTACGCAGTACCAGCTGTGATCTCGCGCAGTCGCGCGTGAAGCTCAGCGTTCTCGGCCCGGTCGGTGCGTACCTCGACGATCCGCAGGCCGTCGAACGTAGAGAGCGCATCGGCGAGCTCGCCGGCTGAGGACACCAACTGATGCGCGACGCCGTACGCCGCGGCGAGCGCCTCGAGACTGACGCCGTGCGGCGTCCCGAAGAGCCGCTCGAACGCAGCCGGCTCGACGGCGTCGCCCTGGGGGAGCAGCGAGAAGATCCCGCCGCCATCGTTGTTGATCACGACGTACGTCAGGTCCGGCTGCGCCTCGGCGCCACGGATGAAGCCGTTGCTGTCGTGCAGCAACGACAGGTCGCCGCACAGCGCCACCGTGGGATCGCCGTCGTTGCCAATCGCGACTCCCTGGGCAGATGACACGAACCCGTCGATTCCGCTCACGCCGCGGTTGGCATAGACCGTGATGTCGTCGCGCGGCTCCATCACCAGGTCGAGATCACGGATGGGCATCGACGAGGCGACGACGAGGACCGCGCCGGACCGGAGAAGCCGCGCGACATCGCGAGCGACCCGGGGCTCGGTGAGCGCGTCCGTCGAGTCGAGCACCTCGTCGATCGCGTGACTCACTCGCTGTGACGCGTCTGTCCAGGCGGTCTGCCAACCCTCGTCGGCCTGATGGCTTGCTGCCTCGAGTCGCTCGAAGGTGAAGGGGCTGCAGTGAAGGACGGAACGGGCGCTGCGGGTCACGTCCCAGTTGCCGCCGTCGGGCGACACCACGACGTGCGGGGTGTCTTGCAGCCAGCTCAGCGCTTGTCGCGAGAGTCCGATCCGGCCGACCACGACGACAAGATCGGGGCGGTGCGCATCGACGAAGGCGGCATCGCGCAGGAGGGCGTCAGCGGCGCGAAGCGCGGATCCACCGCGACGCGCATTGCTGTGTGGCTCCGCGATCAGCGGCCAGCCCACGCGCTCGCACCACCGGACGATCGGCTCGTAGTCCTCGACGGCGTCGCCCACGACCACGACGGCGTTTCGTGCGCCGGTGAGTGCGGCGGCGAGTGCGTCGGGCGTGGTGTCCGGCGCCGGCTTCGCGATGCTCAGGTCGCGAACCCGCTCCAGCCCCAGGTCGTAGTCGAAGCCGATGCCGTCGTCGATCGGGATGAGTGGCTCGCGCAGGGCAAGGTTCAGGTGCACCGGCCCGGCCGGGTCGTTGGGTAGGCCCAGACATCTCTCGACAGCGGTTCGCACCGTCTCGCGCCAGGCGTCGACCGCATCGGGATGGGCAGCTGGTGCGGGGACGTCGTAGGACCATCGCACCGCGTTGCCATACAGCCCGGACTGCTCAACCGTCTGGTTGGCGCCGATCCCGTGCAGCTCGGGTGGCCGGTCGGCGGTCAATGCCAGCAGTGGCACGCGCGCCAGGTCGGCCTCCATGACGGCTGCGTGGAAGTACGTCGTGGCAGTGCCGGAGGTGCACAGCACCGGAACGACGGCGCCCGTCGCCTTTGCGATGCCAAGGGCGAGGTAGGCCGCAGATCGTTCGTCGACGCGGACGTGGACGGTGATCTTCGGATGCTCGAGGAACGCGAGCGCAACCGGCGTGGATCGCGAGCCCGGCGCGATTACCGCATGACGCACTCCACGGCGAGCGAGCTCGTCGACGAACACGAGCGAGAAGGCCCACCCCGCGTTCTCAGCCGGCATCGAGAATCTCCTGAGCTGCGGCGAGTCGTTCGTGCCACCAGCGGGTGGTCTCACTATCGGCCGCGTTCGTGGCGAGCAGTTGCGGTGATGGCGCGATCGTACGGACGTCGAGGAAGCCAGCGACCGGGACCAGCGGGTCGTCGCAGACGTCGCCGTCGAGCAGAGTGACCGTGCCAAGGCCGCACGCAAACCGCAGCTGCGGGAGCGCAGCGGCCAGGGCCACGCCGGCGGCGATGCCGACCGAGGTCTCGATCGCACTCGAGACCACAACGGGGAGACCGCAGGCCTCCGCAACCCGCAGACAGGACCGGACTCCGCCGAGCGGCTGCACCTTCAGTACGACGATGTCGGCTGCATCCAGGCCCGCAACCCGCAGCGGGTCCTCAGCAGTCCTGACCGATTCATCCGCAGCCAGCCGAACGTCGACCCGACGACGTAGGGCAGCCATGTCCTCGAGCGTCGGCACGGGCTGCTCGGCGTACTCGAGATCGAACCGCGACAGCTCGGCCAATGCGTGCGCCGCGGTGTCGACGTCCCAGGCGGCGTTGGCGTCGATCCGCACGGCGCCAGCCGGACCGAGCGCGTCGCGCACCGCCTCTACCCGTGCGATGTCGTCGGCAAGGCTCTGACCGGGCTCGGCGACCTTGACCTTCGCGGTCGTGCAACCCGACCGCGCAGCGAGTGAGTGTGCCTGCTCGGGGTCGACCGCAGGGATCGTCGTATTGACGGCGATCGAGTCCCGAACTGGTGCCGGCCAACCATCTTGCGAAGCCTCGATCGCGGCGGCGAGCCAGCGCGCCGCGACTGCCGGCGGGTACTCCGGAAATGGTGAGAACTCACCCCATCCCGCGGGCCCTTCCAGAAGCAGGCCGCGTCGGCGCGCCTGGCCGCGGAAGCGCACCCGCATTGGGATGTCGAAGACGTGGCCTCGACTTACCGGATCAGCAGGACTCACCGAATCAGCAAGCCGGCGGCGAGCAGCACGGCGACCGCGAGCTCGAGCTTGCCGGTGCCGCCGAGCGCGGGGATCAAAGCGCGTCCCACCCCGCCGCCGCGCACCGCCGCGACGGGCTCCTTGGCGAGCGGGATAGCGAGCACTGCGAGCAGCGGCCACGCGGACTTCGACGCGACCGGCTCACCGACGACGGCGAGCGCTAGCCCGATCCCAATCGCGGCGACGAACAGCTGGCGGGTGCGTGCCTCTCCGATGCGTACGGCGAGAGTGCGCTTGCCGGCGATCGCGTCGGTCGGGACGTCGCGCAGGTTGTTGACGACGAGGATCGCGACCGCGAGTACGCCGGTAGCGACTGCGGCGATCCACGCGGTGGCTGGCAGGTGGCTGTGCTGGACATAGCTGGAGCCCAGAGTCGCGACCAGCCCGAAGAAGACGAACACGAAGACTTCACCGAGCCCTGCCGAGGCATAGGGCTTCGGTCCGCCGCTGTAGCCGAGCAGGGCGACGAAGGCTGCTACCCCGACCGCGAGCAGCCACCACGAGACCATCGCCGCGAGAGCGAGGCCGGCCGCACCGGCGATTGCCATCGCGATCCCGATCGCGACCTGCATCGCGCGTGGCGACACCAGGCCGCTGGCAACCGCCCGGCGAGGTCCGGCGCGCTGGACGGTGTCGACGCCGCGAACGCCGTCGAAGTAGTCGTTGGCGTAGTTGACGGCGATCTGAACCGCGAGTGCGACCACGATGACGAGGGCGAATCGGCCGATCGCGAGATGGCTGAGGCCGGCGGATCCGGCGGCCGTGCCGACGACGACCGGTGCGAGCGATGCAGGCAGGGTGCGCGGCCGAGAGGCCTCGATCCACGTCTGCAGCGGGCTTACCCGCTCCTCGCTCACACCTACTCCTTTGATCGCCGGGCCTCGATTACCGTCGTACCACGATGCCAGCAGCCGGATCGCGACAGCTCGTCAGCCTCGCGATGCCGCCTGGCGAGGACTTTCTCGCTGCATTCGACGAGGCCTGGGACGCGGATCACGCCGTGCTTCCGCTTGATCCTGCTGCCCCTCGCGCCGCGCAGGAACGGCTGCTCGCGGCGATGCGTCCTGACGAGCCCGTCGATGACGACGTCGCCCTGGTCATCGCCACCTCAGGTTCGACCGGGGAGCCCAAAGGGGCGCAGCTGAGCCACGTCGCGATCGAGGCATCGAGTCGCGCGACCCATGACCGGATCGGGCGCGAGCCGGATGACGTCTGGCTCGCGTGCCTGCCCTGGCACCACGTCGGCGGGCTGCAGGTGATGCTGCGGTCACGGCTGCTGGACATCCCGCTGATCGTCCACGAGCGATTCGATGTCGAACGTTTTCGGTACGCCGAGGCAACGCTCACCTCGTTGGTACCGACCCAGCTCGTCTCGTTGCTCGACGCGGGTGTCGATCTCGGCCGGTTCCGGGCGATCCTGCTCGGCGGTGCGGCTGCGCCTGCGGACCTGCTCGAGAGGGCGCGCTCTGCCGGGGCGCGCGTCGTCACGACATACGGCATGAGTGAGACCTCGGGTGGGTGTGTGTACGACGGACGGCCACTCGATGGCGTCGAGATCCGCAGTCTCGACGACGGACGGCTGGCGATCCGCGGACCGATGCTGATGTCCGGCTACCGCCTACGGCCCGATCTCACCGCCGAAGCGCTGGTCGACGGCTGGCTCGTCACAAACGATCTTGGACAGGTCGGTGCCGGCGGCCGAGTGGTCGTGTCGGGTCGAGCCGATGACGTGATCATCACCGGCGGCGAGAACGTCGTCGCCGACGACGTTGCTGCAGTCGTCGCCCGTCACCCGGCTGTGAGCGAGGCAGCCGTGGTCGGTGTACCTGACGATCGCTGGGGTCAGCGGGTCGTCGCGGTTGTCGTCGGAGAGGTCACCCTCGAGGATCTCCGAGACTGGTGCAGCATGTCCCTGCCACGTGCGGCGCTGCCGCGGGCGGTTGTCGCAGTTGCAGCT
Organism: Mycobacteriales bacterium; assembly: GCA_036267875.1. GTDB lineage: Bacteria > Actinomycetota > Actinomycetes > JAFAQI01 > JAFAQI01 > DASZTV01. The sequence continues at coordinate 38,475 of DATAVE010000013.1, forward strand.
TTGCCGCGACTGTCGACCGGAAAGCTCGATCGACTAGCGGTCCGCGGCCTTGCGGGTTAGGCAGCACCGATGTCGATGAGCCACGTGGTGTCGGCAGGCTCGCTGCGATAGATGTCGCGCGAGTGGACGGGCGTGGCGAGATCGATCAGCAGGCTGAGCGGGATGCCGTCGGCGAGCAGCCGCATCCCGGATTCGTCGGCGAAGTCCATCTCATCGAACACAACGACGGTCCTACCCCGCAGATGCGGTGACTAACGCCTAAGGCCTGCCCAGGGCCCGATATGTCCAGCCGGCGGCGCGCCAGCTCTCCGGGTCGAGCGCGTTGCGGCCGTCGACGATGTTGCGGGCCGCCACGACCTCGGCGAGCACGGCTGGGTCTGCCTCGCGAAACTCCAGCCACTCGGTGAGAAGCAGCACCAGGTCGGCATCGCGGATGGCGTCCAGCGTGGAGTCGGCGTAGCTCAGATCGGGGTAGCGGACACGCGCGTTCGGGATCGCCGCCGGGTCATAGACCGTGACCTCGGCGCCGGCGGCGTGCAGCCGGCTGGCTACATCCAGCGCTGGGGAGTCGCGGATATCGTCGCTGTTGGGTTTGAACGCCGCACCGAGGACGCCGATCCGGCGGCCGATCAGGTTTTCCTCGAGCAGCTCACGTGCCATGTCGACCATCCGGGTACGACGACGGAGGTTGATGGCGTCGACCTCGGTGAGGAAGGTCAGCGCCTGGTCGACCCCCAGCTCGCCGGCCCGGGCCATGAATGCGCGAATGTCCTTGGGAAGACAGCCGCCGCCGAAGCCGAGTCCGGCGTTGAGGAACCTGCCGCCGATCCGGGTGTCGTGGGAGAGCGCCTGCGACAGCTTGGTCACGTCCGCGCCCGTCACCTCGCAGACCTCGGCCATCGCGTTGATGAAGGAGATCTTCGTCGCGAGGAACGCGTTGGCCGCGACCTTCACGAGCTGCGCGGTCGCGAGATCGGTGACGACGACCGGTGTGCCGTTGGCGATGATCGGCGCGAACGCGTCCCGCATCATCTGCTCGCCCTGTTCGGAGGAGACGCCGAAGACCAGCCGATCGGGGCTCAGCGTGTCCTCGACGGCGTACCCCTCGCGCAGGAACTCCGGATTCCACACCACCTCGACCGCGTCGCCCGCCGGCGCAGACGTCGCGATGCGCGTCGCGATCCGCTCGGCGGTACCGACCGGGACGGTCGACTTTCCGGCGAAGACACACGGCCGTTTCAGCAACGGCGCGAGGCTGGTCACCGCGGTGTAGACGTACTCGAGGTCGGCGCCGTTCTCGTGCTCCTTCTGCGGGGTACCGACACAGAGGAAGTGCACGTCCCCGAACTCTGCGGCTTCCTCGTACGAGGTCGTGAAGCGCAGCCGGCCGGTTTCCAGCGTCTTCTGCAGGAGCGGCTCGAGGCCGGGCTCGTAGAACGGGATCTCCCCGCCTGCCAGGCGCGCGATCTTGTTGGCGTCGACGTCGACGCCGAGCACCTCGAACCCGAGCGACGCCATGCACACGGCATGGGTCGCGCCGAGGTAGCCAGTGCCGAGAACCGTCATCCGGGGGGCGGTCACCCGCAAAGGGTAGAACGCGCGATACGCCCGCTAACTACGATGAGCGCGTGAATCAGGACTTCGACCTCTACACGTTGCCCGAGGAGCACCAGCTGCTCCGCAAGACGGTGCGCGAGCTCGCGGACGACAAGATCGCGCCGCGAGCGGCAGAGATCGACGAAAAGGCCGAGTTCCCGTGGGACGTCCATGACGCGCTCGTGGCTGCTGAGCTGCACGCGGTGCACGTGCCGGAGGAGTACGACGGCGTCGGCGCAGACGCCATCGCGTCGGCGATCGTCATCGAAGAGGTCGCCCGCGCCTGTGGGGCCTCGTCGCTGATTCCAGCGGTCAACAAGCTCGGCACGATGGGTCTGCTGCTCTCGGGTGGCGAGGATCTCAAGAAGGCCTACTTGCCTCGGCTCGCAGCCGGCGAGGGCATGTTCAGCTACTGCCTGTCCGAGCCGGAGGCTGGGAGCGATGCCGCGGGCATGAAGACCCGTGCGGTGCGCGACGGCGACTCCTACGTGCTGGGCGGCACGAAGCGCTGGATCACCAACGCCGGGGTCTCGAAGTTCTACACGGTCATGGCCGTCACCGATCCCGACAAGGGCGCCAACGGCATCTCGGCGTTCATCGTGGAGAAGGAGGACGCCGGCGTCAGCTTCGGGGCGCCCGAGAAGAAGCTGGGCATCAAAGGCTCGCCGACGGCAGAGGTCTACTTCGACAACGTCCGGGTCCCGGCCGAGCGGATGATCGGCGACGAGGGGACCGGGTTCAAGACCGCGTTGACGACCCTCGACCACACGCGGCTCACGATCGGCGCGCAGGCGCTCGGCATCGCCCAGGGCGCGGTCGACTACTGCACCCGCTACGTCCAGGAGCGCAAGCAGTTCGGCAAGCCGATCGCTGAGTTCCAAGGCGTGTCCTTCATCCTCGCGGACATGGCAATGAAGACCGAGGCTGCGCGTGCGCTGATCTACCAGGCCGCGGCGATGTCGGAGCGGCTCGCGCCGAATCTCACCTTCATGTCCGCGGCCGCGAAGTGCTTCGCCTCGGATGCCGCGATGGAGGTCACCACCGATGGGGTGCAGCTGCTCGGCGGCTACGGCTACACCCGGGACTTCCCGCTCGAGCGGATGATGCGCGACGCCAAGATCACTCAGATCTACGAGGGCACCAACCAGATCCTGCGCATGGTCATGTCGCGCAACCTGCTCAAAGCCAACCCGCTGCGTTGAAATGGGCAGAGCGTTGACCTACGACGCGCTGCTGGTCCTGTCGTTCGGCGGCCCCGAGGGGCCCGACGACGTCATGCCATTCCTCGAGAACGTCACCCGTGGTCGTGACGTCCCGCGGGCGCGGCTCGATGCGGTCGCCGAGCACTACCTGCACTTCGGCGGGGTGTCGCCGATCAACGCGCAGAACCGCGCGCTGGTCGATGCCATCTCTGACGACTTCGAGTCGCACGGCCTCGATCTGCCGATCTTCTGGGGTAACCGCAACTGGACGCCGTACGTCGGTGACGTGGTCGCGGAGATGGCGCACGCCGGTGTCCGCAACGCATTGGTCTTCGCGACGTCGGCATACGCGTCGTTCTCCGCATGCCGGCAGTACCAGGACGACCTCGTGGGTGCGGCGTCACCGCTCGGCACAACCGCACCGGAGCTGCACAAGCTGCGCCACTTCTTCGACCACCCCGGCTTCGTCGAACCGCAACGCGACGCCGTCCGGGTCGCCCTCGACGCCATCACGCCGGACCGGCACCCGACGACCCGGCTCGTCTTCGTCGCGCACTCGATCCCTGAGGTCATGGCGGCCGCAGCCGGTCCAGGCGGCGGGCTGTACGTCGCGCAACTCGAGGCCGCAGCCGAGCTCGTCGCGACGGCCGTACCCGGCATCGAACGGGTCCTCGCCTACTGCAGTCGTAGCGGTCCGCCGTCGGTGCCTTGGCTGACCCCGGACGTCAACGACGCCCTCCGTGACCTCGCGGCCGAGGGCGTCACCGACGCGGTCGTCGTGCCGATCGGGTTCGTCAGCGACCACATCGAGGTGCGGTGGGACCTCGACGTCGAGGCCGCGGCGACCGCCGCAGGACTCGGACTCGGATTCCACCGCACCCAGCCGCCGGCGGCGGATCCGAGGTTCGTCGCAATGGTCCGGGAGCTCGCCTGCGAGCGGCTGGACCGCGCCGCGCCACGTCAAGCGCTGTCATCGCTCGGCCCGTCGCACGACATCTGCCCCGCAGGCTGTTGCCGCGTCGCTAGCGTGCGCCCGTGACGATAGAAGGCGAGCTGCTCTGGACCCCTGGCGCGGAGCGCGTCGCCGCCTCGCGGCTGGCCGACTTCCAGCGGTGGCTGCGGGCCGAACGCGGGCTGGACTTCGCGTCGTACGCCGATCTGCACAAGTGGTCGGTTGGGCACCTCGCCGACTTCTGGGGCGCCCTCGACCAGTGGCTCGGCATCCGCTGGTCCACGCCCTACGACTCAGTTCTCGGCAGCTCCGAGATGCCTGGCGCGACCTGGTTCCCCGGTGGACGGACCAACTACGCGGAGCACCTGCTCTACCCGGTCGTCCCCGTCGAGAAGGACGCCGTTGCGGTGATCGCTGCGCGTGAGGACGGCCGCGAGGTTCGCGCGAGCTGGCGCGAGCTTCGGACCCAGGTCGCAGCGGTCCGGTACTGGATGGAACAGCACGGCGTCGGCAAGGGCGACCGGGTCGTGGCTGTGCTGCCCAACGGGCTCGAGGCGCTCGTCGCGATGCTCGCCACGACATCTCTCGGGGCGATCTGGTCGAGCTGCTCGCCGGACTTCGGCCCGACCGCCATCGCAGACCGCTTCACCCAGATCGAGCCGAAGCTGCTGTTCACCGTCGACGGCTACCACTACGGCGGCAAGCAGTTCGACATAGAGGCGACGGTCGAGGAGCTGCGCCAGCAGCTGCCGACGTTGCGCGAGACCGTCCTCGTCCCCTACCTCGACCCGACCGCCCGACTGCGCGCGGCGACTCCGTGGCTCGAGCTGCTCGCCTGCGGCGGGACGCTTGCCTTCGAGCCGATGGCCTTCGACGACCCGTTGTGGGTGCTCTACTCGTCCGGCACGACCGGGCTGCCCAAGCCGATCCTGCACGGTCACGGCGGGATGCTGATCGAGCACGCCAAGCAGCTCGCACTGCATCTCGACCTCGGTCCCGGCGATCGCTTCTTCTGGTTCAGCACCACCGGCTGGATGATGTGGAACCTGCTCGTGTCCGGCCTGGCGGTCGGCTCCGCGATCGTGCTGTACGACGGCAACCCGGCCTACCCCGACCAGCTGACGCTGTGGCGGCTTGCCGAGCGCGCCGGCATCACCTGCCTCGGACTTGGCGCCCCTTTCATCCAGGCCTGCCAGAAGGCGGGGCTTCGGCCGACGGACGAGGTCGATCTGTCAGTCCTGCGAACCGTCGGCTCGACCGGCGCGCCGCTTCCGCCGGAGGGCTTCGCCTGGGTCTACGACGCGGTGAGCAGCGAGGTGATGCTGTCGTCGCTGTCCGGTGGCACCGACGTATGCACGGCCTTCGTCGGCGGTGCGCCCAACCTGCCCGTGCGAGCCGGCGTGATCCCGGCCAGCCTGCTCGGCTGCGCCGTCGTCGCCTACGACGAGGACGGCCACGAGGTGCTCGACGAGGTCGGTGAGCTGGTCATCACCGAGCCGATGCCATCGATGCCGGTCGGCTTCTGGAACGACGCAGACGGATCGCGCCTGCGTGAGACCTACTACGAGACCTATCCCGGTGTCTGGCGACACGGCGACTGGGTGAAGTTCACCGCCGACGGGTCCTGCGTGATCTACGGCCGCAGCGACTCAACTCTCAACCGGGGCGGGGTGAGGATGGGTACGTCGGAGTTCTACCGGGTGGTCGAAGCGCTCCCGGGTGTCGCCGACTCCCTCGTCATCGACACCTCGGCGGCAGGCAGCGAGGGCAAGCTGCTGCTCTTCGTCGTGCTCGACGACGGGGCATCGCTCGAGGACGTCACTACCGAGGTCCGCCAGACCACCCGCTCCCAGCTGTCGCCGCGCCACGTCCCCGACGAGGTCGTCGCGGTACCTGTCGTCCCGCGGACCATCAACGGGAAGAAGTGCGAGGTCCCGGTCAAGCGGATCCTCGCCGGCGTCGCGGTCGAGCGGGCGGTCTCCAAGGGAGCGCTTGCCGATCCCGCATCGCTCGCGCCATTTGTCGAGCTAGCCGAGGCGCGGTAGCCCAGGTACGTCGAGTCCGGCGGTGTGGGTGACCCGTTCCGCGGTCGCGCGGTCGGTCAGCCCAGCAGCATCGGCGAGGGAGTAGACGACCGATCCGCCCGCCGCGAGTGGACCCAACAGCCCAAGGACCATCCCGCTGGCGGTCAATGGCAGCGCGGTGAGGACCCGCGCGCCCTCCGGAACCGCACCAGCGACCGCCGAGACCTCGTCCGACCCCGAGGGGGCAACGGGTGAGTAAGAGTCCGGATAGGCCGCGACCAGCCTCGACAGGCCCATGCCCATCGGATCGAGCGGCAGCTCGAGCCGCTCACCTTCGGCAGTCGGATCGGTCGACACCTCAGCACCTGCCGACCAGATCGCGAGGACGGCGACGGCGCTGATCCAGTGCAGGGCCGGATCGATGACGATCGGCTGGTCGGCGTAGGTGTCGAGCTCGTCCTCGACATAGCCCGCGATCTTGGCCACCCAGTTGGCCGTCGTCGCGAGGGACAGCTCGACGCGTTCGCCGGCGGCGGCGCCGTACCAGGTGATGAACGGACGGGAACCATCTCGCCGTAGTTCTCTGGTCAGCAGATCCGCGGGTGTTGTCACGTGTCGAGGATGCACAGTGCTCGTTACACGATGGACAGCGCCTTGCGGGCTAGGCTGAATCACGCAAACAAAGTTCGTTCGAGATCAGACGGGGAGGGAGCCGCTCGTGGCCCCCCGAGTGCTGGTCGACGCAACTGCTGTGCCCGCTGATCGCGGTGGGGTGGGGCGATACGTCGACGGCCTGCTTGGCGCCCTTGGCGCGGCAGGTGCCGACCTCGCGATCGTTTGTCAGCGCGCGGATGCCGAGCGCTACTCACTCGTCGCCCCGCAGGCCACCATCGTCCCTGGTCCCCCCGCGATCGCACACCGTCCCGCCCGGCTGGCCTGGGAGCAGACCGGCCTGCCGCTGGTCGCGCAGCAGCTCGCTGTCGAGGTCATCCACTCGCCGCACTACACGATGCCGTTGCGCGCAGGGCGCCCGGTTGTCGTCACCATCCACGACGCGACGTTCTTCACCTCGCCAGAGGCGATCGCCGCAGTCAAGGGGACCTTCTTCCGCTCGGCGATCCGTACGGCGCTGCGCCGGGCGACTCGGGTCATCGTGCCCAGCAAGGCGACCCGCGACGAGCTGGTGCGCGTCCTCGACGCCGACCCCACGATGCTCGACGTCGCCTATCACGGCGTCGACCCGCAGCTGTTCCACCCGCCGACCGATGCCGACAAGGCGCGCGTCGCTGCCCGCCTCGGGATCCGCGGCGACTACGTCGCGTTCCTCGGCGTGCTCGAGCCTCGCAAGAACGTGCCTGCTCTCATCCGTGGCTGGGTCGAAGCGGTCAGCTGGCGCGACGACCCGCCGGCGCTGGTGCTTGCCGGCGGTCGCGGTTGGGACGAGGACGTCGACGCGGCGGTCGCCGAGGTCCCGGCCCACCTTCGCGTGGTGCGTCCGGGCTACCTGCGCTTCGCCGACCTGCCCGGCTACCTCGGCGGCGCGACGGTCGTCGCCTTCCCGAGTCACGGTGAGGGCTTCGGCCTTCCGGTGCTCGAGGCCATGGCATGTGGCACACCGGTCCTCACGACCCAGCGGCTCTCGCTGCCCGAGGTCGGTGGCGACGCGGTTGCCTACACCGAGCCGGACTCCGCCTCGATCGGTACCGCGCTGTCCGCGCTCCTCGACGACGCGGCGCGCCGTCGTGCACTCGGCGATGCGGCTCTCGCGCGGGCACGGGAGTTCACCTGGGCGGCCAGCGCCGAGGCGCACATGCAGGCCTACGCCCGCGCTGTGTCCCAGGCCTGACGTTGGAAGCAGTTGTCCTCGTTGGTGGACAGGGCACCCGTCTTCAGCCGCTGACCCTGCGCACCCCCAAGCCGATGCTGCCCTTTGCCGGGGCGCCGTTCCTCGAGCATCAGCTGGCCCGGTTGCGTGACTCGGGCGTCGACCACATCGTGCTGGCCACGTCGTACCGCCCTGAGGTGTTCCACGAGCACTTCGGCAGCGGCAAGGACCTCGGGGTCCGCATCGATTTCATGACGGAGACCGAGCCGCTCGGCACCGGCGGCGGGATCCGCAACGTCGCGCGCCGGCTCGAGTCCGGCCCCGACGATCCGGTGCTGGTGCTCAACGGTGACGTGCTGTCAGATCACGACCTGCGGGCTCAGCTCGAGCTGCACCGCCGGCGCGACGCGGCGGTGACGCTTCATCTCGTCGAGGTCGACGACCCGCGTGCCTTCGGGTGTGTGCCCACAGACTCGCACTCTCGTGTCACCGCGTTCATCGAGAAGTCAGACGCGCCTGTCACGAACCGGATCAACGCCGGCTGCTACGTCTTCACCCGCAAGGTCATCGACGCGATCCCCGAAGGCCGACCGGTGTCGGTAGAGCGCGACACCTTCCCCGGGCTGCTCGAGGCGGGCGAGATCCTCCTCGGATACATCGAGAACTCCTACTGGCTCGACGTCGGTACGCCGGCCGCCTTCGTCGCGGCGAGCTGCGACGTCGTGACCGGCGTACTCGAGTCCCCGTCGATGCCCGGCACGCCCGGCGAGGCCCTGATCCTCGACGAGGCGATCGTCCATGCGGGCGCCGTAGTAAACGGCGGCTCGGTGATCGGACCTCGCGCTCGGGTCGATGCCGGAGCTCAGGTCACCGGCTCCGTGATCGGTGACGGAGTGCACGTCCAAGCCGGCGCCAACGTGGTCGACTCGCTGGTCGGCCGGCGAGCTGTGATCGGCCAGCGGACTGTCGTCACAGCTGCGGTGATCGGCGAAGGCGCGATGATCGGCGCCAACAACGAGCTAGGTGCCGGCATCCGGATCTGGAACGACATTGCTATCCCGGACGGGGCAGTGCGGTTCAGTCCGCTCGCCTGATCTCCAGGTGAGCCCCATCGGCGGTCTCGGTCGGACTGGTTGCGCGCAAGCCCTCGGCGGCGAGTGCCGCCATCAAGCGGCCCAGGGCGTAGCCGACCTCCAGCGCTGACCCGCTCGCGCTGACGGAGGTGCCGTCGTCGGCCACCGTCATCGCCACTGACGCGGCACCAAGCGCGCCGACTGCTCGTCCTACCAACGCAACGTCGACGGGACCGCCGCTGCTCGCCGCGACGGGCGCGCTGTCGCGGACGAGGCCGATGACCGCGTCGTGCGTGCCGCTCGCGAACATGTCGTCTGCGGCCGCCCGAACCAGTGGTCGTGCGCCGTGGTCGTCGTCCTTAGGTCGACGTACGTCGTACCCGCGAATCACTGCGACTGGACGTCCTTCGAGCTTGCCCTTGACCAGGTCGGCTGCTGCCGCGAGCTCGTCGGCGAGTGCGGTCACGGTGACTTCGAGGATCTGGCCGTAGGAGTCCGTACTACCTCGCAGATCGTCGAGTACCTCGATGCCAGCGGCGCCGATCGCGTTGTCGACGACGCCGTCGCGCCACGGACGGCCCATCGTGTCGGTCACGATCACCGCAACGTCGGCACCCGAGAGCTCCAGCAGGCCGGCTCGGATCGTGCATGCCGATACGTCTGAATCCAGGGGTAGCAACGCGACGGTGCCAGCCGGCACGTTGCTCGCGTCGATCCCGGCGGCCGCGAGCACAAAGCCATGACGGGTCTGGACGATCTGGGTCTTGCCGCGGCGCGCGACCACTCGCACCGTCTCGCCGGCCAGGTGCTCCTCGCGACTTCCCTCGACCAGGCGGCCCTCGGACTTGGACACGATCTTGCTGGTCACGACGACGACGTCGCCGTCGCGAAGCTCGGCGCCGGTGGCGACAATGAGGGCAGCGAGGTCGTCGCCTCTCTGAACCTCCGGGATCCCGTCGAGTGCCCAGACCTCGAGCGCTTTCGACGTCATCGCGACCCTCCAGCGACGAGGTCGAGGGCGGCGATCGCCATGGCAGCGGTCAACTCGACGTCCTCCATCATCAGCGGTACGGCGCGAGCAGCGAAGCCTCTTGCCACGAGTCCGTCGACGACGGTCGAGTCGACGTCATCGACCAGCCAGCCGTCGATCAGCCCGCCACTACGGCGTACGCCGTAGTGGCGGGCAACGGCGTCGGCGGTCGTCTCGACACCGATGGCGCTCAGGCAGGAGTCCGCCATGCCGCGCACGGGTGCGCCACCGACGATCGGCGACAACCCGACGACGGGTGCCGTCGTGGATCGCACTGCATCGGCGATCCCCGGGACCGCGAGGATGGCGCCGATCGAGACCACAGGGTTGCTCGGCGCGAGCATGACGACGTCAGCGGACTCGATCGCCTCGAGGACCCCTGGTGCCGGCTTGGCAGCCTCGGCGCCTCGCACGTCGAAGCCGGTAGCGGGGACTGCCGCGCGCAGCCGTACCCACCACTCCTGGAAGTGCACAGGACCGTCTGCGAGCTGGACCCAGGTCTCGATGTCGTCATCGGTTGCCGGCAAGACCGAGATGCCGGTCTGCCAGCGTTCGCCGAGCCATCGAGTGACGGTCGAGAGCGCGACCCCGTCGGAAAGCCAGCTGGTCCGCAGCAGGTGAGTGGCGAGATCGAGGTCACCCAGTCCGAACCATGCCGGCACGAGCTGTTCGGCCGCGCTGACCGACTCGGCGTACGCCGCAAGCTCGTCGCGAATCCGGAAGCTCTCGTCCTCGCGACCCCAGCCGCGTTCGCGGCTCACGCCGCCACCGAGCGTGTAGAGGACGCTGTCGAGGTCGGGGCAGATCCGCAACCCGAGAACCGACATGTCGTCGCCGGTGTTGACGATCGCGGTGACGTCGTGACCCAGGGTGCGCAGGCCGAGCAGGAAGCGGGCACCCCCGATGCCGCCGCAGAGCGCCGCAATCCGCATCTCGCCAGTCTTTCGTACGACCCGCGCGCGTGAGCGAGCGCCTGCACGGGTTTCCCGCGTAGGGTTCCTGCACGGCATCTGAGGGGAGTTCGCGTGGAGACCGAGACCAACGGCGCTTCGGGAGACCAAGCTCTGGTGGACCCTGCGTCACCGGCGCTGCTCAGCCGGCTAGAGGCACTCGTGGAGCGGCCGGCGCTCGGCGCCGCTACCGCCTCCCTGCCGGTCGCCCCTGTAGTTGCGGCATCCCTTGCCGGGCTGCGCGCCGAGATGTCCGGGCTCGACGAACGACTCGTCGCCATCGAGGACACGGTCGCGTCGCTCGCCGACCGGCTCGAATCGCGCATGACCTCACTCGACGATCGACTCGCCGCGCTGGCCCAGTCGCTGGGATCCGAGCGGACGGTTGCCGAACAGCATCGTGAGCGGACGTCGGAAGCACTGCAGGAGCAGGCCGCAGCGCTCGACGAATGGGCTGAGGCGGTTCGTGCAGGGCTCGAGGATCTCGGCGACGCAGTCGCGAGCAGCCTTGGCACGCTCGGGGACACGTTGCAGGACCCAGCGGCTCGAGAGGCCGACCGCCGGCACCTCGAGGCGATGCTGACCGAGGTGATGACCTCGGTCGACGAGGCGACGCGCCCGATCGACGCCCAGATGTCAACGCTGTACGGCGGCGTCCTCGACGGGTTCGCCGCCGCGCGCGACGGGCTGATCGACGACCTCGGTGGCGCGCTCGAATCACTCGAGCGGGCCGCGGTCGCCACCCGGGAGAACGTCGAGGGTCAGCTCTCCGAGCTGCGCAACGACTTCGCCGATGCTCTCGATGAGATGCGCGAGCACGTGTCGACGGCAGTGGGAACCTCGTCCGACACCGTCGCCGGATCGCTGGACGAGCTGCGATCGGACTGGCAGCCGCGCGCAGACAAGGTTGTTGCCGAAGGCAAGGCAGCGGCGCAAGGTGTGCTCGATGAGGTGCGCTCCGACGTACGTCGGGCAATGACGGATCTCAGCGACTCACTCGAGGGGCAGATCGCCGTGATCGCCAACGCCACGGGCACGATCGGCGGGGGCACCGACAGGCTGGTAGCGGCCGGGCAGTCCCTGGTCGCCTATCTGGTCGAGCGCGACCGGATCCTCGAGCGTGAGCGCGATCGGGTGTTGCGTGAGGTTCTGGACGAGTTCGCGGAGGGACTTTCACCGCGGGAACGCCGAGCGGTCGCGAGCCGAGTCGGCGAGGCCGTCGACCGGCGTCGTGACACACGCGACGCAGAGCGCTTCCGTCGGGCAACTCCCGGCCGTGACGACTTCGGCGTACCGCCGGTGCCAGAGCTGCTGGATCGGCTTGCCGAGCCCCTACCCGAGCCGGTGACTCCCGTCCTCCCGCGGCGTTCCACCTTGCGCCCCCCGCCCCCGCCGCAGGCAAAGACGACACCGCCACCAGCGAAGAAAACGGCTCAGAAGGCCGCTGCACCCGCAAAACGGGCGGTGAAGAAGACGACATCACCCGTCAAGAAGACACCCGTCAAAACGGCCAAGAAGGCGGCTCCGACCAGCACAGACGGGCCCTGACCGACCGCTACGGCGCGCCGTTGGGGTTGAGGTGATACCACCACCCCTCTTGACTTTCGGGCTACGACGCGCATGTAATTCCACACGTGTCATTTCCCCGGACACGCCGAGCCTCGCGACCGACGGATCGGCCGCGAGCAGCTGACGTGGAGGCGCCATGACCGAGCCATTCGTAGTACTAGGCCCTGAGGACGAGACCCTGCCGCTGCCCTGGCAAGTCCAGGCGCTGTGTTCGCAGACCGATCCCGAGGCCTTCTTTCCGGAGAAGGGCGGCTCGACCCGGGAGGCCAAGCGGGTCTGCGGCCGATGCGACGTCCGGGGCGAGTGCCTGACGTACGCACTGGCGCACGACGAGCGCTTCGGCATCTGGGGCGGCCTGTCCGAAAGAGAGCGGCGTCGGCTCAAGCGCCGGGTGGTCTGAGACGTAGGCTCCTAGGGCCGGTTGGGACCGGTCCTACCTATGTCTGCGACCTCCTCACGTTCCCGCTACCCGGGACACCACGTCACGGCGGTCGTGCTCTGCCACAACAACGCCAAGCTGCTGGCGAAGACGCTCGACGCGCTCGAGGCGCAGGATCAGCGCCCGGACCGCGTAGTCGCGGTCGATCTCGGGAGCACTGACCGCAGTGTCGCCGTGGCAACGGATCGGCTCGGTGCCAACCGGGTCGCCGAGCTCGCCGCCGGCACCAGCACGAACGCAGCGGTGCAGGCGGGCCTGGAGCTAGGCGCGACGCGTGCCGGCCAGCGAGCCCGCGAGGACGGTCCCCTCGAGTGGATCTGGCTGTTGCACGACGACAGCGCACCGGATCCGGAGGCGCTCGACGAGCTGTTGCTGCGAGTCAGCCACTCGCCGTCCGTCTGGCTGGCAGGTCCCAAGATCCGTGACTGGGACGACCGGCTGCTGATCCGCGCCGGGCTGACGATCGACTCGGCCGGCAACATCGACAGTGGGCTCGACCGTCGCGAGCCGGATCAAGGGCAGCGCGACGACATCGACGAGGTGCTCGCGGTCGACACGGCCGGCTCGTTCGTGCGGCGTGACGTCTGGGAGTACCTCGACGGCGAAGACCCGGCTTGGTCTGAGTACGCTGCCGACGTCGACCTCGGCTGGCGGGTCAACGCTGCCGGCGGCCGGGTCGTCGTCGTACCTCGCGCCGTCCTCCGCCATGCCGGCGGTGACTGCCCTGGTGACCATCCGGCTGGTTCGCCGCTACGTGCCCAGACGATCCGTCGCCGCAACGGCATGCAGGTCGTCCTGGCCAACACGGCCGGCTGGATGGTTCCACTCCTGCTGCTGCGCTACCTCGTCGGTGGCGTAGTTCATGGGCTGGCTCTCGTGGTCCTGTCGCGACGACCCCGCGAGGCCGCAGCCGAGCTGCTGGGTGTCGTCCAAGTGCTCGCCGCTCCCGGCGCCATCGTTTCGGGCCGGCGCCGTCGGGCAACGACCGCGGAGGTTTCCTACGGAGACCTCCGACGGCTGTTCCCGCCGGCGGGCCGCTGGGTCACCGGGCTGGTAGGCGTTCGGGCGCAGCAGGCCACCGATGCACCCGATGCGCCTGTCACTCGCAAGCGTCGCGTCGCGGTCGAATCTGGGCCGGTCTCGGAGGAGGCTGAGTCGCTCGGCGACGAGCTGAGTGCCTTCGGTGAGTTCCTGCGGCGCCCGGCGTCGCTGCTGTTCGTCGTTCTGAGCCTGCTGTCGCTCATCGCCAATCGGCACATCCTGTCGGGGACGTTGCACGGTGGTCGGCTACTGCCCGCGCCCTCCGGCGCAGGGGACCTGTGGTCGTCCTATCTGTCGGCCTGGCATCCCTCGACGGTCGGGTCGCTGGCACCCTCACCGCCATCGACGGCATTGCTCGCGCTGCTGGCGACGGTGTTGCTCGGCAAGGCCTGGCTCGCCATCGACGTGATCTTGCTCGGCGCGGTGCCGTTGGCGGCGCTGTCCGCGTTTACCTCGCTGCGGGTGCTGACAACGGCCGTACGAATCCGGGTCTGGGCGTCAGTCGTCTACGCGCTGCTGCCCGCCGTGACGGGAGCTGTCGCTTCGGGCCGGCTCGATGTCGTCGTCGCGGCGATCGTGCTGCCGCGGATCATCCGGTCGATCGGCGTCGCCTGGCAGGCGGATGCTCTGGGTACGCCTCGTGGCCGGTGCGTGCGGGCCGGTCTGTGGCTGACCGTCGGGGCGGCGTTTGCGCCGTTGCTCTGGGTGTTCGCGGCCGTGGTCTGTGGCGTCGTCGTCGGGATCACGTACTTCCGCGGTGACGACGGGGCGACCGATGGCGAGTCCGCCACCGTCCGGCTGGTTCGGGCCGCGGGGATCCTCCTGGTGCCGCTGGTCGTCCTGCTGCCCTGGACCGCGCATGTCCTGGTTCACCCCAGCCTGCTGTTCTCCGGAAGTGGTCTGCCGGAGTTCTACTCATCGCACTCCGCACCGTCAGGGATCTGGCTGGCCTTCCTGCATCCAGGCGGTCGTGGCCAACCGCCCGCGTGGGTGGGCATCCCACTCGTCGGGGCCGTTGCGCTCGGCATGCAGCGCGACAGCCGGGTCACGACGGCGCGGGTCGGTGCCGGAGTCTTCGTGGTCGGCGTGCTGATCGCCGTCCTGATGACCCGCGGCGCCGGAATCACGGCGGGCTATCCGTCGACTCGCTACTGGCCAGGGCTCGCGTTGCTGATCGCGGGAGCTGGTGCGCTCACCACCGCGGTCGTCGCCGCGGTCGGTGCACGCCCCGCACTGCAGGACCGCAGCTTCGGCTGGCGGCAACCAGCGGCCGTTGTGGTCGTCGGCCTTGCCGTGATCTCAACCGTCACCTTCGTCGGCACTTGGCTGGTCCGAGGCGGAGGTCAGCCGTTGCGCGGCGACAGCGCGGCAGTGCTTCCGCCGTACGTGCAGGCAGAGCTCAATGTGCCGGGTGCGACGCGGGCACTCGTGCTGTCCAACGACCATGGCCTCATCAGGTACGCCTTGGTACGCACCGCCGCCGGACCCGTCCTCGGATCGGGTGATCTGCCGACCTCGGGCAGCACTGCCAAGAACGCGACGACCAACCTCTCCGACGCGGTCCGCGACCTGGTCGCCGCCCGCCCTGGTGCCGGCATGGAGTTGGTGCCGTTTGGCGTCGGCTATGTGGTCGCGTCTCCCGCAACTGCGCGTCGGATCGCACCGCAGCTCGGCCAGCTGCCGTCGCTCACCGTGATCCCCGTGCCGAGTGCGACGGTGTGGCACTCGACGCTTGCCACGGGAGAGCTCACCGTGCTGGCCGGCGCGAGCGCCACCTCCGCGCTGTCCGGCAGCGTCTCTACGACCGTGCCGTCCGTCGTACTCCCGGTCGGTACTGATCCGAGGAACCTGCACGCAACCGTCGCCCCAGGCGCGCCTGACCGCCTGCTGGTCCTTGCCGAGCCGGCGACCGGTGGTTGGCATGCCACGGTCGATGGTCATCCACTGCATGCCACCAAGGCCTATGGCTGGGCCCAGGCCTTCGAGCTGCCGTCGAGCGGTGGACAGGTGCACGTCAGCTACGGCAGCGGTGCCCGGAGCTGGTGGGCCCTGTTCGAGCTGCTCGCCGCGATCGCTGTGGCGCTCGTCGGTACGGGCGCAGCCCCGCACGTGCCGCACCGGGACGCGACATGAGGCGTGACCTGCCGGTGCTCGGCGCGTCCCTGGTCGCCGTGCTGCTCGTGTCCTTCCTCACCGGATCGACCGCCGCGAAGCCCAACAACGCGCCGGTCGGCACGGCGGCCGTCACCGCCAGAACGCTTGCGTGTCCGGTGGTCAACGGACAGCCGCGCAACACCGTCGGCACCGCTGCTGCCGCCGACATCAGCAAGGCGATCGACCCGCCCGTCTCGGTTGCCGGGTCGACGTCGTCGACGACCCTGTTCGGGGTCGCCAAGTCCAAGACGGCGTCGGTGAATCTCAACCCGAGTGACTCCCTGCAGACCAACGGCCTGCACAGCGAGGCGGTGGCGTTCACGACGAGCGGCACATCTGCGGCGTACGTCGTGGCCGACGAGCTGATCGAGACCGACGAGGGCCGCTACCGCGCACTCGCCGGCGGCAACTGCCTCCCGCCGGCGACCGACTGGTGGTTCGTTGGCGGCAGCGGCAAGGTCGGCTACACCGATCGGCTGTTCCTGGCGAATCCCGCGAAGACCACTGCCGACGTCGTCGTCACGGCGTGGACGCCGAAGGGTCCGGTGTCGACCCCGCGGATCTCGGACATCATCGTGCCGCCGGAGTCCAAGTACACGGTGGGTGTCTACGCGTTCGCGCCTGACATCCCGGACGTCGCGATCCACGTGCACGCCGAAAGCGGGGCGGTCACGGCGGCGCTGATGGACCGGCACACCAGTGGCGTCGACCCGGATGGTGGCGACCTCGTGCCGTCTACGGAGCCGCCCTCGCGCCACGGCGTGATCGCGGGATTCTCCGAAGGCTCAGGACCGCGCGCGTTGCTCGTGGCCAACCCGGGGTTCACGGATGCAAGCGTTGATCTCAAGGTCGTTACGACACAGGGCGAGTACGTGCCCTCGAGTGCGAAGTCGTTCGTCGTCAGCCCGGGCCGCACCAAGCTCATCGACATCACCAAGGCCTTGTCAGGTGACACCGGTGCGGTCCTGCTGAGCAGCGACCAGCCGGTGATCGCTTCAGGCCGGTCGACCTCGGCGCCAGGGGGCCGGCTCGACCCTGACTACTTCTGGTCCGCCGTGACTCCGGCAATCTCTGGGCCGGCCGCGGTGGCGATCGGCCGGGAGCCGGATGGCGGCGCCTGCATCCTGCTCTTGAGCGCTCCCCAAGGCGCCGCCTCGGTACGCGTCACGACTCCTGAGGGCGGCAACCAGGTGATCTCGGTCCCGGCTGGACACAGCGTCGAGGTCGACATCACGGACACCGTGAAGTCCAAGACCAGTTCGTGGCCGTTCGTCGTCACGCCGGTCGGTGACCAGCCGGTCTACGGCGTACGTCTGCTGCATTTCGACGGTAGCCATGGCCCGCTCAACACGGCAGAGCCGCTGGCTGCGTTGCCGAACCCGATCCCGCTTCCGCCGGTGCGCGAGGACCCCCACCTCGCCAGTCACTAGGCGGCTAGTCCTCCTCGAAGCCCGGGTCGACGACGTTCGGCTCGAGGCCGAGGTAGTTCGCGATGACGTGTACGACGATGTCGTGCACGAGGTCTTCCAGGTCCTCTGCATCGCGAGCCCGCAGCTCGATGGGCTTGCGGTAGAGCACGATGTGGGTTCGGTGATTGTCGGTCGCCCGTACCACCTGGGCGAGCAGCACGCCGGCGGACTCGATCGCGCCGTCGGCGACCGCCGCAGCAAGATCGGTGTCGATCGGGGGGACCAAGTCGACCGCGAACTCGACGTCAGCAAGCTGCTGACGCCAGCGGTGTTCGACGTGTTCGACGGCCTCGCTCGCGACCCGATCGAATCGGTCGGCGGGCGACGCGGCGAGCGGCACGGCAGCGGGTGCAAGGGCGCCCCGCGCACCCCGGCCATGGCGGTCGCGCCTCATCGGCGAAGAGTATGGCGCGACACGGGCTGTTTGGTGATGGCCGAGCGACGCCGCGACCGGTACCGTCGCGACGTGAGTCCTCTGCGACGCTGCTCGCGGACTGCGTGTGGCCGCCCGGCGGTCGCGACGCTCACGTATGCCTACTCAGACTCGACGGCTGTCGTTGGGCCTCTCGCGACCTACGCCGAGCCGCACTCCTATGACCTCTGCGACGCGCATGCCGACCGGCTGACCGCACCGCGAGGTTGGGAGGTCTTGCGCCTCGACGTCGACTCCGAGGCGACGATGCCGGGTGAGGACGACCTCGCGGCACTCGCTGAGGCAGTTCGCGAGGCTGCTCGGCCGACGGCGGGAGTGGCCGCAGCGGTTGCGAAGGCCCCCGACGTACCCGAGCTCGGCCGCCGTGGCCACCTGCGCATCATCCCGCCGACCGCCTAGCTCTCAGTCTGCGCGGATCCAACACGACGTGGCCCACTCGATGTCCGGTTTGCCCCGGAATCGCCGGTTTCTCAAGGTCTCAGGCCGAGCCGCCGATGAACGTCGGGTTGCACCTTCCCCCTGGAGGCTTCCCGCATGACGATCGTCGACGCCACTTCGCTGACCCGCCCCGGTGCGCGCATGGGACAGAGCTGCGCCTCGTGCGGCAGCGACCGCGTGACCACCCTCGCGATGACCCTCACCGACGGCACGCCGGTGAGCATGCGGTCCTGCCACGCGTGTGAGCACCGGGTCTGGTCGGACGCGACCGGCCGCCTCGACTTCGCCGACGTACTGAAGCGCACAGCAAAGCGCTGACCCCGACTAGCGTCGGGTAATGGCTGGCTCGCTCGACCGCATCATCAAGGCGTACGACGTTCGGGGGATCGTCCCCGACGAGCTCGACGCCACCATCGCGCGCAACATCGGCGCCGCCTTCGTACGGCTGCTCGAAGCTGACCGCATCGTCACCGCCTACGACATGAGGGACACCTCGCCGGAGCTCGCGGCCGCGTTCGCCGACGGCGCCAACTCGCAAGGTGCCGACGTAGTGGAGGCCGGCCTCGGTTCCACCGACTTGCTCTACTTCGCCTCGGGAAGCCTCGGCATCCCAGGCGCGATGTTCACCGCGAGTCACAACCCGGCCCGCTACAACGGCATCAAGCTGTGCCGCGCGGGCGCTGCTCCAGTCGGCCAGGACAGCGGCCTGGCGGACATCCGGCGAATGCTCGAAGATGGCATTCCCGAGTCGAGCAAGCCGCGGGGAAGCGTCACGCAGCAGGAGCTGCTCGCGAGCTATTCGGAGTACCTGATCGGGCTGGTACCGGGGATCCGCGATGTACGTCGGCTCGAGGTGGTCGTCGACGCAGGCAACGGCATGGGTGGCCTGACCGTGCCTGAGGTGTTCGCCTCACTACCGGTCGACCTCACCCCGATGTACTTCGAGCTCGACGGCAGCTTCCCCAACCATGAGGCGAATCCGATCGACCCCGAGAACCTTCGCGACCTCCAGGCCAAGGTGCGGGAGATCGGCGCGGATATCGGGCTCGCCTTCGACGGCGACGCCGATCGTTGCTTCGTCGTCGACGAGCGAGGCGAGATCGTCTCCCCGTCGGTGCTGACGGCATTGATCGCGGACCGCGAGCTCGCCAAGGAACCCGCCGCGACGGTCATTCACAACCTCATCACCTCCCGCGCGGTACCCGAGATCGTCCGCGAGCGCGGCGGGACGCCGGTGCGCACCCGGGTCGGTCATTCGTTCATCAAGGCGACCATGGCGCAGACCGGGGCGGTCTTCGGCGGCGAGCACTCCGGCCACTTCTACTTCCGGGACTTCTGGCGGGCCGACTCCGGCATGCTCGCGGCGCTGCATGCTTTGGCGGCGCTCGGCCAGTCCCAGGGCCCGCTGTCCGAGCTGCTTGCTCAGTACGACCGCTACGTCGGATCCGGTGAGGTCAACAGCGAGGTTGCAGATGCCACCGCATCGCTCGCCGCCGTACGTGACACCTTCTCGGCGCAGCCCGGTGTCCGGGTCGACGAGCTCGACGGACTGACTGTCGACATCGGCGATGGGCGCTGGTTCAACGTGCGGGCTTCGAACACGGAGCCGCTGCTGCGGCTCAACGTCGAGGCTCCCGACCAAGCCGCGATGGAGCAGCTGCGCGACGAGGTTCTGTCCGTCATCCGTCGCTCCGGGCCATCGCAGTAAAGTCGTGCTGTGAACCTGGACCCGTCGCTGCTCGAGATCCTCGCCTGCCCGAACTGCCGGGGCGAGCTTCGCATCGACGATGCTGCTCAGGAGCTGGTGTGTACCGATTGCGGTTACGGCTATCCGGTCCGCGATGACATCCCGGTTCTATTGATCGACGAGGCCCGCAAGCCCGACGCCTGATCGGCCGCGGCACCCGAGAGCACCGATAGTTGAGATGACAGAAGACGCGCTCGATCGCCTCGATGACGCAGCCGCTCTGGCTGCCCTTGATCCGTCCGAGATGCTGCGCGCGACCGCGATGGCCGGTGCTCAGGTTCGGGCGTCCCTCGCCGCTGTCCAGGAGGCATCGCTGCACCCGCTGGGCCTCGACGCCCGGCCGCGCGCGATCGTCGTGGCGGGCATGGGCGGCTCGGGCATCTCCGGCGATGTGCTTGCCACCCTGACCTCGGCCGCGGCACCGATACCGGTGGTGGTTCATCGCGGCTACGGCCTGCCCGGCTGGGTCGGGGCTTCCGATCTGGTGATGGCGGTGTCGTGCTCAGGGCGCACCGACGAGACATTGAGCAGCGCGGTCGAAGCTGCCCGACGAGGAGCCCGGCTGCTAGGGGTCGGCACCGCCGACTCGCCCCTGGACTTGCACTGCCGATCGGAACACGGGGCGTTCGTCCCGATCGCCGCGGCGGTTGCCCCGCGCGCTTCACTGTGGGCCCTCGCGGTGCCGCTGCTCGTGGTGGCCGAGCGCTTCGGGCTGCTCAGCCTCGGGCCGTCGTACGCCGATCTCGAAGCCACCGCGTCCCGGCTCGAGGCGATTGCCACGATGTGTCGCCCGGACCGAGAGTCGTTCGTGAACCCCGCCAAGGTGCTCGCGGCGGAGTTGGCCGGCTCGCTCCCGATGTTCTGGGGCGGCGGCGAGGTCGGTCCAGTCGCCGCGCTGCGCGCCTCGTGCCAGTTGATGGAGAACGCGAAGTGGCCAGCGGTTTGTGGCGCGCTGCCAGAGGCCCATCACAACCAGTCAGTGGTACTCGACGGGGGCCTGGCCGGCAGCAGCGCGGATGACGACATCTTTCGCGACCGGGTGGCGGACGACGACCCACTGCGGCTGCGACTGGTGCTCCTCCGCGACGACGACGGCACTGGCGTCGCAGCGGCGCGTGCCGATGCGTCGGCGGAGGTCGCGCGCAGCCGCGGGGTGGCTGTGTCGGGACTTGGCGCGGAGGGAGGCAGCGCGGTGGAGCGGCTCGCCTCGCTCGTGGGCCTGCTCGACTTCGCCAGCGTCTACCTCGCGCTGGCGTATGGCGTCGACCCGACCCCGATCGGGCCGATCGACGATCTGAAGGCCCGATTGGCCGACAGCTAAGCGGACTTGCACCCTTTACCCTTGCACCTGCACCACTCCCTCACGCCTCCCCGTCATCAGCCTCTGGAGCACCCTGAGATGGACTACCGCGTCGCCGATCTGTCACTTGCCGAGTTCGGTCGCAAGGAGATCCTGCTTGCCGAGCACGAGATGCCCGGCCTGATGGCAATGCGCGCCGAGTACGGCGCCTCTCAGCCGCTGAAGGGCGCCCGGGTCACCGGTT
Source organism: Mycobacteriales bacterium (assembly GCA_036267875.1). Taxonomy (GTDB): domain Bacteria; phylum Actinomycetota; class Actinomycetes; order JAFAQI01; family JAFAQI01; genus DASZTV01. The sequence continues at coordinate 59,961 of DATAVE010000013.1, forward strand.
CGCTGCACATGACGATCCAGACGGCCGTCCTGATCGAGACACTGGTCGCGCTCGGTGCCGAGGTGCGCTGGTGTTCGTGCAACATCTTCTCGACGCAGGACCACGCTGCTGCGGCAGTTGTGGTCGGACCGAAAGGCACGGTCGACGCGCCTGCGGGCGTACCGGTCTTCGCCTGGAAGGGAGAGTCGCTCGAGGAGTACTGGGACTGCACCGAGAAGGCTCTGCTCTGGGCCGATGGCGCGGGCCCGAACATGCTGCTCGACGACGGTGGCGACGCGACGCTGCTGGTGCACAAGGGTCTCGAGTTCGAAAAGGCCGGAGCTGTGCCTGACCCGTCGACCGCGGACTCCGAGGAGTACGCCGTCGTGCTGGGTCTGCTCACCCGCTCGCTCGCGGAGGACGCGACCCGCTGGACCGGAATCTCCGGGGCGATCAAGGGCGTGACCGAAGAGACCACGACCGGTGTCCACCGGCTCTACCAGATGCACGAGCGCGGCGAGCTGCTGTTCCCGGCGATCAACGTCAACGATTCCGTCACCAAGTCGAAGTTCGACAACAAGTACGGCTGCCGCCACTCGCTGATCGATGGCATCAACCGCGGCACCGACGTGCTGATCGGTGGCAAGGTCGCGGTCGTCTGTGGCTACGGCGACGTCGGCAAGGGCTGCGCGGAGTCGCTGCGCGGTCAGGGTGCCCGGGTGATCGTCACCGAGATCGACCCGATCTGCGCGCTGCAGGCCGTGATGGATGGCTATCAGGTGCTCACGCTGGCCGACGTCGTCGAGACGGCCGACATCTTCGTGACGACTACCGGCAACTTCAACATCATCATGGCCTCGGACATGGCGCGCATGAAGCAGGGCGCGATCGTTGGCAACATCGGTCACTTCGACAACGAGATCGACATGGCGGGCCTCGCCGCCCTGCCCGGCGTTCGCTGTGACAACGTCAAGCCGCAGGTCGACGAGTGGGTATTCGCCGACGGCCACTCGATCCTCGTGCTGAGCGAGGGTCGGCTGCTGAACCTCGGTAACGCGACCGGTCACCCGTCATTCGTGATGAGCAACTCCTTCACGAACCAGACCATCGCCCAGGTCGAGCTCTTCACGAAGACCGACGCGTACCCGGTCGGCGTCTACGTACTGCCCAAGCACCTCGACGAGAAGGTCGCCCGGCTGCACCTCGACGCCCTCGGCGTGAAGCTGACGACCTTGACCAAGGAGCAGGCCGACTACATCGGCGTCCCGGTAGAGGGTCCCTACAAGGGCGACGCATACCGCTACTAGGACAGCTCGACAGACGCCGCGGAACCCAGCGCGTCGGACAGTCGCCGTACGGCGACTGCGAGCTCATGGTCGACGAGATCCCTCAGTCGCGCTGCCGCCGTGGCCGACATGAGGGGGTCGCTGCGCACGACGACGGTCCACTCGTCGAGGACAACCTCATCCGGCATGGGTGCAGCGTCGCGCGCCCCTGTGACGCGTTGCTCGCCCTAGTGGCGGGAGTCGCCTCGGCTGTGGATGGCTACGCGAGTGCCACGATGGAGGGATGAGAGCCCGGGTCCTCGTCGTCGATGACGATGCCGCGCTGTCGGAGATGCTCGGCATCGTCCTTCGAAACGAAGGTTTCGATCCCTCCTTTGTCGGCGACGGGGACGCCGCATTAGCGGCGTTCCACGCAACCAAGCCCGACCTCGTCCTGCTCGATCTGATGTTGCCGGGAACCGACGGTGTCGATGTCTGCCGTGCGATCCGCGCCGAGAGTGCGACGCCGATAGTGATGCTGACCGCACGCGCCGACACTGTCGACGTCGTCACCGGTCTGGACTCCGGTGCTGACGACTACATCGTCAAGCCCTTCAAGCCCAAGGAGCTCGTAGCCCGGATCAGGGCCCGGCTCCGCCCGCCCGCGGACCTGGCCGGAGAGGCGCTGCACATCGGTGATGTCACCATCGACGTCAACGGGCACCTGGTCAGTCGAGCCGGCGCGCCGATCGCGCTCACGCCGCTCGAGTTCGATCTGCTTGTGGCGCTCGCCCGCAAGCCGCATCTGGTCTTCACCCGCGATCAGCTGCTCGAGCAGGTCTGGGGCTACCGGCATGTGGCGGACACGCGGCTGGTGAACGTGCACGTCCAGCGACTGCGAGCGAAGGTCGAGCGCGACGCCGAGCATCCGGAGATCGTGGTGACCGTCCGGGGGGTGGGTTACAAGGCTGGACCGACGTGAGAGCGACGCCGCTAGCGGCTGGGCGAGCGGTGCGCCACCGATGGCGCGCCTCGCTGCAGACCAGGGTCGTCGCGACGACGTTGATCCTGTCGGCGATGGTCAGCGTCGGGATCGGCGCGACGATCCTGCACCAGGTGCGCAGCGGGCTGCTCGGATCGGCGACGCGCGCGGCCCAGAGCGAACTGGGTACGGGGGTCGAGCGAGCTCAGGATCAGTTCCTCGCGCTGCCGGACGACAATCCGAGCGCGGTCGAGCGCACGGCGTATGGCGTCGTCACTGAGCTGTCCGGCGAGCAAGGCAACTACGACGTCGTGATGTTGCCGACGGATGGCGGTCTCGCGTCGTACGGTCCAGAGACGGCGGTCCTCAGCATTCCGGCGACCTTGCGTTCAGCGGTGTCGCGCTCCGGTCGCGAGGCTTGGATGTACGTCAGGCTGCACAGCGGAACCGGCAACGCGGCCGGTCTTGCGATCGGCGCCCCGGTCCAGGCCGGCGCGGTTCGCTATCAGCTCTACTACCTCTTCCCGCTGGATCGTGAGGCCGCGACGCTGCACCTCGTCGAGCGCACGATGCTCTTCGCCGGCGCGGCACTCGTTCTGCTGCTGGTGCTGATCGCCGCGGTGGTCACCCGTCAGGTGGTGCGTCCAGTGCGCCAGGCCGCCGCGACGGCCGAGCGGCTCGCAGCCGGCCGGTTGAAGGAGCGGATGCACGTTCGTGGCGAGGATGACCTGGCGACCCTGGCGGCGTCGTTCAACCGGATGGCCGACACCCTGCAGCGGCAGATCTCCCAGCTGCGGGAGATGTCGCGCCTTCAGCGCCGGTTCGTCGCAGACGTCTCTCACGAGCTGCGTACGCCGATCACGACCATCCGGATGGCGGCCGACGTCCTTCACGACTCGAGTGACGCGCTGCCTCCCGAGGTCACGCGTTCCTCGGAGCTGTTGCAAGCCCAGCTCGATCGCTTCGAGTCGCTGCTGGCCGACCTGCTCGAGATCAGCCGCTATGACGCCGGCGCTGCCGTGCTCGAGGCCGAGCCGATCGATCTGGTGCAGCTGGTCAGGCAGGTGATCACACTCGCGACGCCGTTGTCGGATCGCCGCCAGGCGCCGATCGAGGCGGACCTTCCGTCGCAGCCAGTGATTGTGGACATCGACGCCCGCCGGATCGATCGGGTGCTTCGCAACCTGGTGACGAACGCACTCGAGCACAGTGAGGGTCAACCGGTCGAGGTGAGACTGCGTGGCGGCGAGGGTGGCGTGGCGGTCAGTGTCCGCGACCGCGGTGTCGGGTTGCGCCCCGGCGATGCGTCGCTGGTCTTCGGCAGGTTCTGGCGTGCGGATCCTGCGCGGGCGCGAGCGACTGGCGGAACGGGTCTCGGTCTATCCATCGCGCTAGAGGACGTGCGGCTGCACGGCGGGTGGTTGCAGGCGTGGGGCGAGCCGGGACGCGGCTCGGTGTTTCGCGTCACGCTGCCTTGGCACGTCGGCGGAACTGTGACGTCTTCTCCGCTGCCGCTCGAGCCTGAGGTCGCACAGGCGGACGAGGCGCCGGCGGAGCCGATGCTGAAATGAGAGCGCTCGACTGGATTCGAGTGCCGGCGTTGATCGGCGCTCTCGCGACGAGTGCGGCCTGCGCCGGTGTACCCGACTCCGGTGGTGTCCATCTCGGCGCGCCCGTCGCGGCGGCCGGACAGGGCAGTGAAGGCCTAGCAATCCACGAGGTCCCGGCGCTTCCGCTGCCCGGGGCCACGCCGGTTGAGCTGGTCGCGGGCTTTCTGCGCTCGATGGTGGACAGCGACAACGGTTACGCGGTCGCTCGCTCGTATCTCGGTCACGGGGCTGCCTGGAACGCGAGCGCGGGCACCGCGGTGTACGCCGATCCGCCAACGATCAATCGCGTCGACACGACGCACGTCGAGGTACGGGCCAGACAGGTCGGCGTCATTGCGCCGGGCGGCACCTACCGGGTTGCGCCCGGGACGCTTCGGCGGACCTTCACCCTCAGTCATCGTGGCGGCGAGTGGCGGATCGCCAGCCTGGGATCCGGTGCCTTGCTCTCCACTGACGACGTCGAGCAGGTGCTGCAACCGGCATCGATCTATTTCTTGACCCCGAACGGAGAGCGCGTAGTACCGGAGCCGGTCCTCGAGCCTCCCGAAGAGCCCGGCCTTGCGACCACCTTGATCCGGGCACTTCTTGCCGGCCCCGATCCGCTGCTCGCCGGAGGTGTGCAGACCGCGGCGCCGCGGGGGACCTCATTGGTGGGCAACGTGCCGATCAGTGCGAGCGGCGTGGCAGAGGTCGATCTGTCAGCTGGCGTTCGTCAGATCACGGGGGCGCAGCTCGTCGGGCTGTCTGCGCAGATCGTGTGGACGCTGCGCCAGATCCCGTCGGTGACTGCGGTGCGGTTGCTCGCGACCGGCGCCTCGTTATCGACCTCGGACGCGCCGAGCCTTCAGCCCGTCAGGTCGTGGCCGCAGTTCGATCCGAGCGCGCCGCCATCGACTCCGGGCGTACTCCTGGTCCACGCCGGTGCCGTCACTGGACTCGATGCCGTCGTGCCGCAGGCGCTGCGTGCCGCTGGGCTGATGAGCCCTGCTCGAAGCGCGGACGGCACCCTCGTCGCCGCGGTTCGTCGCACGGCGGATGGCACGCAGCTGCTGACCGGGGATGCAGCCGGGCCGCTCCTGCCGAGGCTGCGTGCGCCGTCGCTCACCGCCCCTTGCTTTACCCCGGATGGTCGGACGCTCGTCGCGACTTCGTCAGGTCAGGTCTATTCGGTCACCCTCAATGGGACGGTGCACCCGGTCGGACTGCCTCAGGCGCTGCGTGGTCGACCGATCCGCGCTCTCGCGGTCTCACGTGACGGCACTCGGCTGGCACTCGTCGTCGGCGGTCGTTCTCCGGAGCTGCAGGTTGCCACGCTCGCCGAGCGCCATGACCGTGAGATCGTGACCGACTCGAGGATTGTGCTGCCCGCCACGTTCGATGTCGCAGGGGTGGCCTGGTCGGATGCCGACCAGCTCGTGACGACGACAGCCGGCGATCACGGCGGGGCGCGCCGAGTCATCGAGGTGAGCGTCGATGGTTACAGCGTCGTAGATCTGTCCGGGCCTGGCCTGCCGACCGACGTCGACGCGGTCGCTGCCGCACCTGGTCGGCCGTTCCTGGCCAGCGGAGCCGCCGGGACGTGGAGACTCGGTGGACGTCGGTGGGAGCGCGTCTCGACCGCGGTCTCCCCGTCGTATGCCGGTTAGCCGCCGCCCCACAGCCTGCCTGCGATGCAGTCCGAGAGTGCCGCGCCGTCGGCGACGCTGGCCGGATGTCGTTGCTGGACCTGCTTTGCCCCGCTCGCTGCGAGGGCTGCGGTGTGCCGGGCGGCTTGATCTGTCGCAGCTGCCGGTCGCCGCTGACTGCGCGGCCGCGCCCGCATCGACCGGCGCCATGCCCGCCCGGTCTGCCGCCGTTGTGGGTGGTGACGGACTACGTCGGCGCGGTTCGCGAGCTATTGCTGGGCTTCAAAGAGCGAGGCGTGACCGGACTCGCCGATTCGCTCGCGCGTCCGTTGGCAGCTGCGACCCTCGCGGCGGCGTCGCCCCCGATCGGTCAGCCCGTCGTGGTCGTGCCGGTCCCGTCGCAGCGCGCTGCCGTGCGCCGTCGCGGCGACGACGTCGTGGCGTTGCTCGCTCGCAGGACGGCGCGCGAGCTTCGTCGTAGCGGGGTCGACGCTCGCGCGGTGCCAGCGCTGGTCCATCGTCGGCCGGTCGCCGATTCGGCCGGCCTGTCGGCGGTCGAGCGGTCAGCCAATCTGCGCGGGGCGCTGACTGTGGTGCCGTGGCTCGCTGCGACGTTGTGTCCGCATGAGGTGGTCGTGGTCGACGACCTTGTGACGACCGGGGCAACGCTGTGCGAAGCCACGAGAGCGTTGGCAGCGAGCGGCATAGCGGTCGCTGGCGCAGCGACCCTCGCCGCGACTCGCCGCAGGTGTGCCTAGTCAAAGCGGGTGCTAGCCGGAACCGCGCACGAGTGGCATGGTGAGGGTGCCGCACCTACGTGAGGAGGACGCCAGGATGGATGTCATCGTCAGGGCCCACAACACGACCGTTGGTGGAAGGTTCCGCCACAGCGCGCAGGCCAGGCTGGAACGGCTGGAAAAGCTCGATTGCAAGTGCGACCGCGTCGATGTCGACATCAGACAGGAACGAAGTCCCCGGCAGCCGGCGCAGCGGATCCACGTCGAGCTGACCTGTCGCACCAGAGGAGCGGTGTTGCGTGCCGTCGCCGGAGCCGCCGACGTGTTTGCGGCTCTCGAGCTCGCGGCCGACAAGCTCGATCACCAGATGCGGCGGGCTGCGGATCGCAGGCGCGTGCATCACGGGGTCCGTACGCCGCAATCAGTGGCGAGCGCGACTTCGGCGGTGCTTCGCACCTAGCGTGCGATCATGACTCTGTGACCGACATGACCGACAGCGGCTCGCTCGGGCAGCTGCCGCCGGGAGATGGCGACCCGATCAGAGTGCTGGTCGTCGACGACCACGCGTTGTTCCGTCGCGGCCTCGAGATGGTGCTCGGCTCGGAGCCGGACATCGACGTCGTCGGTGAGGCGGAAGACGGTGCCGACGCCGTCGAGAAGTCGATCGAGTTCACGCCCGACGTCGTGTTGATGGATGTCCGGATGCCCAAGCGCGGCGGAATCGATGCCTGCGTCGCCATCAAGGACGCGGTCCCGAGCGCCAAGATCATCATGCTGACGATCAGCGACGAAGAGGCTGACTTGTACGACGCCATCAAGGCCGGCGCGATGGGCTACCTCCTCAAGGAGATCCCGATCGACGAGGTCGCCTCGGCGATCCGTGCCGTCCACGGCGGTCAATCGCTGATCTCCCCGTCGATGGCGTCGAAGCTGCTCAACGAGTTCGCCTCGATGATCAAGCGCGGCGAGGATCGCCAGCAGGTGCCGGTCCCGCGGCTGACCGACCGCGAAATGGAGGTGCTCCGCCTCGTCGCGAAGGGCATGAACAACCGGGATATCGCGAAAGAGCTGTTCATCAGCGAGAACACCGTGAAGAACCACATCCGCAACATCCTCGAGAAGCTGCAGCTGCACTCCCGGATGGAAGCGGTCGTATATGCCGTGCGCGAGAAGCTGCTCGAGATCACCTGAGCAAGTGCTGACCCGTTCGGACCGGCTGATCATCGGATCGGCCGGAGTCCTCACCCTCATCGCGGGCGTCCTCAACTACGCGCATCTCTCGCACGTAGTGACCTTCATCGTCGCGGGCATCGCACTGGCGGCGCTGGCCGCTCTGGTCGGCCGCAGTGTCGAGCAGGTTGCCGACCGGCTCGGCTCGGGTGCGACCGGCGTCGTGCAGAGCGCGCTCGGGAACCTGCCGGAGCTGTTCGTCTGCATCTTCGCGTTGCGAGACGGGCTGGTCACTGTCGTCCAGGCGGCGATCATCGGCTCGATCCTGTCCAACGTCCTGTTGGTGCTTGGCCTCGCCTTCGTGGCGGGCGGCCTCGAGCACGGCCGGCAGTCGTTCGACCCGAACCGGGCCCGCAACCTGATCGCGCTGATGATCCTTGCGGTCGCGGCGATGTTGGTGCCGAGCCTCGCGCACTACGTGCACAGCCCGGCGGCTCATCACGAGCACGCCTTGTCGGTTATCGCATCGATCGTCCTGCTCGCGGTCTTCGCCATGTCGGTGCCGTCCTCGCTGCGCCGCGGCGAAGGCGAGGAGGTGGAGGAGCCGTCCGCCCCGCTGTGGCCCACCCCCGTCGCGATCACGACGTTGGCCGCGACCGGAGTGCTTGCTGCACTCGTCTCGGACTGGTTCGTCGCCGCGCTGCAGCCGGCGCTCGGCTCACTGCACATCACGCAGGCCTTCGCCGGACTCGTCATCGTGGCGATCGCGGGCAACGCCGTCGAGAACGTCGTCGGAATCCAGCTTGCGATGCGCGGACGTGCGGACCACGCGCTGTCGGTCATCCTCAACTCGCCACTTCAGATCGCGCTCGTCCTGGCGCCGGTGCTGGTCCTGCTGTCGCCGGTCCTGGGTGGGGCGACCTTCACCCTGGCTTTCCCGCCTCTCCTGGTCACGACCGTCGTCGCATCGGTGCTCGCGGTGAGCTTCGTGATCATCGACGGCGAGTACGAGTGGCTCGAGGGCGCCGCCCTGATCGGGCTGTACGTCGTGATTGCCGCGTCCTTCTGGTGGGGATGACGCGCTCCATGCGCGTTGCGGTCGTCGGTGGAACCGGCGTCGTAGGGCGGCAAGTGGTGAGCGCGCTGCGCGCGGCGGGTCACGAGCCAGTCGTGATTGCCCGATCGGCGGGGATTGACGTCGTGACCAGCGTTGGTCTCGATGCCGCGCTCGCCGAAGCGAACGTGATCGTCGATGTCGGCAACGTCGCCACCGCCAGCCGAGCGAAGTCGGTCGCCTTCTTCGACCAGGCGACGAGCAACCTGCTTGCTGCCGGGTCCAGGGCCGGCGTCGAGCACCTCGTGACGCTGTCGATCGTCGGCTGTGACCGGGTAGATCTCGGCTACTACTTCGGCAAGCGACGCCAGGAAGAGCTGGTCCTCGCCGGCCCGCTGCCGTTCACGATCCTGCGAGCGACGCAGTTCCACGAGTTCCCGGGACAGCTGCTCGAGCGGATGCCGAACGTGCCCGCTGTGTTGATGCCGGTGATCACGGTGCCGCGCATGCGCAGCCAGCCGATTGCCGCCCGCGAGGTGAGCAAGGCACTGGCTCGCATCGTCGGTGAGGAGCCAGTCGGGCGGGCACCGGATCTCGCCGGGCCCGAGGTGCACGACATGTCCGATTTGGTGCGATTGGTGCTGCGCTCTCGAGGCAGCAAGCGACCGGTCGTCGGGTTTCGGGTGCCGGGAAGGATGGGCAGCGCCCTTGCCAAGGGCGGGCTGCTGCCGGACGAGGCCGGTCCTCGGGGCCGCGAGACCTTCGAAGAATGGCTCGAATCGCAGGTCTGACAACCCGCCGTAGACTTCCTGACGTGGGCCCATTCGGGGTCGCTGCACTGCTGTCTGACGTGTCTGGAGAGCCGCTTCGTGGCCGTGTTCGACCGGATCATGCGCGCCGGCGAGACGAAGATCCTTCGCAAGCTCGAGGCGACCGCCTCGCAGGTAGAGCTGCTGGCTGAGGACTTCGAAGCGATGTCCGACGACGAGCTGCGCGATCAGACCGCACAGTTCAAGGCGCGCTACGCCGACGGCGAGTCCCTCGACGACCTGGCAGCCGAGGCGTTCGGGGTCGTGCGCGAGGCCGCGCGTCGCACCCTCGGTCAGTTCCCCTTTCACGTTCAGGTCATGGGCGCCGCTGCCATGCACCTCGGAAACATCGCCGAGATGCGTACCGGCGAAGGCAAGACCCTCACCGGTGTGCTGGCCGCCTACCTCAACGCCCTGTCCGGCGATGGGGTCCACGTCATCACGACCAACGACTACCTCGCCAAGCGCGACGCGGAGTGGATGGGACGCGTCCACCGCTTCCTCGGCCTGAGCGTCGGCGTGATCCTCGCCCAGCAGACGCCAGCCGTCCGACGTGCGGCGTACGCCTGCGACGTCACGTACGGCACGAACAACGAGTTCGGCTTCGACTATCTGCGCGACAACATGGCTTGGACCCCAGAGGACCTCGTCCAGCGCGGCCACAACTACGCGATCGTCGACGAGGTCGACTCGATCCTGATCGACGAGGCGCGGACCCCACTGATCATCAGCGGGCCGGCGGAGCACAACGCGAAGTGGTACATCGAGTTCGCCAGGATCGCAGCGCGGCTCAAGCGCGACGAGGACTACGAGTGCGACGAGGGCAAGCGCACGATGAGCGTGCTCGAGCCAGCGGTCGAGCGGGTTGAGGACGAGCTCGGGATCGAGAACCTCTACGAGGCGGTCAACACCCCGCTCGTCGGCTACCTCAACAACGCGCTGAAGGCGAAGGAGCTCTTCAAGCGCGACAAGGACTACGTCGTCATGGAGGGCGAGGTCCTGATCGTCGACGAGTTCACCGGTCGCATCCTGGCCGGCCGTCGCTACAACGAGGGAATGCACCAGGCGATCGAGGCCAAAGAAGGCGTCGAGATCAAGCAGGAGAACCAGACCCTCGCGACGATCACGCTGCAGAACTACTTCCGGCTCTACTCCAAGCTGGGCGGCATGACCGGCACAGCGGCGACCGAGGCTGCGGAGTTCGACCAGGTCTACAAGCTCGGTGTGGTTCCGATTCCGACCAACCGGGACATGATCCGAATCGACTCGGCGGACATCGTCTACAAGACCGAGGACGCCAAGTGGACAGCGGTGGTCGACGACATCGCTGAGCGCCACGACAAGGGCCAGCCGATCCTCGTCGGTACGACGAGCGTCGAGAAGAGCGAGCTCCTGTCGGGTCTGCTGCTGCGCCGCGGCGTACCGCACGAGGTGCTCAACGCGAAGTTCCACGAGAAGGAAGCCGCGATCGTCGCGCAGGCAGGCCGTAAGGGCGCGGTCACCGTCGCGACGAACATGGCCGGCCGAGGCACCGACATCATGCTCGGCGGCAACCCCGAGGTCCTGGCCTCAGCCGAGCTCGCCCGTCGTGGTCTCACGCCGGTCGAGACGCCCGAGGACTTCGAGTCGGCCTGGCCGGCTGCCCTCGAGACCTCGAAGCAGGCAGTCGCTGCAGAGCACGAGGAGGTCGTCGGAATCGGCGGTCTCTACGTCCTCGGCACGGAGCGTCACGACTCTCGCCGCATCGACAACCAGCTGCGCGGTCGCTCCGGCCGGCAAGGCGACCCGGGTGAGTCTCGCTTCTACCTCTCGCTCGGCGACGATCTGATGCGGCTGTTCAATGCGCACATGGTCGAGGCCATCATGGATCGCCTCAACCTCCCTGAGGACATCCCGATCGAGTCGAAGATGGTCTCTCGCTCGATCCGTTCGGCTCAGACGCAGATCGAGCAGCAGAACTTCGAGATCCGCAAGAACGTCCTGAAGTACGACGAGGTGCTCAACAAGCAGCGCACCGTCATCTACGACGAGCGTCGCAGGGTGCTTTCCGGCGAAGACCTGCATGAGCAGATCCGCAACATGATCGACGACGTCATCGCGGCGTATGTCCAGGGCGCAACCAGCGCTGGGTACGCCGAGGACTGGGACCTCGACGGCCTGTGGGCGGGCCTCAAACAGCTCTACCCGGTCTCTGTGACTGCGTCTGAGCTCGACGAGCGCTCGGGCGGTGGGATGTCTTCGGAGTTCCTCGTCGACGAGCTCTGCGCCGATGCGCAGGCGGCGTATGACAAGCGCGAGGAGTCACTCGGCAAGGGCCCCGAGGACGAGCCGCTGCTTCGCGAGCTCGAGCGACGAGTGCTGCTCGAGGTGCTCGACCGCAAGTGGCGTGAGCATCTCTACGAGATGGACTACCTGCAAGAGGGCATCGGCCTGCGCGGCTACGGCCAGCGCGACCCGCTGATCGAGTATCAGCGCGAAGCCTTCGACATGTTCAACGGGATGATGGACGGCATCAAGGAGGAGGCCGTCGGCTTCCTCTTCTACGTCCAGGTCAACGTAGAAGCGCTCAGCGGTCAGGAACCCCCAACAGCCGCGGCTCCGGCGATAGCCGAGGCCGCCGAAGGCGGCGAGGCCCCGCAACCTCCGACGGTCGATGCCGCCGAAGGCGGCGAGGCCCCAGCGCCCGTACCGCTGGACGCCGCACCTTCTTCGGAGCATCAGTCCGTCGCTGATGTGATCGGCAAGGCGATCGGTGCGCCGAGTCACGCCCCGGCGACGAATCTCCAATACAGCGCACCGAGTGTTGATGGCGAAGCCACGGTGCAGCGTCGGACCGAGCCGGCCGGCGGCTCAGCCGTCGGTGCGGCGGGTGGCGCGAGCTTTGCGAATGCGTCACGCAACGCGCCATGTCCCTGCGGCTCGGGCCGCAAGTACAAGCGCTGCCACGGCGCTCCGACCAACCCGGCGGCATAACCCAGCCCGGGACTCAGCCGAACTGGACGACCGTCGCGCGCCAGGTGCGCTCGCGGCACTCGAGACGAAAGGCCAAGGCCCGCGTCCTGACGCCGCTGTCGACGACCGCGCAAGCCTCGATCACGCCTTCGCATGGTGCGGCCAGATGCACCGAGCGCAACCGCGGCGCAAACGCCGATCGCCGCAGGTCGTGCGGCTGGCGGCTCGCCGCGCGATCGATGATCCGCACGACCTCCCAAGTCGCCAGCTCGCGGAGCTGATCGACCGGTCGTGCCCGCGCCATCACCTCGGCGACGCCTCTCGCGAAGCTCTCCGCGACCGGTCGCGGGTCCAGGCGACGCGGCCGCTGCGAGACGTCGTAGAGCTTCGGCGGTGCCGGTAGGGCCGGAACGAGGCGAAGCCTCGGGTGCCCGGTAGGTACGTCGTCCGAGACGTCGATCCGACCGGCAAGTGTCAGGTGCATTTCGTGTCCTTCCCCCTAGTGATAGCGGGCGGACGATAGGGATCTTGAAGTTGTTGCTGCCAGAGCCGATACGCGAATGAGTGCGGCCGTGACAGGCACTGGCAGCGAGCGGACAGACGTGGTTGCTGCGATCAGCCCACGCGTACGACGGTGCAGCGCCACCGGAGCGGTCCGTGCTCGGCGTTGTAGAGGGCAGACTGGCGACCGACCTGCAATCGCAACGCCATCGCCCTGCTGCGGTCGCCGGTATTGATCACGGCAGCGACCTCGAGCACCCCGCGACGCGGCTCGCACAGCCGCAGCGCGCTGACGCGAGGCCGCTGCAACGCGGCAGCATCACGCGGCCGTAGCCGGCCCGTGTCTCGCGGAGTGAGCAGACCGGCACTGCGTTCGAGCATCGAGAGCACCTCGAGCGTTGCGATCTCAGACAGCTGCTGTGCCGGTCGAGTGCCGGTCAGCACTTCGGCGATCGCCTGGACCAGCGGCCCGACGAGACGACGCGGGTCAGGAAGTGGCTCGGCTGGTGCGACTACCTCGTCGGGTGCGCTATCGACGCCGCCGGCCGGAGGCACCAGACGCAATGGCATTGCGGCGGTCGTCGACTGCGGAAACGCGAGTGCGAGGTTGCCGTGGATGGCAGCGCGCGGTCGCGCACCAGGCTCGTCGTCGTACGGGCCGTCGAGGCGCGGTGCCTTGCGTATTAGCAACATGGGCGAGGACAGTGCGGGTCGCGCGATCGGTGGGTCAATGGCCAGTCGCGCGGCCTGTGCTTAGTTCTGCAGGTACGGGCCCAGCTGCTGGCGAGCGACGGAGCGGAGATGGACTTCGTCCGGTCCGTCGGCGATGCGAAGGGTGCGTGCGTGGGCGTACATCTCGGCTAGCGGGAAGTCCTCACTCACACCACCACCGCCGTGCACCTGGATCGCGCGGTCGATGACCTCGCAGGCGACCCGCGGTGCGATGACCTTGATGGCAGCGACCTCACTGCGCGCGCCCTTGGCGCCGACAGTGTCGATCAGCCATGCCGTCTTCAGGGTCATCAGTCGTGCCTGCTCGATCGCCATCCGCGACTCGGCGATGTGGGCCTGGACAGTGCCTTGGGACGCGATCGGCTTGCCGAAGGCGACCCGTGATGCAGCGCGCTTGCACATCAGGTCCAATGCGTGCTCGGCCATGCCGATGGCGCGCATGCAGTGGTGGATCCGGCCCGGGCCCAGCCGAGCCTGGGCGATGGCGAAGCCCGCACCTTCCTCGGAGATCAGGTTGGAGGCCGGGACACGGACGTTGTCGAAGCTGATCTCGCAGTGGCCGTGCTGGTCCCAGTAGCCGAACACCGGGAGCGGGCGAACGACCGTCACTCCGGGCGTGTCCATCGGCACGAGGATCATCGATTGCTGGGCGTGGACCGGACCGTCGGTGTTGGTCTTGCCCATGACGATCATCACTGCGCAGCGAGGATCGGCCGAACCGCTGATCCACCACTTGCGCCCGTTCAGAACGTAGGAGTCTCCATCTCGGCGGATCTCGGTCGAGATGTTCGTCGCATCCGATGAGGCAACCGCGGGTTCGGTCATCGCGAACGCCGAGCGGATCTCGCCGTCGAGGAGCGGCTGCAGCCAACGCTCCTTCTGCTCGGCGGTGCCGAACAGGTGCAGCACTTCCATGTTGCCGGTGTCAGGGGCTGCGCAGTTGATGGCCTCGGGCGCGATGTGCGGCGAGTGCCCGGTGATCTCGGCGAGGTGGGCGTACTCGACGTTCGTCAGCCCGGAGACGTCTGGCAGGAACAGATTCCACAGCTTGCGGCTGCGGGCCTCGACCTTGAGGTCCTCGACGACCGGCGGTACGACGTTGCCCGTGCCTTTCGCGACCAGCTCCGCGCGCTGCTCCCGATATAGCGCCTCGGCGGGGTAGACGTGGGAGTCCATGAAGTCGTTGAGTCGCTTGGCATAGTCCTCGGCCGCGGCCGACAGGGCGAAGTCCATAGCGGGCATTCTCTACCATCGAGGGCCGTGACGATCCCTGGACGTGGCGACCTGTCGCCTCGCCGCAAGCACCGCAACTGGCGCCGTCGGTCAGCTGCGGTCGTTGTCGTGCTCGTCGTCGCCGGTGGCGGCTACTTCGGTTACCAGCAGGTCTTCGGTGGATCGGGCGGGACCCCGAAGGCGCTCCCGCCTTGTCCGCGGTCGACTCCGACGACGCCGGTGACCGAACAGGCGACGCTCGTCGTGAAGAACGCGACCCTCACAAGCGGACTTGCTTCCGATGTCGCCAAGGCGCTACGGCGCCGCGACTTCAAGATCGGCTTGGTCGGCAACACGCTGTTCCGCGGCAAGGGCGTCGCCACCATCGACTACTCCGCCGACCTGGCCCAGGCAGCGCAGCTGGTCGGCGCGCAGTTCGACGGGGCCACTCTCGACGAGGTCAGCGGCACCAAGGTGCTCGAAGTGGATATCGGGCCTCGCTTCCAGGCGCTCGTCCCGATTGCGCAGGCGCAGGCCGCCGAGCAGGACATCGTCGGAACCCCCACGCCCACCCCGACGGCTTCGCCTACCTGCGTTTCCCGAGTCGTAACCGGTACCCCCTAAGGTCGACCCGTGGCTGATCTCAAGGGACTGATCTTCGACTACGGCGGCGTTCTGACGTCTCCGCTGATCAACTCGATGAGCTCTTTCGTCGATGGCGATGGCATCGATCCCGATAGCTTCCGCGACGCGATGCGGGACTGGCTCGGCACGTCGTACGGCACCGAGGCGACCGACAGCCCGGTGCACGCGCTCGAGCGAGGCGAGATCGAGGTACCCCATTTCGAGCGTGAGCTCGCCAAGCGGCTCACCACGGTCGACGGCGGACCGGTCGAGGGTGAGGGCTTGCTGACTCGAATGTTCTCGGGATTCGGTGAGGAGCCGATGATGGCCGAGGCGCTCCGTCACGCCAAGGCGGCGGGCCTCTCGACTGCGCTGCTTTCCAACTCCTGGGGCAACGAGTACCCACGCGAGGGCTGGGACGAGCTCTTCGATGCCGTCGTCATCTCAGGTGAGGTCGGCATGCGCAAGCCCGAGGCGCGGATCTATCGCCTGGTGGCGGAGCGACTCGGGCTGCAGCCCGAGGAGTGTGTCTTCGTCGACGACCTCGCGCCGAACATCCGGGGTGCGGCCGAGGTCGGCATGCTCGGCGTCCATCACATCACTGCGCAGGAGACGCTCGAGGCGCTCGAAGCGCTCCTCGGCATCGACCTGCGTGGCTGACAGCGCCCGCGCCTGGGACACTTGCCAGGTGACAGGGCCTTGCAAATGACGCGCGTTTCCGGATGACACAGCGGCTGTCAGCGCTCGACGCCTCCTTTCTCTATATGGAGTCGCCGACCACCGCGATGCACGTCGGCAGCGTCGCGCGCTTCACGCCGCCCGATGAGACGCCGTTCGACTACGACGCATTCTGTGGGCTGGTCGCCCGGCGGATCTCGCTCGTTCCGCGCTATCGCCAGAAGATTCGGTGGGTACCTGGCCACGTCGCGAACCCGGTGTGGGTCGATGACGAGGACTTCGACATCACCTACCACGTACGGCGAAGCGCGCTGCCGAAGCCAGGGAACGCCGACCAGCTTCGCCAGCTCGTCGGTCGGCTGCAGGCCCGGCCGCTCGACCGTTCGCGCCCGCTGTGGGAGATCTACCTCGTCGAGGGGCTCGCTGACGGTCGGTTCGCGATCATCACCAAGACCCACCACGCGATGGTCGACGGCATCAGCGCAGTCGACATCGGCACGATGCTGCTCGACCCGACCCGCACCCCCGAGGAGACGCCGGAAGACCACTGGGTGCCTCGCCCGGAGCCGACGCGGGCAGGGCTGTTGTTGGGCGCGGTTACCGACACCCTGCGCCGGCCGACCGTCGCGATCGACACCGCCCGCGCCGGCGTCGGCGATGCCCGCGTGATGGCCGGTCGCGCGATCGGTGCGCTCGGCGGCATCGCGTCGGTCGCCCGGACCTCACTTCGGTCGGCGCCGGAGAGCCCACTCAACGTCACGATCGGCGAGCAGCGGCGCTTCGGCATGGCCTCGACGTCACTTGATGACTACAAGCGGATCCGCAAGACCCATGGCGGCACGGTCAACGACGTCGTGCTGGCGACGGTCTCAGGTGCGCTTCGGGCATGGCTGCTGACGCGCGGCGAGTCCGTGGTCCCGAGTACGACGGTCCGCGCGATGGTGCCGGTGAGCGTGCGGACCGAGAGCCAGGATGGCTCGCTCGGCAACCGGGTGTCGTCGTACTTCGTCGACCTGCCGGTCGGCGAGCCGAGCCCGGTCGTACGACTGCATCAGGTGAGCTACGCGATGAAGGGACACAAGGAGTCCGGTTCAGCGGTCGGCGCGGATGCGCTGGTTCGGCTGACCGGATTCGCGCCGCCGACGATTCACGCCGCGGCGGCGCGGCTCGGAGCAGGACTGTCACGGCGGCTGTTCAATGTCATCGTGACGAACGTGCCCGGGCCGCAGTTCCCGCTGTATGCCATGGGTGCCCAGATGGACGACTGCTTTCCCGTCGTACCGCTGTCCAAGGGACAGGCGGTGTCCATCGGGCTGATGTCCTACAACGGCGGCGTCTACTACGGGATGAACTGCGACCGCGATGCGATGCCGGACATCGACGTGCTGGCAAGCTGCATCGAGGAGTCCCTGACCGAGCTGCTGGGAACCGCGAAGTGACTGTCGCGGACAAGCGTCGAGGGCTGGTACTCGGCGGCGGCGGGGTACTCGGTGCCGCGTGGATGATCGGTGCGCTGTCGGCATTGCGCGACTCGATGGAGTGGGACCCGCGCGAGTCCGAGGTGGTCGTCGGTACGTCGGCCGGCTCTGTGGTCGGTTCGATGCTGGCCTGCGGGCTGTCGGTCGACACCCTGGTCAACCACCAGCGCGGAATCGTGGCGCCGGGCGATCCCCAGATCGGCTTCGATCCCGATACCGCAAGCGGGGGGACGCTCCCACCCCGTCCGCAGCTGCGGATGGGATCGGTCTCGCTGGTCGCGCAGGCCGTACTGCACCCGCGGCGGGTTCCGGTGCTCGCCGCCTTGTCCGGTCTGGCCCCACGCGGTCGCGGCACGCTCGCCGCGGTCGCTGATCTGGTCAACCAGGTCAATCCCGACGGCCGCTGGCCCGAGCGCCCCGAGGCGTGGCTGATCGCCATGGACTACGACTCAGGCAAGCGCGTGGCGTTCGGCGCACCTGGCGCCCCGGAGATCGGTCTTGCCGACGCCGTCATGGCCTCGTGCTCGATCCCGGGATGGTTCACCCCGATCTCCTCCGGCGGCCGGCGCTACGTCGACGGCGGCACGCTCTCGCCGACCTCGCTCGACCTGCTGGCTGGGAAGGGCCTCGACGAGGTAATCGTGCTCGCGCCGATGGCGTCGTTCGACTACGACGACCCCACCACGGTCGTCGCCAAGGGCGAGCGACGGTTCCGTCGTGCGATGACCCGTCGGATCCTCACCGAGGCCGGCAAGGTGCGGCGATCGGGAACCACAGTCACGATCCTTGCGCCGGGCCGCGAAGACCTCGAGGCGATCGGCGTCAACCTGATGGACCACCGTCGACGCGGTGCCGTTCTCGACGTCGCGCTGCGCACCACTGCGGAGGCCCTCTCGGATGCGACCCCGCCGCTGTCCGAAGCCGGCTAGATCCCGGACCGGGTAGAGCGAACCGTGCGGGTCTATCTGCCAGCGACGGTCCCGTTGTTGCGGGACTGGCTGGCTGTCGGCGTCGCTACTCCGGTCGGGCTTGCCTTCGGTGTCACCCCGTCGCTTCGCGAGTGGTATCGAGAGGGCGATATCGACGAGCTCGAGCATGCCGCATCGCTGCTCGCGGCGGTGGCTTCGCTCGAGCTGTTGGCGGACGATCCGAGTGCCCCCAGACGTCGCGTGGTGCTCGCTGCCGACGTCGACGACGCCGGCGTGGTCCCCGACCTGGAGGAGCGTGGGGCGCTGCGACTGCGTGATGGCGTGCCGTCCGCGCGATGGGCCAGTGCGCTGCTCGATGACGACGACGCCGTGCCAGTCGTGTCGGGTGCCGTGACGCTGCTGCGGGACGCCTCGGCCGGCGCCGACGACGTCGACTTCGCGCTGGGGGAGGCGGAGGCGGCCGACTTGGGCTGGTACGCAGTGCAGGAGCTGTCAGATCTGCTCGGCTGAGCAGCTATTGGCAGCACATTGACACCCAAACGGGTGTCAAGTCGACACCTCGCGGGCACCGACTAGATCAGCGATGCTTATTGCGTCTACCACCGGAACGGCAGCCCCATTGCCGAGCAGGGAGCTGGATCCGCTCCGCGAGCGGCCCCTCTACCTGCGGTCGCTGCGCGCCGTGCTCGCGATCACCGTCGTCATCTACGCGGCGCTCGTGCCGCACGAGCTGCGGACGTCGGAGCTCAACATTGCTGCGCTGTCGCTGGCGTACCTGGTATCCACCTTCGGGATCGAGACGCTGTCACGGCTGCTCACGGGTGGCTTCTACCGCTGGCTGTTCTGGCTGGCGCTGGGCCTCGACGGGGCGTTTCTCGCTGCCGCCACCTACCTCGCCGGCGGCTCGACCGGCCCGGTGCGTTATCTCGTTCTGGTCTACCTCACTGTGGTCAACCTGCTCGGATTCTGGCGCACCGGGCTCGCGACGGCGGTATGGCAGTCGCTCAGCCAGTTCGCGTTCTTCCTCGCCCAACGCGGCCACGCCCTCGACGGCTTCGGCAGCTCGGCCGCGACCAACAGCGAATGGAACCTGTTCGCGGCGTTCCTGGCCTCGTTGTGGGTGCTGACGATCCTGACCGCGCTGCTGTCGTCGATGAACCAGCAGGAGCTGCAGCGTCGACGCTACGAGGTCGACCGGCTGGTCGATCTCGGCCGGGATCTGGAGAACGCCGAGGACGCGCACACCGTCGGCCAGCTGCTGCTAGGCGCGCTCGGCGACGCTTTCGGTTTCGACCGAATGGTGTTGTTCGAGGTGGTTCAGGACCTGCCTCGGCCGTTGGTGAGCAGTGGGATCGCGGCGCCATCGGATGAGTGGGAGATCGAACAGGCATCGATCCTGATGCGGGTCATCGACGACCGCCGCACGATCCGGATGGACGAGATCGAGGAGGCTCGCGATCCGTGGCTCGCGGCGAGCCTGCCCTCCGCGCGGGACCTGGTCGTAGTCCCGTTGTTGGCGGAGGGAGCCGTTGGCATCCTCGTGGTCGCGCTCGGCACGTGGGCCCGCAAGCCCGCCGAGCGGCGGGTGATCGAGGCAGCCGAGCGATTCGCCGGACACGCGGCTGTCGCGCTTCGAAGCGCAGCCCTGCTGGCTCGGGTCCGCCAGCTGGCGATCACCGACGGGCTGACCCAGCTGTCGAACCGACGGGCGTTCGACCGGGCGCTGGAGCGTGAGATCGGGCGCGCAGCGCGTGCGGACGGGCGGTTGTCCGTCGTACTGATCGACCTCGATCACTTCAAGGACCTCAACGACGAGCACGGCCACGTGACTGGCGACACGGTCCTTCGTCAGATCAGCCGCGCGCTTGCCGGATCGGTCCGCACCTACGACACCATCGCGAGATACGGCGGCGAGGAGTTCGCCGCAGTGCTGCCGGGCTGCTCGGCGGGACTGGCGTTCACCCTCGCCGATCGGCTGCGTGTCGCGGTGCAGGACGCCGCGTCGGACATCAAGGTCACGGCAAGTGTCGGGGTCGCGACGTATCCCTACGACGGTGCCGAGGTCAGCGCATTGCTGCGTTCGGCGGACCGCGCGCTGTATGCATCGAAGCGCGCCGGGCGTAACCGGGTCCGCTCCGCGGAGCAGGCACGAGTAGAGCTCACGGAGACTCCGCAGGCGCAGTGAGCCCGAATCGGTGCGTACCCGCGCAGATGCTCGGCATGCCAGGCACTTGCTACAACCCCGCTGTCAACCGAGAGCAGCGAGTGAAGCGAGCTGTTCGAGGTAGTGCTCCAGACCGTGATGCACCAGGCTTGCCTTGACGGTCGTCGCTCCTGCGCTGCGAAGCAGCGCGAGCTCGGCCGAGACCTGGTCAGGGGCGCCCATCGGGTCGAGCGGGCGAGCGGGCGGGAGCACGACTTCAAAGTCGGCCGGCACATCGAAGCGCCCGAGCCAGTCCTTCACCTGCTCCGGGGTGACCGCGAACGGTGTCCAGCCGTCGGCAAGCTCGACTGCTCGGCGCAGTGATCGAAGGGTGCGCCCGCCGATCCAGATCGGCACGTGTGGCTGCACCGCACAGGGGTCGATCACGAGACCACTGAACGAGTAGTGCGGGCCATCGTATGCAGGCTCCTTCGTCGACAGCGCGACTCGCAGCGCGCGGAGCGCGTCGTCCGCGCGTTCCCCGCGGTCGTCGAATGGCGCACCGAGCAGGTCGAACTCCTCGCGCAGCGTCCCGACGCCGACCCCGAGGACGAGGCGGCCTCCGCTGACGACGTCCAGCGTCCCGTACCGCTTCGCGATGGCGAGCGGGTGGTGATAGCCGAGCACCAGCACGTTGGTCGCGAGCCGGATCCGTTCGGTTCGTGCCGCGAGGTAGCCGAAGGTCGCGAGCGGATCCCAGTACGTCGCACCGCGTCGCGGCGCTTCGGTGGCAGTTACACCGATGTGTTCGCTGCAGGTCAGGTGGTCATAGCCGAGTCGGTCAGCCGCCTCCGCGATCCGCGCGACGTCGGCAATCGTCGCCGACTCCTCCCAGCGCGCGTGGGCCCCGGGCATCATCGTCAAGACTGGAGTCACGATTGCCAGCTTCACTGGATCCATGCCTCCCAGCTGACCATCGTTCGCAGTGGTGCGGCGTAGATCGGTCGCACCGCGCCGCTCGTCCAGCGACTCTCGATCAGCGGGCGCAATGCCGCTGAAGTCCGGAGCGGTTCGGCGTCGAGGTAGATCACCGTGACGAGCTGCGGCTCGCCTTCGCAGCTCGGCAGAACCGTCCAGTCGGCGTTCGAGGTGAAGCTCCAACAGCCGGCAACGCCCCTCGCGTCGAGCAGAGCCGAGCGGTGCGCGGCTGCAACCCACCGGCGCCATTCGGCCAAGTCGCCGGTCGGCTGCTCCACCAGCAACACGATGCCGCGGTGCGGGCGGAACGGCACGACCTCGGCAGAGACCAGTGCGCGGGGGGCGGCCTGCGCATCGGTGAGCGCAAGCAGCCGCGTCTGCAGCGAGGGCCGCCGCTCGGGGAACCGACCGACCTCGGCAAGGTGGGCGCCGAGTGCCATGAACTCGTCGTACGTCTGCTGGACCGGATCTGCGAACAGGTAGCTGACGACACCACCGACTTGCTCGAGCGGCTCACAGGCTGCGATGACGTGATCGGCGTAGTCGCCGTCGGCGATCCAGCGTGAGCCGAGGATCACACCGGGCACGGAGTACTGCTCGGGCATGTGGTCGAGCAGGTGCCAGCGCAAGTAGCCGCCGTCATCATCCGGCGGCGCGGGTGGCGTGAGGCTGAAGAAGCCGGCACGGATCCTGTCAGGCAAGGTAGTCGGTGAGCCAGGCGCCGAGCGCGCGGGCGCTGTCGTCGACGAGGTCGGGCCATGACAGTGCGGCGCTGTCTGCGTTGTCGCTCACGTGCTTGACGATGCGCACCCTCACCGCTGCCTTGCGACAGGCCCAGGCGACCGCGAAGGCCTCCATGTCGACCAGCGAGGCGCGCTGTGCGAGGAGATCGCGCGCGACGGGATCCGCGATGAAGCTGTCACCGGTCGCGAGCACGACATCGCTGCCGCCCTGGATGTCGAGTGAGTCCTCGACCTTGACCCCCATGCTGGCGAGCAGGTCTGTGGAGATGTCGTGGTTGAGCACCCGGCCGGGCAGGTGGAGGCCACTCACCCCGTCCCGAAGGGCGCCCGCGGTCCCGATGTTGATGACCTCGAAGTCAGGCGGCAGCGGGGTGGCCGCGCCGAGCCAGCCCGCGACCGAAGAAGCGGCCGCGACCTTGCCCATCCCGGTGACCAGGAGCGGCAGGCCCTCGGCGACGTACCGCGCCTCGTCCCGTGTGGCCGTGACCACGAGGATGTCGGCGCGGATCACCTCGTCAACCTAACCCTCGCCTCAGCGCTCGAAGCCGCGTAACAGGCGGCGCAGCCCTTCGGCGAAGAACTCCTCGTCGAGCTCGGGGTTGTCGTCCGAAACCTCCATGACGCTGTCCAACGCGTGCCTCGTTGCGGTAGCGCCGAACGCGCTGGCCACCGGGACGAGGTGGGGACCGCGGCTGAGTGACTCGTTCGCTGCGGCGCGGCTGGCGGCGAACAGCACCGCCCCGATCATGAACGAGGAGTAACTGTGGAATGCCTGTGCCACCAGTGCCTTGTCGATGTCGAGCTGCCCGAAGACGCCGGAGAGGTATTCGAGCGCCGTGCTGGTGAAGGCCGTCGCGTCGGGCGTCGCGGCCATGTGGCGGGCTAGTCGAAAGTGTCCGAGCCAGGTTCGCCGTGTCGCGATCCCGACGGCAACAAGCATCTCGGCCGCGTCCGCTGTGCGCAGGTCGCTCAGCAGGTCGAGCGTCCTGGTGATGGCTTCGTTCCACGCCAGCTCGACGGCGGCTTGATGGACCTCCGCGATCGAGCGGTAGTGGTGGTAGATCGCGGCCGGTGACACCTGAAGCTCACCAGCCAGGCTGCGGATGCTCGGATCGGTGGGGCCCTCGTCGAACTGCCGGAACGCGGTCATCGCGATCTCTGCCGCGGTGAGCGGCGTATCGCGATCGACGGCAAGCCGGGTCAACGTGACTCCCACTGGTGATGCGATGGCCCTGACGTCTCGACGATCTTACCGTACAGTGTTCAGTAAGGGGTCGGGGCGGCAAGGGGACGGCGATGGCGTTCGGTAGAGACGGCGCGCGCGCGAGTCGCGGGGCGGCGCTTGGGGTCAGCACGGTCCTGCTCCTGAGTGGGCTGAGCATCGTCGGCGGCATCAGCGCGGCGACCACCGCCGCGGCGCTGACCGTTACCGGACCGTGTGTGAGCAACTCCGGCACCTCCTACACCGTCCCCGCCACCGGAGTGACGCAGATAGACGTCCAGCTCGAAGGTGCTCCGGGTGCGGGCTGGAGCGAGGCCGGGGTTCCCGGCGACGGGTTTCCCGGGGTCAGCATCAACGGCGGCGACGGCAGTCAGTACGACGCCCAGCTCGCGGTGACGCCAGGTGAGGTCTTCACCTATGGCTTCATCGCCGGAGGCGCCGGCGGTCAGGGCGGCCTGGAGACGAAGACATTCGACACGAACGGGCCGCGACAGGGTCCCGACACCGGAGCCGGAGGGAGTGGCGAGTTCCTCAATATCTCCGTGCCCGGCGACACCTGCACGCGTCCGCTGATCGTTGCCGGAGGCGGCGGCAGTGCCGGCGGAGGCTTCACGTGGCCGATTAACACCGGGCCCGTCTATCCGTCGGGATTTGGCGGCAACGGCGACGCGGGCTCAGGTGCGAACGGCGGTGGCGACGGCGCGCAGAACGATGCGACCGACGGCGGCCACGGCTCTCCCGGTCTGTCGACCGTGGGAGGTGCCGGAGGCGCGAAGGGGCACAGCCTCGGAACCTGCCACGACGGCAGCACCGGTGAGACCGGCGCCTTCGAGCAGGGCGGCGACGGTGCGCAGGGCCCGGACAACGCGGCGCCCGATAGCTGCAGCAGCGGCTGGGGTGCCGGAGGCGGCGGCGGCGGCTACTACAACGGCGGCGGCGGCGGCAGCGCGTACGACAACGGCGGGACGGGTGGTGGCGGCGGCGGCTCCAGCTACGTGAACCCAGACATCCCGCTCCAGAACGCGACGTCGGTGCTCACCGCTGTCATCCCCTATGGCCATGGCGCCGATGCGCCGTCTGTGGTGCCAGTCGTCGGCGCGACAATCGCGCTGAAGTCCGGGATGAGCCCTTCGGCTCATGGAAGTGCGGTGACGTTCACGGCGACGGTCACCAACATCGACGGTTCTGCGGTGGCCGGCGGCACGGTGACTTTCAAGGGGCCCGGCTTCGACGGGATCAGCACCGACCCGATCGTCGCGGCGGTGAACGGCGCGGGTGTCGCAACGATCTCGCCGACGCTCACCGTCGACGGGACGGACACGGTCTCCGCGTCGTATTCGGGGACGTCTCTGGTCTACAGCGGAGCGACGGCGGTAGAGCGGCCGACCAATCCGGTGACCATCAGTCAGGTCGTGGCTCCCGCGATCACGTTCAGCTCGATGGCCCCCACAGGGGCAGTGGTGGGTGCTGGGACCTACGCCGTCACCGCCTCGGACTCGGCAGGCCTGACCGTCAGCCTGTCGATCGACTCCACGGCCACCTCGATCTGCTCGATCAGCGGATCGACCGTGTCGTTCAAGGCGGTCGGGACCTGTCTGATCGATGCCAACCAGGCCGCCGGGGGCTCGTTCCTGGCCGCGCCACAGGTGCAGCAGAGCTTCACTATCGGTGAGGGCCTGGCGCAGACGATCACCTTTACGACCAATGTGCCGACCACGCCGGTGGTCCAGGGGCAGGTCTACAACGTCGCAGCAACCAGCACTGGCGCGTCCGGCAAACCGGTGACGTTCAGCGCACCGCTGGGCGATCCGTGCAGTGTCGAGTCCACGGGCTCGGGCGGCACTGGGCGGGTGCAGATCTCCGAAGAGGCGGTGCCGGGAACCTGCCACATCGACGCCAACCAGGCCGCCGGCAACGGCTTCGGCGCCGCGGCTCAGGTCGAGCAGACGATCTCGGTGCCGGCGACGCCCAACCTGATCGGCATTTTCTACATCCCGTCGGGGGTCCCGACCCATCCCGCGGTGGGCACGACGACCACCATCGCCGGAGACGCGCCAGGGGCGATCCGTGACCCCGTTGTCTTCTCGCTCGACTCCAGCAGCACCTCGTGCAGTCTCGACAATCCGTCCTTCCCGACCGGTCAGGGCCAGCTGCAGACCAGAGTGCTGGTGCACTTCACGGCGCCGGGACCATGCGTGATCGACGCCAACCAGGACGGCGACACGACCAACGACATTCCTGCGGCGTCCCAGCTGCAGACCACCCTCACGGTCGCCGGTGCGCCCGGTCCGCCGACTGACGTCTCGGTCACCGGTGGCAGCCCGACACAGTCCCCGGCCCTGGGCGATGTGACGGTCGACTGGACCGCGCCCGCCTCAGAGGGCGGCGGCCAGATCACCGGTTACAACGTCTACGTCGGCACCCAGCCGGGCGCCGAGTCGACGACTCCCGCCAACTCCACGCCGCTCGCTGCCACAGCAACGTCGTACGACGTCACGAACCTGACCTCAGGCGTGACGTACTACGTCACCGTCACGGCGATCAACGCCGATGGCGCGTCGAGCCCGTCGACAGAGGCGTCGGGCGTGTTGCAGAACATCCCGACGCTGGCGTGGGCTCAGGCCGCGCCGATCACGTTCGGCTCGTCACTGACCGGCATTCTCGATCCCACCGCTTCGGTCAACGGGACATTCACGTTCGAGACCGCCGGCAGTCTCACACCGATCGACGAGAGCACCATCTTCGCGACAGGGTTCGAGCGGCTCTTGGCAGTGTTCACCCCGCAGGACACCAGCCGGGAGACCAACAACGTCGTCTTCATGACGCTCGAGGTGGACCCCGCGCCATTGACGGTCACGGTGACCGGGACGCAGACCTACGGCGGTAGTCCGACGTTCCTGCATGCCGAGACCTTGCCGAGCGGGGTGACGATCTCGGGCACTCTCACCTGCACCTCCGTGACCGGGGCGGCTATCAGTCCGCGACTGACGGTCGGGAGCCACCTGGTCATTGCAGGCACCTGTTCGGGGCTGAGCCTGATCGGTGCGGGTGCGAGCAACTACACGCTGTCGTACAGCGGTAACGCGTTCGTCGTCTCCGCGGCCCCCGTCACGGTGACGGCGCCGAGCCCGAGCGTGGTGTACGGCGCAGCGCTGCCGGCGCTCACGCCAGTGGTGGCCGGCCTGGTCAGTGGCGACAGCTTGACGGGGCAGCCGACGTGCTCGGCGGCGAGCCCACACGCGAACGTGGACACTTACGCGATCACGTGCGCGGGGGCCAGCGCAGGATCGAACTACTCGATCAGCTACGTCGCCGGCACCCTCACGGTCACGCCGGCTCAGGTCACCGTGACGTCGGACAGCTTCTCGATCGTTCACGGGGACACCGACCCGACGTTCACTACGTCAGTGATCGGACTGGTCACACCTGACAAGCTGACGAGCCCCGCGATGTGTGGCGTATCGGGAGCCCACTCGCACGTCAGCACCTACCCGATCACCTGCACCGGCGCGTCGGCCGGGAGCAACTACACCGTGGTCTATGGCGCAGGGACGCTAACCGTGACGGCGGCCGCCGGCGTCGTCACGCCGGACCCGCAGGAGATTGCTTTCGGCGACCCGGTGACGTTCACGTTCACGGTGTCGCTGAAGGCCGGTGATTCGCTGGTCACTCAGCCGACCTGTGGTGTGAGCGGAGCTCACACCGACGCCGGGACCTACACGATCATGTGCAGCGGTGGCAGTAGCCCGGACTACACGCTGACCTATGCCACTGCGACGCTCGAGGTCGACAAGGCGCCTGTCGTCGTCACGGCGAACGATCAGACGAAGACCTACGGCACGCCGGACCCGACATTCGATGCAGCCGTCAGCGGAGTGTCGAGTCTCACGACTGCGCCAACCTGTGTCGTGACCGGTGCACACACGAACGTGAATACCTACCCGATCACCTGTTCCGCCGCCGATGCTGGCTCCAACTACGCGATCACCTACCAGCCCGGGACGCTGACCGTCACCAAGGCTGACGTCAACGTCGTCGCGCCGAGCTCGACGATGACCTACGGCGATCCCGTCTCGGGCCTGGCGCTCAGCCCTTCGTTCGTCACGCTGGCCGGCATGGACACCCAGACCTCAGCCGGATTCGGCTCGGTGTCCTGCTCCACGACCGCCACAGCAAACGCGACCGGCGTCTATGACGCCGGGTCGTATCCGGTCACCTGCACCGGTCCGGGCGCCTCGAGCAACTATGTGCCGACGTACGTTCCCGGAATGCTGACGGTCGCGCAGCTCGGCGTTTCGGTCACGCCAGTTACGCAGGAGATCACCTTCGGTGACACTGACCCGTTGTTCAGCTACACGATCCCGCTGCGCCCCGGCGATGTGCTGGCTTCGAATCCGACCTGCGGTGTCTCTGGGATGCATACCGATGCGGGCAGCTACACGATTGCCTGCAGTGGTGGAGGCAGCCCGAACTACTTGCTGAGCTACAACGCCGCCACGTTGACCGTCGACAAGCAGCGCGTGGTGGTGACGGCCGATAACCAGATTCGGGATTACGGCGCGACCGACCCGACCTTCACCTACCAGCCGAGCGGGCTGCTGCACGGTGACCCACTGACCACGCCGGCGATGTGTGGCGTGAGTGGCACCCACAGCGACGCGGGCAGCTACGACATCACGTGCAGCGGCGCGGACGCCGGCAAGAACTACGACGTCTCCTACCAGCCAGGAACGCTGACCGTCGACAAGATCGGCGTGACGATCACGGCGCCCAGTCCGACGATGACGTATGGGGATGCGGCCTCCTCGGTGTCGTTCGCCCCGACGATCGATGGTCTGGTGCCGGGTGACTCGGCGTCGTCGACAGGCCTGGATTCGGTCGCATGCGCGCCGTCGACGATGACCACGGGCAGCGGGACCTATCACGCCGGCAGCTACCCGACGACTTGCAGCGGCCCGGCTTCGTTGACGAACTACACGCCCGACTACGAGGCGGGCACGTTGTCGGTCGCGCGAGCGGCGGGCGTGGTGACGCCGGACGACCAGATGATCAGCTACGGCGACCCGGATCCCTCGTTCACCTTCACAGTGGCGTTGCTAGGTACCGACTCCTTGAAGACCGATCCGACGTGTGGGGTCAGTGGCGCGCATTCTGCCGCCGGCACTTACCCGATCGCATGCAGCGGCGGAGGCAGCCCGGACTACGCCCTCAGCGACCAGACAGCGACGCTGACGGTGAACAAGGTCGGTCTGACGGTCACCGCTCCCAGTCCGTCGATGACGTACGGCGATGCTGCCTCGTCGGTCTCGTTCGCTCCGACGATCGACGGGCTGGTGCGGGGCGACAGTGCGACGTCGGCTGGGCTGGCCTCGCTGGTTTGCTCTCCGTCGGCAATGGTGACGAGCCGCGGGACCTACCACGCCGGCAGCTATCCGGTGACCTGTCCTGGTCCGTCCACATTGCCGAACTACACCCCGACGTACCTTGCCGGCACGCTGACCGTCTCGAAGGCGGCGGCTGTCGTCACTGCGGACGCTAAGACGATCACGTACGCCGATTCCGACCCGACGTTTGGATTCTCGGTGTCGCCGACGACCGGCGATGTTCTGACGTCCTCGCCTGCCTGCGGGGTCACGGGCGCACACAGCGAAGCCGGTCAGTACTCGATCTACTGCACCGGTGGAGCGAGCGACGACTACACGTTGAGCTACGAGCCGGCCAAGCTGACAGTGGCGAAGGCCACCGTCGACGTAGTCGCACCGAGCCCCGACACGCTCGATGACCAACCTGCGCTGCCGTCGTTCGTGCCGACGTACAGCACCCTTCGTGGCGCCGACACCTCGGTCTCGGCCGGGTTCGGATCGGTCGTCTGCAGCACGACCGCGATGGTGGGGGTGGGCGGCAGCTACAGCGCGGGCAGCTATCCAGTCACCTGCGCCGGACCTACGACGACCACCAACTACACCCCGCGCTATGTCGCAGGAGTGTTGACGGTGGGGGCGACGAGCACGGGCGGGTCCGGGTCCGGTTCAACCGGCACGGGCGGCGGCACCGGCACCGGAGCCGGTCCGAGCGCACCCGATGTCGTGACGCCTGATTCGCAGACGATCACCTACGGTGAGCCGGATCCGAAGTTCACGTTCACGGTGACCCTGCAGCCGGGTGACAGCCTGAGCAGCCAGCCGACATGCGGCGTCACTGGTCCGCACTCCGATGCGGGCACCTACCCGATCACGTGCACGGGGGCGGCGTCCTCGGCGGCGCGCCGCGCGGCCGCGGGTGAGCGTTCGATCAAATACGGCTCCGGCACGCTGACGGTGGAACGCGCGCCACTCGTCGTCACCGCTCAGCGGGTCGTCCGCGCCCGAGGGGTCACAAACCCGCGGTTCCATCTGGTGCTGCGCGGCCTGGTCAACGGCGATACGGCAGCAACAGCCGTTTCTGGTAGGCCGGTCTTCCGATGCGCGGCAAGGGCTCGGAGCCTGCCGGGCGTGTATCCGGTCCAGGTCACGCTGGGCACGCTCGAGTCGGCCAACTACACCCTCGTGACACGAAACGGCAGGCTGCGCGTCACGCGCCGGTAGCCTCGCTGAACGTGTCTGGCGCCGAACCAACTGATGAGCTCAAGGAGCTCGCCGGGACGCTCGGCTCGATCGAGGCAGTCCTCAAGCCCGCTGAGATGCGCGAACAGCTGGCGACGTTGGAGACCGAGGCCGCCGACCCCGATCTGTGGGGTGACCAGGAGCGCGCCCAGCGGGTGACCCGGCGGATGGCGACATTGCGTGCTGATCTGGGGCGCCTCGATGCGCTGCACGCGCGCCTCGATGATCTCTGCGCCGCCATCGAGCTCGGCGACGACGATCTGCTCGCCGAGGCGCTCGCCGACCTGCCGGCGCTGCGTGGCGACATCGAGGGCCTGGAGATCCGGACGCTGCTGTCGGGGGAGTACGACGAGCGTGACGCGGTTGTCACGATCAACTCAGGCACGGGCGGCACCGACGCCGCGGACTGGGCCGAGATGCTGATGCGGATGTATCTGCGCTGGGCCGAGCGCCACGACTACGCCACCGAGGTCTTCGACACCTCCTACGCCGAGGAGGCAGGCATCAAGTCCGCCACCTTCGTCGTACGGACCCCGTACGCCTACGGCACGCTCGCGGGAGAGCACGGCGTACACCGCCTGGTGCGGATCTCGCCGTTCGACAACCAGGCACGGCGGCAGACGTCGTTCGCGGGTGTCGACATCACGCCGGTCGTCGAGGAGTCCGACCAGGTCGACATCCCAGAGGACGAGCTTCGGGTCGACGTCTACCGCTCGTCCGGTCCCGGCGGCCAGGGCGTGAACACGACCGACTCGGCCGTGCGGCTCACCCACATCCCCACCGGGATCGTCGTCACCTGCCAGAACGAGCGCAGTCAGATCCAGAACCGCGCCCGCGCCATGGAGGTGCTCGCCGCGAAGCTGCTCGAGGAGCGCCGCAAGGCCGAGGTGGCCGAGATGGACCGCTTGAAGGGCTCCCGCAACACGGTCGGCTTCGGCAGCGACGACAAGGTCCGTGACTACGTGCTGCACCCCTATCAGCTGGTGAAGGATGCCCGGACCGGGCTCGAGGTCGGCAACACCGGTGCCGTGCTGGACGGGGACATCGACGCCTTCATCGAGGCCGAGGTCCGCTGGCGTCGCAGCCAGGCTGACGAGGCCGAGTCCAACTAGACTGTCGGGGTGATTCGCTTCGAGTCGGTCAGCAAGTCCTACCCGACGAGCACGCGCCCAGCCCTGGACAACGTCAGCGTTGACGTCGACAAGGGCGAGTTCGTGTTCCTGGTCGGCCAGTCCGGCTCTGGCAAGTCCACCTTCCTGCGGCTCGCGCTCAAGGCCGAGGTCCCCTCGAGCGGCGAGATCTGGGTCGCCGGCAAGCAGCTCTCGCGGTTGTCGCACTGGCGGGTTCCCGCGCTTCGGCGCCAGATCGGCACCGTCTTCCAGGACTTCCGGCTGCTGCCGAACAAGACCGTCGCGGAGAACGTCGCGTTCGCGCTCGACGTGATCGGCAAGCCGCGCCATGTCGTCGCCAAGGTCGTCCCCGAGGTGCTCAGCCTGGTCGGCCTCGACGGTAAGGAGAACCGCAAGCCTGACGAGCTGTCCGGTGGCGAGCAGCAGCGCGTGGCTATCGCGCGCGCGTTCGTCAACCGGCCGCGCGTGCTGCTGGCTGACGAGCCGACCGGAAACCTAGACCCGACTACGAGCGTCGGCATCATGAAGCTGCTCGACCGGATCAACCGCACCGGCACGACCGTTGTCATGGCGACGCACGACTCCAACATCGTCGACTCGATGCGTCGCCGCGTCGTGGAGCTCGAAGGCGGCCACGTGACCCGCGACCAGAGTCGCGGCGTCTACGGCTACGCGCAGTAGGGGAGGCTTCGAATGCGTACCCAGTTTGTTGTGTCCGAGGTCGGCCTCGGGCTGCGCCGCAATGTGACGATGACCATCGCCGCGATCATGACGGTGGCAATCTCGCTTACCCTGCTCGGCATCGCGCTGATCATCCGCATCGGTGCCGACCAGCTCGAACACGACCTGCTTAACCAAATCGAGGTCTCGGTCTATCTGCAGCCGGAGTGCGGTCTGCCGAATGCCGGCGCGAACTGTCTGACGCCGGCTGACCGCACCAGCATCGAGAGCACGCTGCAGCAGCTGCCGCAGGTCGAGAACATCACCTACATCTCCCAGGCCGACGGGTTCGCGCGGTTCCAGCGCGAGTTTGCTTCGGACCCAGATCTGGTCAAGCACACCCCGCAGAACGCGATCCCGGAGTCGTTCGCGGTGAAGCTGAAGGACCCGCACGAGTTCGCTGTTGTCAACAGCGCGGTGGGCAGGGCCCCGGGTGTGCAGTCGGTGACCAACGCCTCGTCGAGTCTCAAGCGGCTGTTCGCCTTCTTCCACCACGTGACACTCGGCGCGCTGCTGCTGACTGTGTTGCTGCTGATCTCGACGTGCCTGCTGATCTACAACTCGATGCGAGTTGCGGCGTTCAGCCGGCGGCGAGAGACCGGCATCATGCGGCTCGTCGGTGCGTCGGACTTCTACATCCAGGCGCCGTTCATTCTCGAGGGCACCGCGGCGGGCGTTGCCGGATCCGGCCTCGCCGTACTGCTGCTGATCGCCGTGAAGGAATACATCAGCAGCACGCTTGCCACCCGCGTGCTGACGCCCTTCGGCGAGTGGGGGACGCTCGGCGAAGCGCTGCCGATCGTCATCATCATCGGAATCCTGCTGCCGGCGATCGCGTCCTTCCTCACGCTGCAGCGCCACCTTCGCGTTTGATACAGCAGGGCGTCTGATGTTGTCGCGCCGCCGAGCGCGCGTCGCGGTCGCAGCCGCGATCGCGTTGGCGTTCGTAGCCGGCGGGTTCGTCGGAGCCGTCGTGCGTCCGACACACCAGTCGCGCTCGGGCGACAGCGTGCTCGATCAGGCACAGCAGGCGATCGAAGCGCACGCGGCCAACCCGGTGCCGATCGCAGTGCTGCAGCAGGCTGCTGTCGACGGCATGCTTCGAGCTCTCGGAGATCCGTGGTCGGCGTACTACGAGCCGACCCAGTACGCGAGCTTCCAGCGGACGCTGTCCGGTTCCTATAGCGGCGTGGGTGTGTGGGTACGTCGTACGTCGAGCGGCGCCCTGCGAATCGAGAGTGTCGAGGCCGGCTCGCCCGCTGCAATCGCCGGGCTGCACGCCGGCGATGCGCTGAGCGAGGTCGCGGGCCTTCCGGTCACCGGGCTCACCGTCGCTGACGTGGTGTCACGGCTACGTGGCGAGCCCGGGACCGAAGTCTCGATCCGGGTCGACCACGACGGCCGCTTGGTGACGGACGTACTTGCTCGCTCGACGATTGCCAATGACGACGTCGCCGCGACGCGGGTCGCGCCCGGCGTGGTGCAGCTGCGAATCGCGGCCTTCACGAGCGGGGTCGGCCGCTGGATCTACCAGCAGGTCGCGAAGGCGGCCGATCAGCATCTGCGCGGCATCATCCTCGACCTCCGCGACGATCCTGGCGGCCTGCTCACCGAGGCCGTCTCGACTGCCTCGGCATTCCTCGCGCGTGGCCCGGTCGTGTCGTACGTGCAGCGAGACAGTGCGCCCGACGTGCTCGATGCGCTCGGTGGCGGCAACACCGGGATCCCGCTCGTCGTACTCGTCAATGGTGGAACCGCGAGCGCGGCGGAGATCGTCGCCGGGGCGCTGCAGGACCGCGGTCGCGCGATCATCGTCGGCTCGCAGACGTTCGGCAAGGGAAGCGTCCAGGCGCCAGACCAGCTCTCCGACGGCTCGGACATCGAGCTGACGATCGGTCACTACCTGACGCCCGACGGTCGCCCGCTGGACGGCGTCGGCATCACTCCCGACGTCCTCGTCGGACCGGACGTCGCGAGCTCTGTGCTGTATCAGCGTGCGATGGAGGTCCTGTCCGGACTCACCGCCGATGCAGGAAGTGCCGGCTAGTGGACTGGTCCCAGTGGTGAAGGAAACCGGCCGCAAGCTGATCGCGCAGAACCGCAAGGCCCGGCACGACTACGCGATCGAGGATGTCCTCGAGGCGGGCATGGTCCTGGTCGGTACCGAGGTGAAGTCGCTGCGCGCCGGGCGGGCTTCGCTGGTTGACGCGTTCGGCAGTGTGCGCGATGGCGAGATCTGGCTGGAGAACCTGCATATCCCGGAGTACACCGAGGGCACCTGGACCAACCACGAGCCGCGGCGACGCCGCAAGCTGCTGTTGCACCGGTCCGAGATCGAGAAGCTGATCCGCAACACCAGGGAGTCCGGCCTCACGCTGGTTCCGCTGTCGATGTACTTCAAGGACGGCAAGGTCAAGGTCGAGCTCGCCCTCGCGCGCGGCAAGAAGTCCTACGACAAGCGACAGACCTTGGCGACCCGGGATGCGCAGCGCGAGATCGAGCGGACGACAGGACGGCGTCACAAGGGCAACGTGTGACGACGGCGCCACCGATCCGCGACGACGAAGTCGTCGCCTATCGGCAAGCGTTGGGCATTCCAGGGATCGTCGACGTGCACGTGCATTTCATGCCGCACTCGGTGATGCGCAAGGTGTGGGCGTACTTCGACGCTGCTGGACCGTTGACCGGTCGTGACTGGCCGATCGAGTATCGGTGGCCTGAGGCCGATCGGCTCGCTCATCTGCGCGGCATGGGCGTGCGGGCGTTCTCCTCGCTGGTCTACGCGCACAAGCCGGAGATGTCGGCCTGGCTCAACGAGTGGTCCCTCGCGTTTGCCGCCGAAAACCCCGATGTGATCCCGACGGCGACGATGTTCCCGGAGCCGGGGGTCGTCGGCTATGTCGATCAGGCGTTGCGCTGCGGCGCGAAGCTGTTCAAAGTGCATGTGCAGGTGGGCGGCTTCGACCCGCGAGATCCGATGCTGGACGACGGCTGGGGGATGCTGGCCGACGCCGGCGTACCGGTCGTCGTACACGCTGGGAGCGGTCCGACGCCTGGAACCTTCACCGGTCCGGGTCCGATCGGCGAGGTGCTCGAACGGCATCCGTCGCTGGCGATGATCTCGGCGCACATGGGCATGCCGGAGTACGACGAGTTCCTCGACTTTGCGGAGACCTACGACAACGTCATGGTCGACGTGACGATGTGCTTCACCGACTTCGCGGGCAGCGCCGATCTCGCGCCGAGGCTCGCTCCGCGCCTGGACACGCTGCGCGACAAGGTGCTGTTCGGCAGCGACTATCCGAACATCCCCTACGCATACGCCCACCAGATCGTGGCCCTTCATCGGCTGGAGCTGGGCGATGATTGGATGCGCGCGGTGCTCTGGGACAACGGAGCTCGACTGTTCGGGGTTACTGCCTGATCGAGCCTCAGGCGACGGCTTGTGCTGGCGGGTCGGGGTCTCCGGTGAGCGGATCCAGGTCACGCGAGGTGTAGGTGAACCCGAGGAAGCTCGTCCAGGTCAATGATCCGTCGGCGTTGACGCCGACCTTCCAGCGCCTCTTGGTCTTGAGCTGGTGGTGGAGCTTGCACAGCGGCTGGAGGTTGTCGGGATTCGTGTCGCCGCCACGTCCATGTTCGAGTCGGTGATCGAGCTCACACTGATATGCGGGGCGAGAGCATCCGATCATCGAGCATCGTGGCTGGGCTGCCCTGACGAGGTCTTGAACCAGTTTGGAAGGCTTGTACCTGCGGCCGAGGTCGATCGGGCGGCCGCTGAGCGGGTCAGTAATGAGGCGGCGCAACGTCGCGTCGGCTGCGAGGCGACGTGCCAGGTCGGCGGTGATCGGGCCGTATCCAGATAGGTCGGCGGGGTTGTTGTTGAGCCCGAGCACAGTCGTGAGGTCGACCTTCACCAGAAGCTGCACCGACAACACGCCGGGCTTCGTGTCACTCGTCGCACCCAATACTGCCGCGAATAGAGGCGCGCGCGAGCTCGCTGGGGGTCCAGCGCCGTGCGACCGCGATCGGGATGAGCTTGGTCTCGACTCGCTCGACGAGCGCCGGCGCGCTGTTCCGAAGCGTGCGGTGAAGTGACTTGATGTGGCCGAGTGTCAACTCACC
>DATAVE010000014.1:0-3165 GCA_036267875.1 Mycobacteriales bacterium
TTCAAGAACGCCGTCGAGAAAGGCTTCATCACACGCAACCCGTGCGAAGGCGTGAAACTCCCGCCGATCGACGACGACACCGAGGACGACGACGACAAGGTCTTCCTGACCGAGCCGGAGTTCCTACTACTTCGCTCCTGCATGCACGAGGACGATCGCGACTTCCTAACGGCCTCGGTCGGGACCGGTTTGCGTTGGGGCGAGCTGACCGCGCTGAAGGTCAAGGACCTGGACCTCACAAGCGCGCCAGCGACGTTGACGGTCCGGCGGGCGTGGAAGAGCAATGGACGCGGCGAGTTCGCGCTTGAGCAACACGGGCGCTTCTACCTCGGCAAGCCCAAGACGCGGGAGTCACGGCGACGGATCACCCTCGCACCTCTCGTTGTTGCTGTTTTCGAGCGGGCGGTTGCGGGTCGTGGTCAGGACGATCTCGTGTTCGGCGCCCCGCGTGGCGGCCGGCTCGATCAAGGAAACTGGTACGAGAGTCGCTGGCAGCGAGCCATCAAGGCAGCGCAGCTGAAAGGCCTTGCCAAGACTCCGCGATTTCACGACCTGCGTCACACTCACGCGGCTTGGCTGATCTCGGCCGGAGTTCCGTTGCCGGTGATCCAGAAGCGGCTCGGCCACAAGAGCATCCAGATCACAGTCGACGTGTACGGCGGACTGCTGTTCCAGACACATGAGGTTGCTGACCTTGCGGTCGAGCGAGCTTTGGGCGGCCGGAAGGTTGTGACTGGGACCCGCCCGGGAAGCGTTGAAGCGGCCGAGCTGGTGATCGACGAACAGTCGGCATGACCGGGGTCGCCAGTTATGCGGTCTCTGTGGGTATGCGGCGCAATCCACCCCACGCCGACGAGATAGGCAACCGACCGCGAGCCGGCGTTCTGAGTCGGTTTGTGAAGGGCTGCGAGTAGCGGGGAGCCTGTTGCTAAATCGTCGGGTGTCGTGACGTTCTGAGCGGCGCGGTCGCTGGACAATTGGCGGGTGGCTAAGGACTTCCGTTATCCCGATCGTGATCAGGGGTTTTTGCTGCCGCCGGATATCCGGGAGTGGCTGCCGGCTGAGCATCTGGTCTGGATGGTCATCGAGGTCGTCGCCTCGCTGGATCTGAAGGCGTTCCGGCGACGGGCGAAGCTTGGTGGGGCGGGTCGCGCGCCGATCGATCCCGGCATGCTGCTGGCCCTGTTGATCTACGCCTACGCCCACGGGGTGCGTTCCTCGCGTCAGATCGAACGGCTGTGTGAGACCGATGTGGCGTTTCGGGTGATCTGCGGCAACGACGTCCCGGACCACACGGTCATTGCCCGGTTCCGGGCCCGCAACGAAGACCGGTTCGCTGAGGTGTTCGCGCAGGTCCTGGTGTTGTGCGCCAAGGCCGGGCTCGGCAAGTTCGGGATGGTCGCGATCGATGGCACGAAGATCGCCGCGGACGCCTCGAAGGCCGCGACCCGCAGCGAAGCGTCGCTGCGGGCGGAGGCGAAGCGGATGCTCGATGAGGCCGCCGATATCGATGCCGCGGAGGACGACGAGTTCGGTCCGGATCGTCGTGGTGATGAGCTGCCGGCGGAGCTCGCGGACCCGGCGACTCGTAAGGCGCGGATCGCTGAAGCGCTCGCTCAGATCGAGGCGGAGAAGGCCATCGAGGTCGAGGCGAACCGGGTCGCGGCTCGGGTCGATCACTGGCAAGCCCGGGTCGAGTTCTCCCAGCGGCGCCACGACGAGATCCTCGCCGGGGCCGAGCAGCGCTGGGCGCAGCGAAGCGCCGCCGAAGCTGCCACCGGCCGTCGCAGCAGAGGACGTAGGCCGGTGCCGCCAGCAGATGACAGCCGGGTGATCAGCGCGAAGGGCCGGCTGGAATCGGTGAGCGCTGAGCGGGACAACGCGCTGGCCAAGGCTGTCGTCGCACCGAAACGCCGACGCTCGACGAGCGGCAACACCACCGATCCGGACAGCCGGCTGCTGCCGGTCAAGGGCGGGTTCATCCAAGGGTTCAACGCCCAGCTCGCCGTCACCGCCGACCAGCTCATCGTCGCGGTCGAGCTGACCAACAACGCGAACGACGCCGATCAGTTCGTCCCGATGATGGCCGCCGCCGTCGATGCTGCCCGCACCATCAGCGAGGCGACCGGCCGCGATGACGCCACGATCGGGACGGTGCTCGCTGACGCCGGCTACTTCACCGCGACCAACATCACCGCCGCCGGACCTGACCGGCTCATCGCGGCGAACGACCGACGCAAACACGCCGAGACGCCCGTCGTCACCGGTGACCCGCCGCCAGACGCGACCCCGGCCGCGAAGATGCGACATCGCGTCGCGACCGCCGAGGGCAGACGGCTCTACCGGCAACGCTCCTGCACCGTCGAACCCGTCAATGGACACCTCAAAGACCGGATCGGACTTCGACGGTTCTCCCGGCGCGGCATGCCAGCCGGTCTCGGCGAACTCAACCTCGCCGCTGCCACCTTGAACCTGCTCAAACTCCACCGAGCAGCCATCGCCTGACTAGCGACTCGGCTCCGACCACTAACCCACGGGTTAACAGCCCAGCAATGCCCGCAGCACCCAAGACCGATTCAGCAACAGGCTCCGGGCTGTAGCGGACGGTTCACAGACCGAGCGGTAACGCGGTTCGACGCGGTTGGGCTTATCTCTCATGTCTTTCCGAAGCGGAACTCGACGACGTCGCCGTCGGCCATCACGTAGTCCTTGCCCTCGATGCGCGCCTTTCCGGCCGAGCGGGCGGCGGCGATCGAGCCGGCTTCGACGAGATCGGCGTAGGACACGATCTCGGCCTTGATGAAGCCCTTCTGAAAGTCGGTGTGGATCACGCCTGCCGCTTCAGGGGCGGTGTCGCCCTTGCGAATCGTCCACGCCCGCGACTCCTTCGGACCAGCAGTCAGGTACGTCTGCAGGCCGAGGGTCTCGAAGCCGATGCGAGCAAGCGTCGCAAGACCTGACTCGGGCTGGCCGTACTCGGCAAGCAGCTCCGCGGCGTCGGCGGCATCGAGACCGATCAGCTCGGACTCGAGCTTGGCGCTGACGAACAGGGCAGGAGCGGGCGCGACCAGATCCGCGAGCTTGGCGCGCAGTCCCTCGTCGGCGAGGTCCGTGTCGTCGACGTTGAAGACATAGATGAATGGCTTGTCGGTCAGCAGGAACGAC
>DATAVE010000015.1:0-2226 GCA_036267875.1 Mycobacteriales bacterium
CGGGCTCGTCGAGCGGCTTGAAGTACTTGATGTTGCCGAGGTCGGTCTTGCGGTCCGCCTCGTCGACCCACACCGGCTCGACCCGCATGCCCAGGCGAACGTCGTCGGGCTTGCACTCCTGGATCAGGAACATTGCGGTCAAGTCAGCACCGTCGAGCAGGATCCAGGCGGTGACGTACGGCGGCTCGAGCCCCGGGCTCGGGATCCGGGTCACGCAGAACGTCGTGACCGTCCCCTTGCCGGTGAGCTCGACGTCCTCGACCGTCGCGACGCCACACATCGAGCAGGCGCCACGCGGCGGCACGTAGACCTTCAGGCACTTCGGGCAACGCTGCCCGACGAGCTTGCCCTGCTCGAGGTTGCGCAGGAAGCGGGATGCGGCGACGCCGGGGGTGTAGTTGAAGTCGAGCGAGATCGGCGTCTCGACGACGGTCACCGGGCCGGGCACCTCAGCCGTCTCGGCCGTCATGACGTCACCTCGAAACAGATCAGGTCGCGGATCGAGCCGATGCGTTCGTCGGCCCAGCGAGCCTTCACCTTGGCTCCGGTCGAGATGGCATCGGGCGAGCCGGCATCGACCGCCGCAAGGAAGGCGGTGTCGGCGCCGTCGCACTTGACCAGCGCCCAAGCGAACGGCTTGTCGAGCGGCTGACCCTTGGTCGGGTTGGCGTTCCACGACCAGGTCGTGACGATGCCCGTGTCGGCGACCGTCACGTAGTCGGTGAGGTCCTCGCTGGTGACCGGGTCGTAGTCGATCGCAGGCACGATCACCCGGCCGTCGGAGCCGCGGACGCCGGTGATCGTCTTGTCGCGAAGCCCGGTGAGGAACGCGCCGATCGCCGGGCCGGTGGACCGGGTGTAGGTGTACTCGACGAGATGGGGGGCAGTGAGAACGTCGTCGCTCATGCTGACTCGGGGATGAAACGCACAGTCATCTCCTTGATGCCCATGATGAAGTTCGAGCGCAGCCGTCGCGGCTCAGCCACCAGCTCGACGCGCTCACATTGGGTGATCAGTGAGCGGTAGAAGCACTCGATCTCGAGCTTCGCGAGGTGGCGACCCAGACAGAAGTGCGGGCCTCCGCCACCGAAACCGACGTGCGGGTTCGGCTCGCGCGCGATGTCGAAGACATCCGGATCGGTGAAGACCGACTCGTCACGGTTGGCCGACGTGTAGAAGATGACGACCTTGTCACCCTTCTTGATCGACGCGCCACCGAGCTCGATGTCCTTCTGCGCCGTACGACGGAACAGATGCACCGGGGTCACCCAGCGCACGATCTCGTCGGCGGCCGTCGGGATCAGCCCTAGGTCAGCCTTGAGCTTCGACCACTCCTCGGGATGCTGTGTCAGCGCGTACATGCCGCCGGAGATCGCGTTGCGCGTCGTCTCGTTGCCGGCAACCGCAAGCAGCATGAAGAACAGGTCGAACTCGAGCTCCGAGAGGACGTTGCCCTCCTCGTCGGGGCTGATCAGCTTGGAGACGATGTCGTCCTTGACCTGCTTGCGCTTCTCCTCGGCGAGCGCGCTCGCGTAGGCCCACATCTCAGTCGCCGCGCCAAGCCGCTCTTCGTCGGTGACGCCGTACTCCGGGTCATCGCCGCCGACCATGCGGTTGGACCAGTCGAAGACCTTGTGCCGGTCCTCGAGCGGGACACCCATCAGCTCCGCGATCACGATCAGCGGAAGCTCCGCTGCGCACAGCGTGACGAAGTCGCCCTCGCCTTTCGCCAGTGCCTGCGCGACGATCTCATCGCACGTCTCCTGGATGCGCTCCTCGAGCTTGGCGATCATCCGCGGGGTGAAGCCGCGGTTGACCAGGCTGCGCATCCGGGTGTGGTCCGGCGGGTCCTGGTTCAGCATGAACATCTGCTGCTGAGCGAGCTGCTCCTCGGCGAGCTCAGTGATCAACGCCGTCTTCTCCGCAGAGGAGAACAGCTCCGGGTTGCGGGAGACGTAGACGACATCCTCGTGACGGGTGACCGCCCAGAACCCGTTGGGCTGCTCGGGATCGTGGTGGTGGAAGACCGGCGCCTCGGCACGCAGCCGACGCAACTGCTCGTACGGGATGGCCTCGGTGTACTGGTCCATGTCCCAGAGGTCGATATCAGCGAGCGAATCGGTCACGAAGGGCGCCTTTCAGGCAACGAGAACGTGTTCTCATTTTGCTCGGATCTGACGGGGCGTCAACAGTTGTAGCCGAAAAAACTAGAACGTGTTTTACTCG
>DATAVE010000016.1:0-14932 GCA_036267875.1 Mycobacteriales bacterium
GCGATCGGCGCTACCGTCGTCGCGGGTTGCGGGAGCAAGAGCAGCGGCGGCAAGAGCACCGTCAGCCCCGCAAGCGGTGGCACCACCACGAGCTCTCCGGCGCCGTCGCCGAGCTCCAGCGGCAGCGGTGGCGGGTACGGCTACTAGAGCGACGTGAGCCGGGACCGGCCCCTCCGCCGGCGGGCCAGTGCCCACCACACGTCCCGGTACTGCCGCGCCCGGTGCCGCTGGTCTCGCCAGCCGGCACCGGTCACGCGGTGCCGAATCGGCACCGGACACTCCACCACCCGGGCCCCCGCCCGGAGGGCGTCGATGCTCAGACCGGTCTCCACTCCGAACCCACGGGCCAACGGCAGCACCCGATCGAAGAGCTCCCTGGTGATACACCGCTGGCCGGACAGTGGCTGGGTCGGGGTCCAGCCGGTGGCTCGCACGATCCCACGGGTGGCGAGGCGTACGACGAAGCCATGGCCGCCGCCGGGCGCCGGCGGCAGCAGGGCGATGGTCAGGTCCGCCGTACCGTCCAGAACCGGTCCGATCAGCGGTCCCGCGCTCGCGGCGGAGTCCTCCAGATCGGCGTCAAGGAACAGCAGAGCTGCGGCGGCCAGCCCGATCGTCCTGGCGGCTTCGGCGCCGGTGACCATCGCTGCCGCCTTGCCCCGCCGGCGGTCGTGCCGGACAACGTGCGCACCAGCCTCGGCGGCGAGCTGCGAGGTGCGGTCGGTCGACCCGTCATCGGTCACGATCACCCCGGCCACCTCGGGCAGGGTCAGCGCTGCGGCAACCGTCGCCGCGATTCGGTCTTCCTCATCGAGAGCGGGGATGACCACGACCACGGTGCCCGGCGTGAAGGGCGACTGCGGCCGTGACATATCTTCACCCTGTCTGTAGAACGTTGCCACAGCAACAAAACGCGAAGGACCACGTGCTTCCCAATTTTATCGTCGTCGGCGTCAGCCGTGCAGGCACGACAACGATGTTCAACACTTTGGCCCGACATCCCCAGATCCTCAGCTCCTCGACCAAGGAGACCCGCTACTTCCAGGCGGTCCGGTACGGCGAGGCGCTGCGACCGCTGTCCGAGTACGAGTCCTACTTCCAGCGGTACTCGGGTCAGCCGGTGGCGATGGAGTCCACGCCCGACTACTTCTACGGCGCGACCGCGACCGCGCGGGCCGTCAAAGAGGTATGTGATCCGAGGGTCGCGGTCATCCTTCGCGAACCCACTGAACGGCTGATCTCGTTCTTCCAGTTCATGCAGGGACGGCTTCAGGTGCCGGCCACGATGACGCTGGTCGAGTACGTCGAGCGATGCCAGTCGATCCCGACCGAAGAGATGAACCTGAGGGCGCGCAACAACTACACCGCACTCTGGGGCGGGCAATACGCCCGGTTTCTGCCCAGCTGGCTCGAGCTGTTTCCGGACCGCTGCGACGTGCTCTTCTTCGACGAGCTGCAACGGTCACCGATGCAGCTGCTGGCCGCCCAGTGCACCAGGCTGGGGATCGACCCCGGGCTGCTGCCGGGCGAGATCGCGATCGACAACAGCGCATCGGCGTACCGGAGCTCGACGGTGCAGCGAGGTGCAGCGTTCGCGGCTCGGCGAGGACGGGCAGTCCTGCGCCGGCATCCCGGTCTCTACTCGCGGGCTCGCCGCGGCTACGAAGCAGTCAACCGGGCTGACGTCGCCAAACCCATTGTCCCGCCGACGCTGCGCCGCGAGATTGAAGCCATCTACGCGCCCTGGAACGAGCAGCTTCGCGACCAGCTGACCGCCGCCGGCGTGACAACACTCCCCGACTGGCTCGCTACTTGAGTCCAGAGCTAAGGCAGAGTCAAAGGCATAGGCATAGGCATAGGCGCTAAGACTAGAGGCGCAGTTGAGCCCGTGGCTGGGTTTCGTCGGCCGCGAGCCGAGGCTTTCAAGATCATCGCCGGATAGGCGTTCTCTAGGACGCCTAGATGGCGATGATCTTCATCCGGCCGGCCTTTGATTTTCCCTAGTAGTAGTACGGGTAGCCGGACCAGTCGGGGTCGCGGCGTTCCAAGAAGGCATCGCGGCCCTCGGCGGCCTCATCGGTCATGTAGCCCAGACGGGTCGCCTCGCCGGCAAAGAGCTGCTGGCCGACCAGCCCGTCGTCAATCGCGTTGAACGCGTACTTCAGCATCCGGATGCCCATCGGGCTCATCGCGTTGACCTTCGC
Source organism: Mycobacteriales bacterium (assembly GCA_036267875.1). Lineage (GTDB taxonomy): Bacteria > Actinomycetota > Actinomycetes > JAFAQI01 > JAFAQI01 > DASZTV01. The sequence goes on from DATAVE010000016.1 coordinate 2,205, forward strand.
GCCCCACTCGAGGGCAACACGCTCGAGGTCGGCGTGGTCGACGACAGCGTTGACCATGCCCATTCGCTGCGCGTCATCTGCGGAGTACTCGTCGCCAAGGAAGAAGATCTCGCGTGCGAACTTCTGCCCGACCTGACGCGCGAGGTACGCCGAGCCGAACCCGCCGTCGAAGCTCGCCACCTTTGCATCGGTCTGCTTGAACCGCGCGTGCTCGCGACTCGCGATCGTGAGATCGCACACGACATGCAAGCTGTGACCGCCACCGGCCGCCCACCCAGGCACGACCGCGATGACGACCTTCGGCATGAAACGAACCAGGCGCTGCACCTCGAGGATGTGCAGCCGACCGGAACGAGCAGGGTCGATCGTCTCCGCGGTCTCGCCCTCGGCGTATTTGTAGCCGTCACGGCCGCGGATCCGCTGGTCGCCGCCGGAGCAGAACGCCCAGCCGCCGTCCTTTGGTGACGGCCCGTTACCTGTGATCAGCACGCAGCCGACGTCGGAGGACATCCGGGCGTGATCGAGCGCGGCGTAGAGCTCATCGACCGTCGACGGCCGGAACGCGTTGCGGATCTCCGGCCGGTTGAACGCCACCCGCACGGTGCCCGACGAGCGCGCCCGGTGATAGGTGATGTCGGCGAAGTTGAAGCCTGGGACTTCGTCCCAGGCAGAAGCGTCGAAGATCTCGGAGACCACGCGGCGATGCTAGGTGCGCGAGGAGATCAGCACACCGGCGGCCTTCAGAAACTCGAGCTGGTCGGCGGCTATCCGGTCAGCCAACGGTCGCAGCAGCACATCGAAGTGATCTCCGTCGTAGCGATGCAGCTCGCCGCGCGGGGCGCGCTCGGCAAGCCGCGCGACTGCCACGTCGTTCGCCGTCACGTCCCGCTCGCCGAGGCCCACCCACAGCGGCTGGCGCAATCTGGCTGCCTTCGTGACGGGCCGAAATGTGCTGACCCAGACGAAGATCCCCGGCGTCACCTCGTTGCGCCAGGTCGAGTCGGCCGGCGCCACCTTGGTGAAGCCCGCGAGCTCGCCGGGTCGCGTCAGCGCGGCATGGCCGCCGGGCTCTGCCGCGACCGGCACCAATATGTGGCGACCCGCGGCATTCGCTATCGCCTTCGGGAGCAGCCAGCCCAACAAGGCGGGCGGCGTCCCCAGTGCCCGACGCAAGCCGTCGACGAACGGGCAGAGTGCGATGACAGCTGCGACGTCCGGATCCCGCAACGACGCCTCGAGGCCGAACCCGCCGCCGAACGAGAATCCCCACGCGACGATCTGCGAGGACTCGATGCGCTCGTCAGCTTTCGCGAACGCCACCGCCGCTCGCCAGTCTGCGCGCTGCGCGCGGATCGCGAACTTCTGCCTCGGTGTGCCTCCCGAGTCGCCGAAGTATCGGTAGTCGAAGGCGAGCACCGCAACGCCGGCAGCGAGAAAGGCCTCGGCGTACGGCGCGAAACCGTCGTACCGCGTCATCGAGAAGCCCTGTCCCATGACGACGCAGGGATGCGGGCCCGGCCCATCCGGCACGAGGAACCAGGCCGCGAGCGAGGTCTCCCCCGACGCGATCTTGACGTCTTGCGCGGCCGCCCAGATCGCTTCGCCCATGCTGTCGATTCTCTGTCATCCGGAACGTCGTCATGATGAGGGTCCGAAACCGCGGACCGCGGAGCGAGAGGAAACAGCGCAATGTCGCAGTACCTGCTGCTGATCTACCAAGACGAGGCTGCCTACTCCGGTGCCGACGAGGCGACGCTGGGCGAGATGCACGCGGGCCACGGCGCGTTCTGGGGCAAGCACGAAGGCGCGATCGCCGGAGGCAACGCGCTGGAGCTCACTCCCATGGCGACGACCGTGCGACCCAACGGTGGTGACTTCACCGTGACCGATGGCCCGTTCGCCGAGACGAAGGAAGCCCTGGGCGGCTACTACCTCGTGGAGGCTGCCGACCTCGACGCGGCGATTGCCATCGCCAAGGACATCCCGTCGGGCATGGGCTGCATCGAGATCCGACCGATCCGAGCGATCGGCTAAGTCGCTCCTCATGCCAGACCCGGTCGATGTCGCGGTAGCGGTCGCCGACGCGCACCGTCGTGAGTGGGCCTTCGTGCTCGCCGCGACGGTGCGCGCCTCCCGCGACATCGACCTCGCCGAGGAGTGCGTCCAGGACGCGTACGCCCGCGCACTCGAATCCTGGGCGATCGACGGGATCCCCGAACGGCCAGGCGCCTGGCTCACCACCGTCGCCCGGCGGCGTGCCATGGATCTGTTACGTCGCGAGGCACGGTTCCGGGACCGAATGCCGCTGCTCGTCTCCGACGAGGCGACGCCCGGACCCGGCGACGAGTCCGACGACAGCGAATGGGACGAAGCTGAGTGGGATGAAACAAGGATCCCGGACGACCGGCTCCGGCTGATCTGTACCTGCTGTCACCCGGCCTTGGCCCAGGAGTCGCAAGTCGCACTGACGCTGCGCCTCGTCTGCGGCCTGACCACCGCCGAGGTAGCTCGCGCATTCCTGGTGAGCGAGCCGACGATGGCCGCGCGGATCACGCGGGCCAAGAAGAAGATCAGTGCCGCCAAGATCCCCTACCGCGTGCCGCCACCGGACGAGCTCCCGCAGCGGCTTACCGCCGTACTCGCCGTGGTGCATCTGCTGTTCACCACCGGCCACACCGCACCGGTCGGCGCCGACCTCGTCCGCGGCGACCTTGTCAGTCGTGCGACCGATCTGGGACGGATGCTGCGAAGCCTGCTGCCCCAGGATCCGGGCGTCGCCGGGTTGCTCGCGCTGATCCTGCTGACTGACGCCCGCCGCGCGACCCGCACCGACCGCACCGGTCGGCTGCTGTTGCTGGAGGAGCAGGACCGCAGTCAGTGGAACGCCGCCGCTATCCGCGAAGGCCTCGCGCTGGTCGGGCAGTCGATCAACACCGGTGGGCCCGATCGGTACGCGCTGCAGGCCGCGATCGCGGCCGTCCATGCCCGCGCCGCCAGATGGCAGGACACCGACTGGGAGGAGGTCGTCCGGCTCTACGACGTCCTCTGCGACGTCTGGCCGTCGCCGGTCGTGGCGCTCAACCGTGCCGTCGCGGTCAGTCTGGCGAGCGGGCCGCAGGCCGGCCTCGACGCGATTGCCGTGATCGAGGACGATCCGGCGCTGCGCGGATACGGCTACCTCCCGGCGGCCCAGGCAGACATGCTCGCCCGCCTCGGGCGCGACACCGAGGCGGCTGCGGCGTACGAGTCCGCAATCGCGCTCACCGACAACGAGGTGGAGCAGGAGTTCTTGCGCCACCGGCTGGCATTGCTTCGCTGAGAGCGATCTTCTATTGCCGAGCGCGATAACGAGTGGGAACTGTCAGCGGCTCGCGACAGGATAGGCGACGTGGGAACAGCAGTCTTTGCGACCGCGATCGGCGACTGCGGGATCGCGTGGAACGACTCCGGCGTGTGCGGCGTGCAGCTACCCGAGGCCAGCACCGAGGACACCAAGGCCCGCCTCGCGCGCTACTGGCCGGGCTTAGGCGAGGTCGAGCCAAGTCCTACTGCGACGCGCGCGATCGAAGGCATTACGGCGCTGCTGTCAGGCGAGCCCGATCCGATGAACGACGTCGTGGTCGACCTCGCCGGCGTCAGCGAGTTCCGTCGCGGGGTCTATGAGATCGCGCGCACGGTCGGTCCCGGCGACACGATCACCTACGGCGAGATCGCCGCACGACTTGGGACTCCTCATGCCGCGCGCGAGGTCGGTCAGGCGCTCGGCGCCAACCCGGTACCGCTGATCGTCCCGTGCCATCGCGTCCTGGCCGCCGGCGGCAAGCTCGGCGGCTTCTCCGCCCGCGGCGGCGTAACGACGAAATCGCGCTTGCTCGCGATCGAAGGCGCCTCCCTCTTCTAACGCCGAGCCCAACGAAAAGCGTCTCTCCCGGCGTGTTTTAGGCACTTTTCGTTGGGCTCGGCGGTTGGACGGCGTTGCGTTACATGGCGGCACGTAATAGGTTTCGGCCATGTCTGGGCAGGCCATGTCTGGGGAGAGCATGGCCGACGATGCGGTCGAGGATGCGCCACGCGTCGGGAGGCCCCGCGATCCACGCGTCGACGACGCGATTCGCCAAGCCACTCTCGAGCTGTTGGTCGAGGACGGCTACCAGGCGACCACGATTCAGGCGATCGCTCGTCGCGCCGGCGTAAGTGCTCCGAGCGTCTACCGACGCTGGTCGAGCAAGGCCGAACTGATCGAAGAGGCCGTCTTTCCGAGCGGGCTGCTCGCTCCACAGGCGATCACCGGCGACATCATCACCGATCTGCAGCCGTACTGCCTGCAGATCCTGACCTACCTGTCCGACCCGGCGATCCGCTCCGCGATCCCCGGCCTGCTCGTCGAGTACCAGATCCACCCGGAGCTCTGGCGCCAGTCGATGGAGCGCAGCTTCTTCCCGATGCGCCGTTCGTTCGACGCCTACCTCGAGCAGAGCGGGCGCTCTTCGATCGTCCCGAGCGACGCGCTGTTCGACGTGATGCTCGGCGCGCTGTTCACCCGCGCCCTGAACGAAGGCGCCGACGGTGCGGAGGAGTTCGCCCGGTCCGTCGCCCGCGTGGTGACAGCCGCACTGCAGCCGACGAAGGGTGCGTGAGCGCATGACCGACCCGATCGAGATCGAGCACATCACGATGAAGGTCTCGAGCCGCGAACCAGAGGAGGTTCGCCAACAGCTCGAAACGTGGATCGGCGGCAAGCTCGGTGACGCAGCCAATGTCGCGGTGTCCGACCTCGAAGGCTCCGAGGCCAACGGCATGTCGAGCGACACGGTGCTGTTCCGGGCCCGTTGGAACGATGGCGATGGCGCACAGGACGAGCGGCTCGTCGCGCGGATCGCGCCCAGCCTCGCCGATGTACCGGTCTTCCCGAACTACGACCTGCAGAGCCAGTTCGACGTGATCCGCTCGGTCGCGTCACTGACAAAGGTGCCGGTCCCCCGGCCCTGGTGGTGCGAGCCCACGGGTGCGGCCATGGGCGCGCCGATGTTCGTGATGAGCCGGGTCGATGGCCTCGTGCCGCCGGACGTCATGCCGTATCCGTTCGGGGACAACTGGGTGTTCGACGCGACACCCGAGCAGCAGCAAACACTGCAGGACTCGACGGTCGAGGCCATCGCTGCACTGCACGCCATCACGGACGCACCGAAACGAATGCCGTTCCTCGAACGTGATCGGCCAGGCGATACCCACCTTCGCCGGCACTTTGCTTACACGCAGTCCTGGTATGCGATGGCGCGCAACGACGGCACCCGCTCGGAGCTGGTCGAGCGGTCGTTCGACTGGCTCGAGGCGAACTGGCCCGCCCACGAAGGATCAACGGTCCTGTCATGGGGCGACTCGCGGATTGGCAACATTCTCTACGACGACTTCCGGCCTGCGGCACTGCTCGACTGGGAGATGGCCGGCCTCGGTCCGCGGGAGCTCGACGTTGCGTGGCTGGTCTACGCGCACCGGGTGTTCCAGGACATCACCACGATGCTCGGGCTGCCGGGCATGCCGCACTTTCTGCAGCCGGCGGACGTGGCGGCGAAGTACGAGGCGCTCACCGGATACGCGCCGCGTGACCTGCGGTTCTACATGGTCTATTGCGCGGTGCAGTGGGGCGTGGTCTTCCTGCGCACCGGGGCACGCCAGGCGCACTTCGGCGAGATTGAGATGCCCGCGGATGTCGACGAGCTGATCCGCAACAGCATCCATCTCGAGTCACTTCTGGACGACATCACCGACTAGGCACCACCAAGCAGGAGAGGCAGGCAACGATGCCGGTCGCGCTCGACGAATACCCGCTGCACCAGACGCCGCTGTCGATGCGGTATGTCGCGAGCAGCGACCGCAACTTCTACGACCGCTGCTACTTCAACGCCCACGACCGCACCGGCGACGTCTTCCTGATCACCGGCGCTGGCATCTACCCGCAGCTCGGCGTGAAGGATGCCTACGTCGTCGTACGCCGCGGCGATCTGCAGCACGTCGTACGGATGTCGGACGCGCTCGACGAAGAGCGGATGAACCTCGAGGTCGGGCCGTATCGCATCGAGGTCGTCGAGCCGCTGCAGAAGATCCGGCTGATCTGCGACGCCGACGACCAAGGCATCGGGTTCGACCTGACCTGGCAGGGCTCGCTTCCCGCGGTCGATGAGGAGCGGCACCTCTGGCGTACCGGGATCCGGCCGATCCTCGATACCTGGCGCTTCGCGCAGCTCGGTTCGTGGGAGGGAGAGATTCGAGTCGCGGGCGACACCATCGCGGTCTCCCCGGACACCTGGGTCGGCTCGCGTGACCGGTCGTGGGGCATCCGGCCGATTGGCGAAGCAGAGCCGGCCGGGAGGCCGGTCGACGGCGCGGAGGACTTCGGCTTCTGGTGGCTCTACGTGCCGATGCGCTTCGACGACTACGCGATCGTGCTGATCGCGCAAGAGGACGGCAACGGCCACCGCACTCTCAACGACGCGGTGCGCATCCATCCGGACGGCAAGATCGATCAGCTCGGCTGGCCGCGAGTGAAGATCCACTACGCGTCCGGCACGCGGATCCCGCAGTGCGCAACGATCGCCCTCACCGAGCCGGACGGCAGCCCGATCACGCTGGAGGTCGAATGCCTCGCGCACGTGCCACTACACGTCGGCTGCGGCTATGGCGGCGACCCGGACTGGGCGCACGGCAGCTGGCGAGGCGCGCGCTGGATCGAGGGCGCGACATATGACTTCACCGACCCGGCCATCGCCGCGCGCACCCCGTGGGGAGTCATCGACCACGTCGGTCGCGCGACGCTGAACGGTGACGTCGGATGGGGACTGTTCGAGCACGGCACGATGGGCCGCCACGTGCCCAGCGGATTCACTGACTTCGGAACGGTTGCACCATGACGAGCATCAGCGGGGCAAAGGTCCTCATCACCGGCGTGACGAGTGAGGTCGCAAAGCCGGTTGCGCTTGCGCTGGCCAAGGACAACGAGGTGTACGGCGCGGCCCGCTGGAAGGATCCCGCCGCCAAGGAGCCATTCGAAGCCGGCGGCGTGAAGCCGGTCTTCCTCGACCTCGTGAAGGGGCAGCTCGACGACCTGCCTGAGCAGGTCGACTACGTCGCCCACTTCGCGGTGATGAAGAGCGGCAAGTGGTCGGTCGATCTCGACGGCAACGTCGGCGGCGTGCTGTCGCTGATGGAGAGGTACGCGGACGCGAAGGCATTCCTGCACTGCTCGACGTCGGCGGTCTACGAACCGCACCCGCACGGTGAGGCGCACGAGGACTCACCGCTCGGCGACAACCACCGGGCCTACTACTTGGAGACGTACTCGATCTGCAAGATCGCTGCGGAGGCGGCCGCGCGGCACGGCGCCCGGCGCTACGACCTACCGACGACCATCGCGCGACTCAACGTGCCCTACGGTGACGGCGGCGGCTGGCCGATGTTCCACCTCGCGCAGATGGAGGCCGGCCAGGACGTGGCCGTCCACGAGGTGCGGCCGAACGTCTTCCAGCCGATCCATACCGACGACATCGTCGCGATGGTCCCGAAGCTGTTCGAGATCGCAGGCGTCCCGCCGACGACGGTCAACTGGGCGGGCGATGAGCAGGTCAGCGTCGAGGAGTGGACCGACTACCTCGGCGAGCTCACCGGCCTGACGCCGAAGCTTGCCGTCGACGAGCACTCACTCGCGAGCGGCCGGGTCAATGTCGACCGGATGCACGAGCTCGTCGGTCACACCACAGTGCAGTGGCGCGACGGGATGCGCCGGATGGTCGAGGCGCTGCGTCCCGACCTGCTCGAGTCCTGACCTGCGTCAGTGCGTGACCGGTAGACCGAGCGTCGCGCAGTCGGTGATCACCTTGAAGCCCGCGCCCTGCCCGGAGAGCAGCTGAGCCGCCGAACCGCTACCGAGTCCAGCCGCTGCACCAACCTGTGACTCCTGAGTCGCCGCAGCCTGCTCATCAGTCGCGAGGCTGCTGTATAGGGAGTTCGCGGCCGCTGCCTGGGCCGCGTAGTTCGCCGCCGTGGCACCGGCTGACTGGCAGGCCTTGGCGGCAAGGTCGTGGCCCGCGGGATCCTTGCTGCCGCCACATCCGGCAACCAGCGCAACAACCGCCACGACACCGCACATCACTCGCGTCTTCATCACCGTGACCGTATCGGCACTCGGCAATCACTTCTTGCACGAAGTAGCACACAAAGTGGTCGCCGAATCGGACAAGGCGGTAGCACTCACCGTGCCTCGGGGGACTTTGTGTGCTACTTCGAGGTGGGCCGGGCGGTGGGGTTGAGCGAGCGCAAGACCTCGTTCGCTTCGGTGATGATGCGGTTGACGAGATCAGCGCAGCTGGGCAGATCGTCGATCATCCCCACGACCTGACCGCTTGCCATCACTCCGAGGTCGATCCGGCCGTCGACCATCGCCGCACGAAGCAGCATCGGAGTGTTGCCGGCCATCAGCACCTGGCTCCAGGACAGCTCCTGGGTCTTGCGCATCGCCGCGCCCTCACGGATCATCGCCCGCCAGCTGGTTCCGGTGTCCTTGCGGAACCTCGCGGCGTTGCGGGCCGCACCAAGGAACCGGCGTGGGGTCGACGACGACTCGAGTGCGTTGACCAGGTCACTGCTCAGCACCCGATGCGGCACGCCGTCGACCTGCTTGGTGACTACAGTCTCCGCGACGGACTTCGACAGGTAGACCTGCTTCACCGCCTCGGGCACCGGCGAGTCACTCGTCAACAGGAAGCGGGTTCCCATCGCGATGCCGCTCGCGCCGTAGGCCAGAGCCGCCACCAGACCGCGACCGTCGAAGTAGCCACCGGCTGCGATCACCGGGACCTGTCCACCGACCGCATCGATCACCTGTGGCAGCAGCAGCGAGGTCGGCACCGATCCGGTGTGGCCACCGCCTTCTCCGCCCTGCACCAGTACGGCGTCGACGCCCCACTCGACGACCTTCTCGGCATGCCGCTTCGCGCCGATCGACGGCATGACGAGCACGCCGCCGTCCTGCAGTCGCGTGATCAGGTCCTTCTTCGGTGCCATTGCAAACGAAGCGACGCGCACGCCCTCGCGGATCAGCAGGTCGACGCGATCACCCACATCCGGCTGGTCGGCGCGCATGTTCACGCCGAACGGCGCGTCGGTGCGGCTGCGTACCTCTTTGATAGCCAGGTCGAGCTCGTCGTAGGTCATCGTCGCGGCGGCAAGGATGCCAAGACCGCCCGCCGCCGACGTGGCTGCTGCGAGCTGCGGCGTCGCGACCCAACCCATCCCGGTCTGTACGACGGGATACCGGATCCCGACCAGCTCGGTGAACCGCGTCTTCAACGCGGGATGGAGCGCGCTACGTGCCATCGGGCTCGGGGACTTCCTTGGAGCGGCTGCCGCGAGGGTCGAGCTCGGCGATGATCGCCAGCTCGGTATCCGTCGGCTCGCGTGATGTCGGCACGTCGTCCGGCACCTCGAGTGCGAAACCGGTTGCCGCGACGACCTCGTCGACAGTGACGCCGGGATGCACCGACCGCAGCCTCATCCGGTGCTCCACCGTCTCGAAGTCGAGCACGCACAAGTTGGTCACGACGTGTCGCAGCCCGTGGTACTTGGTTGCGCCCGACCCGGCGGCCGCAGCGCGGTCATAGCCGACCCCGGTCACCACATCGACGGTGTCGACGAATACCCGGGAAGAGTGGTTCGGCACCCAGTACGACGTGACGTTGTTGACCGTATTGCCGGGCGCACCACGGAATCCGAGCAGCTGCGACTTCGGCTTCTTCATGTCGCCGATCGCCGCAAAGTTGTGGTTGCCGAACAGGTCGAGCTGCGAACCGCCCATCATCACGTGACGCCGACCGGACCAGACGATGTCGAACATCGAGCGGTAGGGATTCCAGGCCTCGACGGCGCCCGACACGTCGGTCAGCATCGCCTCGCCATCGGTCATCACGAGGTCCGGCTCGAACGAACGGCGGGCCAGCAAGCCGCCGATTCGGGGAATCGTGCCGATCGGATTCGCCACGATCTCGCCGTCGCCGCGAAAGCACTCAGCGACGGCGACGCAGCAGATGTCCGCGCGAGTGGCGCTCATCGGGCGGCCACCTTGCTCTGGTAGTCAGCCTCGCTGATGTCGACCCAGTCCGCCCGCCATTGCTGCCACGCCTCGGGAGACGCAGCGCTTGCCGCGTATTCCTTCTGGAAGGCCTCGTCGCGTTCGTAGTCGGGATCACACGAAGTGAAGTGCGCGCCATTGGGCGTCTCGGCGACGCCGTCGGTGAACAGCCGGCTGATCCGCTGGGTGTGGTGTGAGCCGAACTTTCCGAAGTCGGCGGTATCGATCACCCGCTCGCAGGTGACGAACGACCGCGCGGCTGCCTGGCACATCAGGTCATCGAAGTAGAGGTCCGGCCCGAGGAACTGCGCGTTGCCCGCGGCGTCTGCGCGGTTCTGGTGGACCAGCGCAACGTCGAGCGTAAGAGCCGGCATCGCGACCAGTTCTTCACCGTCGTCATAGGGAGAGACAACCGTCTTGATCTCCGGCTGCTTCGCGACGACGTCCGAGCCCAGGCCGACGCGCGTCGGCAGGAATGGCACCCGCCAGGCCGCGGCTTGCAGGCCGAGCAGGAACATCCCCTCGTCGAGCTCGAGTGCCTCCACGGTGCCAGCCTGCCGGGCCAACCGGAAGTGCGGCTCCAGGGCAATCGAGTCCAGCGAGACAAAGGCGAAGACGACCTTGCGCACCATCCCCGCGGCGCACAGCAGCCCGACGTCCGGCCCGCCGTACGACACGACGGTCAGGTCCTCGAGCGACGACCGCAGCATCGCGCGTACGACCGACATCGGCTTGCGGCGCGAACCCCAGCCGCCGATCCCGATGGTCATCCCGTCTCGAAGCTCTCCGACGATCTCCTCGATCGTCGTCCGCTTGTCAGGCATCCTTCGGCTTCTCCCACCCGTCACGCTTCTCGACGAAGGAGTCCCTCGCCCTGTCGGATACGCCCGAGAGGTTCAGCTCGAACGTGAACCCCTGCTCGAAGCGATAGGACCGCTTCACGTCGACCGGGTCGATGCCGTTGAGTGAGGCCTTGGCAGCACGCATCACGGTTGGGTCGATCGCCGCGATCTGCAGCGCCACCTCGCGGGCGGTCGCCCGCAGCTCCTCGCGCGGCACGACCTTCAGCACCGAGCCGTAGGCCGCGAGCTCCTGCGCCGTCGCACGCTCGGCGGTATAGACCATGTGCCGCATCTTGTGCTGTGGCACGAGTCGGGCCAGATGCGTGGCGGCGCCGAGCGCACCCTGCTTGACCTCTGGCAGCCCGAAGGACGCGTCGTCGGAGGCGACGATCACGTCGGCATTCCCGACGAGGCCGATGCCGCCGCCGAGGCAGAAGCCGTTGACAGCGGCGACCACCGGAACCAGGCAGTCATAGACCGCGGCGAACGCCGCCGCGCAGCCGTGATTCGCGCCGAGCAAGGCACTGAAGCCTTCTGTCGACTGCATCTCCTTGATGTCCACGCCGGCGTTGAAGCCCTTGCCCTCGGCAGCAAGCACGACCACGTGTATGTCGTCATTGCGCCCGGCCGCGGTGATCGCGTCGGCCAGCTCGAACCAGCCCGCGACGGTCAGCGCATTGACGGGAGGTGCGTCGACGACGATCTCCGCGACGTGGTCGCTGATCGACGTATTGATGGCCACGGGTGACTTTCTGATGGGTCGTCAGATTCGGTGCAACCATATACGGGTGAGCGCGGACTTGAGCGGGCGCGTTGCCCTCGTCACGGGGGGAACGAAGGGCCTCGGGCTCGGCATCGCCAAGGCCTTCCGGGAGGCCGGCGCTCACGTTCTGGTCTGTGCGCGCAACGCACCCACTGATCTGATCGATCACTTCGTCGCTGCCGATCTCCGGGATCCCGAAGGCGCGGGCGCAGTGGTCGCTGCAGCCGTCGACGAATGGGGTCGGCTCGACATCGTCGTGAACAACGCCGGCGGTGCGCCTCCCGCTCCCGCTGCCGACATGTCGCCCAACTTCGTGTCGAAAATAATTGGGCTGAACCTGCTCGCGCCGCTCTATGTCGCACAGGCCGCGTACCCCGCGATGACGGCCCAGGCCGAAGGTGGCGTGATCATCAACATCGGCAGCCTGTCCGGACACCGCCCGTCGCCAGGCAGCTCGGCGTACGGCGCGGCGAAGGCCGGTCTCGCCAACCTGACCACCACGCTCGCGATGGAGTGGGCGCCGAAGGTTCGGGTCAACGAGGTAATGGTCGGCTACCTCGAGACCGAGCAGTCGGGCTTGTTCTACGGCGATGAAGCGGGCATCGCCCGCGTCGCGCAGACCGTGCCGATGCACCGGCTCGCGCAACCGTCGGACGTTGCTGCGGCCTGCCTCTATCTCGCGTCGCCCGGCGCGGCCTTCATCACCGGTGCGAGCCTGGCCGTCCACGGCGGCGGAGAGCCGCCGCCCTTCCTGTCAGCCGTTTCACATGAGTGACACGACGAGCGAATACGATCGCGGCCGTGGCGAAAACTGACACCTCGTCGACAACGACGAAGGTCACGCGTACGCCGCCGCTTCGTGCGGTCGACGGCCGGGTGCCGGGCCGCCGCGGGCTCGCCACCCGCAAGCGCCTCGTCGAGTGCACGATCGATCTCCTTGCGTCATCGTCGTACCGGGACCTGAAGGTCACCGACATCACGCGCGCAGCGGGTACCTCACCGG